>CALHLT010000019.1:0-59319 GCA_938034555.1 uncultured Bacillota bacterium
TTTCACTTTGTTTCATAAAAATCCCTCCTTATCAAGACGTTATTAGAATATTATATCACCGCAAAAAATTTTTTAAACAAAAAGTGTGAAATTCATAAATAAAAACTTTTTATATTTCCTTTGAATAAACTGAGTTAGGAGAAAATCTATGGGAATTATTAATAAAGCACAATTAACATCAAAAATTCAAAATCCCGACGGAAATAAAGTTGAAGTAACAACATCAAGTAACTCATGTTTAACAAACAAAATTGATGAAGACATTTCCCTTGTTAAAACGCCAGCAAAAGACTGGGCTCTTCCAAAGGAAAAAGTTAAATTAACAACACAAATAACTAACAACACAAACGCCAACATAACCAATTTCACATTTAAAGAAACCCTTGGAAAAAGCGCAACTTTTGTTCCTGGAACAGTTACAATTGGCGACGAGCCACATGCCGATTTCGATCCCACGTCTGGCTTTGTTTCAACCGCTGTCATCGGCGGTTTTGGCGCGTTCACAGACATTAGTTATGAAATTGAAATTTCTCAATATCCCGAAGAAACCAAAGTTAAAACGCAATCTCAAATAACATTTACGCAAGACAACCAAGAATTTAGTTTAACCTCAAATGAAAAGGAAATAACGATTTTGGAAAACGAAGTTTATATCTTAAAAGAATGCACCCCTTCCGCCGTTGTTTCTGGAAACGAAATGACCTATTCATTTTCAATAACAAACGACGGAACCCTTGAAAACACCGATGTTTTCTTCTCCGACCCGCTTCCTTCGGAAGTAACTTTTGTTGAAGGAAGCGTCAAGATTGACGGAGCCCAAGAAGCAAGTTATAATCCAACCGACGGCTTTTCCCTCCCAAATATTGCAGCCGGAAGTTCTGTTAAAGTTGAATTTAAAGTTAAAATTAATTAATTTTATCAAAACAAAATTTGTTTCAAAAAGTTTAGTTCTATGCTAAACTTTTTTTGAAATCAAAGGAAAAATCTATGTTTTATAAAACCTACAATTCCCCCGTTGGGAAAATATATTTAACAAGCGACGGCAAAAACTTAACCGCGCTTTTGTTTGAAACATCAAAAGAATTAATGAAGTATATTTCAAACAAAAAACAAAAAGATTTGCAAATTCAAATTGCCCCACGCAAACATTTCGTTTTAGCAATGAACTAAATAAAAACCCACAAGAATTATATTTTTCTTGTGAGTTTTATTTTTTATAGATGTTACAAAACTTTTTAGTTAAGAGGGCTATTGTTTTCCTCTTCAAAACGCTTTCTGTCAAAAATTGCACGCTCGCCGTAAACAAGAATTGGAACAAGATTTTTTGTTTGCAATTTAATGTAAACAACTTGGCTAATTTGCTCCTCGCTTTCGCACAACTTTCCAAAATCGTCTGTGTATTCAAACTTCAAGTTATAAATTGTGTAGTTCGAAACTGTTCCATTGTTTCTTTCGGTCACTTCAGTTTCTGTTAAATCAATTATTTTGCCACTTTCTGCATGTCCTTTGCGCGAAACAATAAACGATTTTCTTCCGTCAATAACCATTTTTATTCCGCTTGCAATAAAGCCAATTGCCGCAACAACCATGATGCCGCCAATTATATACATAAAAATGTTCCCAAGGTTGTCATCTGGGGCCTGCGAACGTGCAGCGGTAACTAAAACAATAACTGCAATAATTATTGCAACCGCAGCAATTGCAATTCTAACAAGCCCGCCAACCATAGTTCCGCGATTAAACTTTTTTCTTTCCATATATTTCTCTCCTTTGAATGAACATTAGTTTTTCAATTTTGGCGGAAAGGGCGGGATTTGAACCCGCGGAGGCTTTCACCTCACCGGTTTTCGAGACCGGCACATTCGACCACTCTGACACCTTTCCAAACAAAAACAATTTTAACCTAAAAAAAGGTTAAAATCAAGCGTTTTCGTCATTTAATTTTTTAAGCATAAAATCAAGCTCAATGTCGTGAACTTGGCATGCTTCTTCCAATGTTTCCATTTGGCTCATTGGGCAGCCAAAACAATGGAGTCCAAAACCTTCCAAAACATTTTTAAGTTCTGGCTTTGTTTGCAAAACTTCTCCAACTGTTGTGTCTTTCGTGAAGCGATTATCTCGCGTATCTCTAACTCTTTCGTGTTCGCCGCTGCAGCAGCATCCGCATTTTCCCATAACCTGCTCTCCTTTTTTAAGCAGCAATAATTCTACCACTCTTTATTAAAAAAATAAAGCAAATTTAAACCATAATTTTTGAAACTTACAAAAGCATTGAGCTTTTTATTCTCAACATTGTTCCCTTTTTTTGAACAGATTTCAAAACAACAACCAAAAACAATTTCTAATCATTCCAAATATTTAATAATTCCGCAAAGAATTGAATAGCAAACCTTTTCCTTATAATCTTCTGAAAGAAGCAACTTTTCCTCCTCGAAATTGCTTAAAAAGCCGCATTCAACAATCACGGCAGGCGTTGAAGTGCAATTTAAAATATAGTAATCCCCAACGGCTGGAACACTTTTTGCATTTGGCAAATCTTTTTTGAAACTGTTTTGAATTGCCGTTGCCAAACTCTTTGAAATCTCGCTTTCTGGGTTATAGTAAACTTGCGCTCCTCTAACACTTTTTTGCGGAAATGCGTTCATATGTATGCTAACAATTAAATCGGCATTGGCTTTTTCAATAATTTCCTTGCGCTTTTTCATATCGTCCTTTTTCTTGTTGGATGCAAGCGCGCTATATAACCCGTCGGTTGTGTTTCTTGTCATAACAACATCAATTCCATAACTTTCCAAATAGGATTTAAGAGTTTTTGCATACTTTAAATTAAGTTCACGCTCGTTGCTTCCTTCCAAATTTCCTTCGCAACCTCCATCAATTCCGCCATGCCCCGCGTCAACAACAATCCTAAGTTTTTTGTTTGGCGAAGAAGCAAAAGCACTTGGCAAGAAAGCAAAACAACAAAGAACAATTGCTAAAACAAGAAGCATAACAATTGCTTTCTTTTCAATAACAATAAATTTAAACCGCGAGAAAATGTTTTTCATACTCTATATATATTTTCATTTTGCAAAAACTTGACAGCAAATTAAAGGAATGCTACCATAATTAAAACAAGGGAGGAAACATGAGAGTAAGTTCAAGAGCAATCATAATTGAAAACGGAAAAATTTTAACAATGTTTCGAAGAGTTCTTAGAAACGGAGTTATGAAGGAATACAACGCAATTCCGGGCGGAGGCCAAGAAAACGGCGAAACTTTGGAACAAAATGTAACGCGCGAACTTAAAGAAGAAATGAATGTTGACATTGAAATTCTTGGCTATCTTGGAAAGACCGACGATAGCGAAAGACAAGAACACTACTTTGCTTGCGCAATTAAAAACGGAACTCCACATCTTGGCGGCGAAGAGCTTGAAAAACAATCCAGCGAAAACTACTACGAACCAATGTGGATTTCGCTCAACAATCCAAAAGGTTTAAGCGAAACAAGTTTAGCCTTTGCAAATAAAGCATTAAACAAAGAATATATTTAGGTAATACACAAAATATAGGGTGTTATGCAAGCATAGCACCCTTTTATATTGTGTTTTTATTTATAAAGACAAAATTTCTTTCTCAAGGGTTTTGCCAATTTCATTAATCAATTTCTCGTCTTCACCTTCAACAAGAATTCGAACAACGCTTTCCGTTCCGCTTGCCCTAACAAGAATTCTTCCGTTTTCTCCAAGCAAACTTTCGCAAAGTTCAATTTTGTTTTCGAGGTTTTTGCTTTCCATAACTTCGTTCTTATTTTTAACACGAACAGCACTTTCAAAATGAGGAAAGAGTTTGAAAGGAACATTGAAATTTTTTGTTAAAGCAAAAATTGACATAAGTTGGGCGCAAGAAATAAGCCCGTCGCTGCTCTCACCTTTTTCAAGGAAAAGATAATGTCCGTTGTTTTCCCCTCCAAACAAACTTTTGGTTTCAAGAAGCCCGCAAATAACTTCATTTTCACCAATTCCAACAGTGTTGCACGCAATATTTTCTTTTTCAAGTTGAATTGAAAGCGCAATGTTGCTCATTTTTGTTGTAACTATGCTTTTGAAATTATTATATTTTGCAAGAAGATAGATAATTTCTTCGCCTCTAAGTTCGTTCCCATTTCCCAAAACAACGCGAACTCGGTCGGCATCGCCGTCGAACGCAAATCCAAGGTCAAAGTTGCCGCTTTTAAGTTTATTTTTCAAATTTTCCAAGTGAATTGCGCCGCATGAATCGTTAATATTTGTTCCGTTTGGCTTTGAAGAAATAAATTGGCAACTGCACCCCGAAAAAATTTCCTTTGCAATTTCACTGCACGCCCCGTTTGCGCAATCGATGCAAACTTTAATGTTTTCCGCGCCATTTTTAAGTTCGTGGCGAACTGTTTTTATGTAATTTTCAACACTTTCTCTTTTTGTTATGATATTGCCAAGTTTATTATAAGGCTTAATTTTTCGTGTTTTATGCGCAAGCAGATTCTCAATTCGATTTTCCTGCTCTGTTGAAATTCGAAAACCATTTCCATTAAAAAATTTAAAGCCGTTGTCGGTTGAAGGGTTGTGGGATGCAGTAATCATAATCGCGCCGCACGCTTTATGAAAAGGAATTGAAAAAGGAACAACCGCGGTTGGAACAACGCCAAGCAAAATGACATTTGTTCCCATTGCAGTTATTCCTGAAACAAGCGCGCTTTCAAGCGACGCCGAGGAAAGACGATTGTCTTTTCCAACAACAATAACATTTTCAGCATTTTCACGATTGAAAGCCTGGGCTGCTGCTCTCCCAATTTCATAGGCAAGTTTTGGAGTTATTTCTTTCCCAAACTTCCCTCTGATTCCGTCTGTGCCAAAGTATTTTTTAAGCAAAATACGCTCCTAAAAATTCCTCGATATATACTCATTTGTGTTAACAGAGGCAATTGCGCCGTCGCTGCATGCGGTTATGATTTGTCGAAGTTGTTTTTGACGAACATCTCCCGCCGCATAAACTCCTGGAATGTTTGTTTCCATTTTTTCATTCGTTATGATATAGCCATTTTTATCAAGTTCAACACCTTCAAGAAGTTCGGTGTCTGGCTTCCTTCCAATTGCGATGAAAAGACCATCAAGCGCAAGTTCTTCGCTTTGCTTTGTTGCGCAATTTTCAATTGTTATTGATTCAAGTTTGTCCGTCCCTGAAATTTTCGTAACATGGCTGTTATAAAGAACTTTAATTTTGCTGTTTGGCTTTGAAGTTTCGGCTTGAAGTTGTTCAACTAAAATTCTGTCGCCTTTAAACTCGTCGCGGCGATGAATTAAATACACTTTTTTTGCAAGGTTGGAAAGGTAGATTGAATCTTCAAGCGATGTGTTTCCTCCTCCAACAATTGCAACAACCTTATCCTTAAAGAAGTTTCCGTCGCAAGTTGCACAATAACTAACGCCCCTTCCCAAAAACTTTTTCTCGTTTTCAAGGTTAAGTTGTTTTGCCGAAGCTCCTAAACATAATATGATAACTTTCCCTTCAAATGTTCCTTCATGGGTTCGAATTTTCTTAACTTTTCCCTCAAGAGAAAATTCCAAAACATCGCTAAAAACAAACTGAGTTCCAAGCGACTGCGCATGTTCAAACATCATTGTTGCAAGGGTCATTCCGTCTGTTTTCTTAATTCCCGGATAGTTTTCAACAGTGTTTGTTAAGGCAATTTGCCCGCCAGGAACCATGCGTTCAACAACAAGGACGCTTTTTCCCGCTCTTCTTGAATAGATTGCCGCTGTTAAAGCCGCTGGCCCGCCTCCAACAATTAAAACATCAAACATTTTTCTTTTCCCCCTTTTCTTTTTTAAGTCTTAAATCCTCGCCCGAAAGTTTAACAGCAACTCCGTCGCGTTTACATAAAATTCTTGAAAAAATTCGTTCGCCATATCGGTTCAAAAGTTCTTCCGAATCTAAATTTGAATTTATTATTGTCGATTTTCCAGCAATCATTCTTTCATTTAAAACAAGATATAAGTAGTTTAAAGTTATGTTATTTAAAATTGGCTCTGTTCCAAGGTCGTCAATAATAAGAACATCACTTTCCAAAAGCGGCTGAAGAATTTCGTCTTTTTCCTCGTCTTTTGCTTTGAAATATGCAATGAAAATGTTGTTCAAATTAAACGCCGTTGTGAAATATGCGTAAACCCCTTTTTCAATTAAAGCATTAACAACGCACGCAGCCAAAAATGTTTTTCCAATTCCTGTTTGCCCCGAAAGAAAAACAGTTTTTTTGGTTACATTTGGGAATTTTTCGCACCACTGTTTAAGGAAATTTGCCGCCAAATCAAACTCTTTCGAAACAGATTTTGCAGTTTCAAATTTTTCGTTTAAACGATTTGCAATTCCCGAGTTTTCAATTAAAAGTTTTGTTTTAATTTCTTTTTTACATTTACAATTATCTTTTCCCGTGTCGTTGCAAAGTTTGCATGTGAACGAAGGAATAAGGTCTTTTTCGCTTAATCCAAGTTTTTTTAAAACCGCTTCCTTTCTCTTTGAAATTTCAAGGAGTTTTTTCTTTGCTTTTTCCGCTTCTTTTTCGTTTTCGTCGGCAAGGAAGGTTGCAAGCTTGATTTTTGCCTCGGCTTCTTCTTTTTCAATTTCGCAAAATTCGCTGTTTTTTCTTGCTTTTGCAAGATTATTATTACAAGAAGAAAGAGCAAACTCTCTTCGCTCTCTTAAAACATTTTCAACTTGCTTGCAAATTTTATTCATATTCTTTCCCTAAACTTCAATTTCTTCAAGGCTGTCGAAAAGCGCATCTAACTGCTCTTTTGAGTATGCTCTTGCTTTTGGTTTTTCGATTGATTTTTCTTTAACGAAAAATTGACCTTGTTCTTTTGCTTTTTCAAGAGTTTTAACGCCTTGCTCGTTCCAGTTTGCCAAAACTCCGTTGATATATTTCATTGGTTGCGCCTTGCCCGCTGCATGGGAAGCCGCCTCCTTAATAACTTCAACTGGGAATTTCCAGTTTTCTTTCCAGTTTCGATAGAAATCGCGATCGAACGAATTAACCTGCCTTTCCGCGCCGCAAAGCGAAAGAATTTCCTTAATTTCTTCATCTTGCGAAAGAATTCCTGCAAAATAGTTTTGAAGGCTTGAAACAGTTAAAAGCCCAAGTTTATAGAACTTTTGCATAACTCTGTCCATTCCTTGAAATTGACGAATCGAGCAAGAGAAACAGTATGATGCAATTTTCAAAACTGCGCTTTCGTCAAACCCCATTTGAACCCATTTTGAAATATATGTTTCAACAATTTTATCGTAGTTCTCATAATATAAGCCAAGTTCCTTTGCAACTTTTTTTGCAAGGGCGAACATCAAAGTTTTGTTCTTTTCATATTCTTCAATTTCTGGAATTGAGAAAATTTTCATCTCATAATAAGACATTAAAATTTCGTCAAGCTTAACAAACGAAAATTTAACTGTTGGTTTTTTATTAAGTTTAATTGCTTGGCGAATTGAGCCAAGTTCAAATCCAAGCTCTTCCGTCCATTTAAGAAAGAGTTCTTTTTCTTCAATTGTTGGAATCTTTCGAGTTCCAATGTCTTTCATAACTTGTTTCAAATCTTCGCTTATGTTTTGATAGGAAATAAGTCTGTTTTCAACTTCGGCAACTGTGTTAATTCCGTCGTATGCCCAGTTTTTTGCAACCGTAATAATGTATGGATAGCCAACATTTTCGCCTTTAGTGTTAACGCAATATTTCATTATCATAAGAAGCGCTTCTGGCTCGATGTGGAAGGTTTCAATTGTGTCGAAATAAACACCAAATTCGCTTGGCGAAATCATTCGTCCTTCAATAATTTCTTGCGCTTTTTGCGCGAAATTTCCATATTTATCAACGTTATATTTTTTCGTGTTTGTTAGAACATTTTTAAGAGGCATATAGCGAATTTCAACTGGGTCGTCACTTAAAATTTGAACAAGCCCTTCGTTTTGCCAAAACTCAAAAATTTCCATGATTTCATCTTCATCAATCTTCAAAACTTTTGAAAATCTTTCAAGCGAATTATCGCTTGAAGAAGGGCTTGAACACTTAAAAAGGCCGTATAAATAGACCTTAACGGCGTTGTCTGGCGCATATGGCAAAAATTCGCTGATAAAAATGTTATCAACTTCGGTTTTGTTATTGATTATGCTTTGCGACGAAAACTTACAAAAACTCATTTTTTCCCTTCTTTTGTTCAATCAAATTTTATTCTAACACATAAAAATTTTCCGCGCAATTATTTTAAACAAAAAAAGCGGCAATTTTTTGCCACTTTATTTTTTTTAATAGTTAATTTTAAGATTGTCGTATTCTTCCAAACAAACAACAACCTTCCCTCTTTCAACTTCTTTAAAAATTGAATTTAAAAACGGAACGGAAAAAAGCAAATTTCGCTCGCGAATTATAATAACATCTGCCGCGCCATACTGCTCGATATCCTCAATTTTTCCAATCTCGTTTCCGTCTTCGGAAACAACTTTTGAACCAATAAGGTCGTTGAAATAGAACTCATTTTCCTTAAGATTTTCAAGTTCTTCTTCGCGCGCATAACAAGTTTTTCCCCTAAGAAGTTCGGCGTCATTTCTTGTTGAGATGCCTTTAAGCTTAACATAAAGAGCATCTCGGCACGAAAGAGTTTCAACCTCGAAATTCTTTCCGTCAACAATAACTGTTGAAAGATTTTGATAGGTTTGAGGTTCGCGCTCCGAAATTATCTTAACTTCTCCTTTAATTCCCTGAGGCTTAACAATTTTTCCAATTTCAATCATGCTTTCTCTTCAATTTTAACAATAAATTTTTTGTGTTGCCTGTTTGAAAGCGATTTAACAATTGTTCGAATGCTTGTTGCAATTTTTCCATTTCTGCCAATAACTTTTCCCATGTCGGAAGCAGCAACAGAAATTTTAATAACTTCTGCCCCGCGGCCGCTTTCGGTTTCAATTTCAACTTCGTCTGGATAGTCGCAAAGAGCTTTGACAATATATTCAACAATGTCTTTCATTTTGTTCGTCTCCTTTTCGCGACTAATTATTTTTCAATTACGCCAGATTTAACAAGCAATGCTTTTGCTGTGTCTGTTGGTTTTGCGCCGTTTGAAATCCATTTTTTTGCTTTTTCAGCATCAATTTTGATTTCAGCAGGATCAACAAGTGGATTGTATGTTCCAAGAATGTCGATAAAACGTCCGTCACGTGGTGAACGAGAGTCCGCAACAATAACACGATAGAAAGGTGATTTCTTATCTCCCAATCTTGTTAAACGAATTTTAACTGCCATATTTTCCTCCTATTTTTTTCTTATATATTAAATTCTTTCGAATGTTAATATCAAATTCCAAATCCTTTTTTATTTTTAAGTTGTTTCATCATTTCTTTGCTTTGTTCAAGTTGTTTCAAAAGTTGGTTAACATCTTGAATTCCTGTTCCGCTTCCCGCCGCAATTCTCTTTCTTTGACTAGCCTTAATAACTTCTGGATTGCGTCTTTCATAAGGCGTCATCGATTGAATTATCGCTTTTTGTTTAAGAAGTTGCTTTTCGTCGATGTTAACTCCTTTAAGCTTCGACCCAAGCCCCGGAATCATTCCTAAAAGGTCTTTAAGATTGCCCATTTTTTTAAGGTTTTCCATTTGAACCAAATAGTCTTCAAAATCGAATTTGTTTTGACGGAACTTCTTTTCAAGTTCTTTTGCTTGCTCTTCGGAAATTGCGGTTTCTGCCCTTTCAATAAGAGTTAAAACATCGCCCATTCCAAGAATTCTTCCCGCAATTCGGTCTGGATGGAAAGGTTCCAAATCGCCAATTTTCTCGCCAACACCCGAAAACTTAATTGGTTTCCCGGTTATTGCCTTAATTGAAAGCGCCGCCCCGCCGCGGGTATCCCCGTCCAACTTTGTTAAAATAACACCGGTTATGTCAAGCCTGTTGTTAAACTCTTCCGCCGTTGTAACAGCATCTTGCCCAATCATTGCGTCAACTGTTAACAAAATTTCGGTTGGCGAAACTTCTTTCTTAATTTCTTCAAGTTCTTTCATAAGGGCATCATCAATATGCAAACGCCCCGCCGTGTCGATTATAACAACATCATAACCTTGTTTTTTTGCAAACTCAACACCCTCTTTTGCGGTTTTAACTGGATTTTGAGTTCCCTTTTCAAAAACTTGAGCGCCCGCTTGCTTCCCAACAACTTGAAGTTGACTTATTGCCGCAGGACGATATATGTCGCAAGCAACAAGAAGAGGCTTTTTCCCGCTTTTTTTAAGATATGCTGCAAGTTTTGCGCACATCGTTGTTTTTCCCGCGCCTTGAAGCCCGCACATCATAATAACAGTTGGAGGTTTGGGGCTTATTTCAAGTTTTTGGTTCGTGCTTCCCATAAGGTTAATAAGTTCGTCACGAACAATTTTGATTACTTGTTGCGCAGGAGTTAAACTTTTCAAAACTTCATCTCCAAGCGCTTTTTCCGAAACATCAGCAACAAATTTTTTAACAACAAGATAGTTAACATCGGCTTCCAAAAGCGCCATTTTAACATCTCTCATCGCATCTTTAACTTCAAGCGACGTCAATTTCCCACGGTTCAAAATCTTGCTGAACGCGTGGTTAAGTTTTTCGCTTAAACTCTCAAATATCGCCATTGATCATTCCTTTTAATCTTGAAATTTCTTTGTATGCCCCAACTTTTTCCTCAAATTGCGAAAGTTTTGCCTGCGCCTTAACAACCGCGTCATAAACTGCTTGCCTTGAAATTTTGTTGTTTTGCGCAATTTCACTAAGTGTTAAATCATTCTCATAATAATCTTGCATAATTCGCTTTTGAACAACGCTAAGGAGATTTCCATATAGTTCAAGCAAATTTCCAAAATACACTGTTTTTTCAATTTCAACCATAATGTAAAGTCCTTTTGCTTTACAATAGTATCATAAAAAAAACACTTTTGCAAGCGTTTTTTATATATTTATCAAATTTTTTATCAATAACTTCTGGCAAAAAGAACTGTTCTTGTTGCTTCTTTGCCGCAAAGCGCGCATTTATGGCCTTTTTCAAGGTTTTCGTTTTCAATCATTCTTGATGTTGCGCCAGTTTCCGCCTTAACTTTTAAACAGCAATCTTCATGGTCGCAAATGTTAACGCGCGCAAATTTTTTGCCGTCAACAACTTTCAAAATTTCTTCCAAACTTTCCGCATTTTCAATTCGCTGGTTGCGGTAGTTAAGCGCTTTTTCAAACATTGCGACGTGGATTTCGTCAAGAAGTTTAACAATTTCTTTTGCCGCGTCGCCAACTTTGCATGTAACTTTTTCAAGAGTGTCGCGACGAACAAGGGTAACAACCCCGTTTTCAAGGTCGCGTGGGCCAATTTCAACGCGAACAGGAACACCTTTCATTTCCCATTGATTGAATTTCCAGCCTGGCGAGTTTTCGGTTTTGTCGGTTTCAACTCTAATGCCAAGTTTCAAGAGTTCTTCTTCAAGGTTTTGAGCGGTTTTTGCAACATTTTCGTTATTTTGACCAATTGGAATTATGATTGTTTGAATTGGAGCAACGCGTGGTGGCAAAACAAGTCCGCGGTTATCTCCATGAACCATAATAATTGCACCAATTAAGCGGGTTGAAACGCCCCAAGAGGTTGAATAGCCATATTCAAGTTCCCCGTTTTTATTAAGGAATTTTATGTTAAATGCCTTTGCAAATTTTTGCCCTAAATCGTGGGTTGTTCCGCTTTGCAAGCTCTTTCCGTCGTGCATCATTGCTTCGATTGTATAAGTGTTTTCCGCGCCTGGGAACTTTTCACTTTCGGTTTTCTTTCCGGTGAAAAAAGGAATTGCAAGGCAATCTTTTCCAAGTTTTTCATAAACACCAAGCATTGTTAGCGCATCTTTTTCTGCGCCTTCGTGATTTGGATAAACAGTGTGACCTTCTTGCCACAAAAATTCGCTTGTTCTAAGGAACGGACGTGTTGTTTTTTCCCAGCGACAAACATTGCACCATTGGTTCATTTTAACAGGCAAATCGCGATAACTTTTAATCCATTTCGCATACATTTCGCAAATTATTGTTTCGCTTGTTGGACGAATTATAAGGTTCTCCTCAAGTTTTTTCCCGCCTGCATATGTCACAACAGCAACTTCAGGCGCAAACCCTTCAACGTGTTCTGCCTCGCGCTTTAAATAACTTTCTGGAATAAACATTGGGAAATATGCGTTTTTAACGCCTTGCTTCTTAAACTCAGCGTCCAAATATTTTTGAATATTCTCCCAAATTGCATAGCCATAAGGACGAATTACCATTGTTCCCTTAACAGGACCATAATCAACAAGTTCGGTTTGAGTTACAACGTCTGTAAACCATTGTGGGAAATCCAAATCCATATCAGTTATTTTTTCAACAAAATTTTTAGCCATAATTTCTCCTGTTTCTAAGTTCTTGTGGTGTTATGTATGCATACCACCACAATATATTGTAGTATTATTCAAATTTTTCTTCAATAAATTGGTCAAGCTCTTTTTTAATTATTGTAATTTTCCCTTTTGTTTCGTCAAGAGAAGAAAGACAAAATTTAACAAGTTCGCTCCCCTTTTCATAAAGTTTTTGTGCTTCGGAAAAAGGCAAGTTTTCGTCTTCAAGTTTTAAAGCAATTTCTTGAAGTTGTTTTTCTGCCGATTCAAAAGTTAATTCATTTTCCATTTCTTTCCTCCACATTTTTAACTTCAACATCAAGTTTACCATCTTTCAAGTATATTTCCAAATCATCTTGAACACAAACCTTTGAAATTGAGTTAATATTTTCGCCGTTCTTTTCAATTTTTGCATACCCTCTTTCCAAAATTCTGTTTGGATTAAGTTTTTCAAGCGCTTGCGCGCTCATTCCAACTCCATATTCATGCAAATTTATTAAATTTCGAACGCCATTATCTAAATCTTTTTTATAAGCCAAAACATCCCTTTGCGCATTTTCACATTTCTTATTTAACAAGTTTGAAATCGCCATGTAAATTGAACTTATTTCCGAAATCTTTTCCCTTTGCGACAAAACAACAAGTTCAGCGGCTGCGGAAGGCGTTGGTGCGCGCAAATCCGAAACAAAATCAATAATTGTGAAATCGGTTTCATGCCCAACAGCCGAAACAATTGGCTTTTCACAGTCGTAAACAACCCGCGCAAGCGTTTCATTATTAAACGGCATCAAATCTTCGAATGACCCACCGCCTCTTGCAACAATAATAACGTCAACATCGCTTTGAGTGTCGAAATACTTAATTCCGTCGATAACATCTTTTTCCGCGCCTTCGCCTTGAACTCGGGAAGGAAAAACAACAATGTTAACCGATTTATTTCTTCGAGTTGAAACATTGATAATATCGCGAATAACCGCGCCTTTTTCTGATGTCACAACGCCAATTTTCTTAACATTTTCGGGAATTTGGATTTTATGGCTTTGAAGAAAAAGACCTTCTCTTTCCAATCTATCCTTTGTTTCCAAAAATCTCTTATATAATTCTCCAACTCCGTAGGGTTCAACTTTTACAACATTAAAATTAAGTTTTCCGCCTTTAACATAGTATCTTGGTGTTCCGGTTGCAACAATAAGGTCGCCATTTTTAAGTTTGGATTCATCAGCGCCAAAAAAAACGCACGAAAGAAGTGCATCTTCGTCTTTAAGCGAAAAATAGGCATTTCCGCGCAAAACAGAAAGACCCGAAATTTCCCCATAAACACTTATGTTATGCAAAAGCTCTTCCGCGTCGAAAATCCCTTTAATATAGCCGCTAAGTTGCGAAACCGAAATTGCTTTTTGTTCCATTTTATGTCCTATTCAACTGGATATTCTTTTAAGATTGACCCTAAAATTCCGTTAATAAATTTTGCGCTTTTTTCGGTTGAATATTTCTTTGCAATTTCAAGAATTTCGTTAACAACAACCGCCGGCGCTGTTTTATAATGATAAATTTCGGTTACGGCAAGGTCTAAAAGAGCCATGTCAACTTTATAAATTCGGTCTGTTTCATAGCCGAAAATGTTATTTTTAATCATTGTTTCAATTTGCTCTCTGTTTGCTTCAAAAAGGCAAATTATTTGTTTAACATAAACCTCATCTTCAATGTCAATCGCGTTTTCGCCAAAAACATCTTTTTCTGTTTCAAATTCTTTCGAGAAGAAATCAAAAGAAAGTTCAACATCTCTTTCTTTGTTGAATAAACTTTCATATATAAGCATAAATGCAACTTCTCTTGCAGATTTTCTCATCTGTTTCCCCCTATTTTTAAAACAAACTAAGCCGAAACTGGCTCATCATTTTCAAAATCAACACCCATAACATGAACATTAACACGAGTTGCTCGCATATCAATCATTGCTGAAATTCCGTTTTTAATGTTTTCTTGAATTTTATATGCAATGTCTGGAACACTGTAGCCATAGAACAAGCGAACATAAACATCAACACTTAGCGAGCCGTTTGCGTTAAAGCGAACGCGGACGCTTGGGTTTTTGTTTTTTGAAAACATACTTGAAATTTTAGATTTAAATGACGAGGCAAGGCCGCTAACTCCGCAAATTTCACGAGTTGCAAGGTCTATTATCGAAAGCAAGATGCTTCGATTGCAAGTTATTTTTCCCTTATATTTTTGGATAACATTTTTATTTTCGCTCATATTGTTTCCTTTATTTATAGATATATAATAACTCAAAATGAGATAATTAGCAAGCAAAATTATTAACTTATTTCTTTTGAAACATACTCTATGTTTATGCCAAGTGGCATAAAAAAACAACCCCATTTTTCGAGGTTGTTTTTGTTTTTTCGACTATTTTCGTGGGAATTGAATGTTTGCTTGTGCTGCTGCAAGACGTGCAATTGGAACACGATATGGGCTGCACGAAACATAGTTAAGACCAACTTTGTGGCAGAATTCAATGCTGCTTGGGTCTCCGCCGTGTTCGCCGCAAATTCCAAGTTTGATGTCTGGACGAACGCTTCTTCCAAGGTCTGCTGCCATTTTAACAAGTTTTCCAACTCCGTTTTGGTCGAGTTTTGCAAATGGATCGCTTTCGAAAATCTTTCTTTCATAGTAGTAGTCTAAGAATTTTCCTGCGTCATCACGGCTAAATCCGTATGTCATTTGCGTTAAGTCGTTTGTTCCAAACGAGAAGAATTCTGCTGTTTTTGCAACTTCATCGGCTGTTAATGCAGCGCGTGGAATTTCAATCATAGTTCCAATTTTGTATGTCATCTTAACGCCTTTTGCTGCGATAATTTCGTCTGCAACGCGTGCAACAATGTCGCGAACAAAATTAAATTCTTTGCTGTCGCAGGTTAAAGGAATCATAATTTCTGGAACGATGTCATATCCGTCTTCTTGTTTAACTTGAATTGCTGCTTCCATAACAGCAGTTGTTTGCATTTCTGCAATTTCTGGGTATGTTATTGCAAGACGAAGTCCTCTGTGTCCCATCATTGGGTTAACTTCTTTAAGCCCTTCAACAGTTGCTTTAAGTTCTTCAAATGTCAAGCCCATTTCTTTTGCAAGCGCTTCAATTTCGAAGTCTTCATGAGGCAAGAATTCGTGAAGAGGTGGATCCAAGAAACGAATTGTAACTGGTTTTCCCTTCATTGCTTTGTAAAGACCAATAAAGTCTTTTCTTTGCATTGGAAGAAGTTTTGCAAGAGCGCGTTTTCTTTCTTCAACAGTTTTTGAAACAATCATTTCGCGAACTGCTGGAATTCTGTCGGCATCAAAGAACATATGTTCTGTTCTGCAAAGACCAATTCCTTCTGCTCCAAAGTTAAATGCTGTTTGAGCATCTGCTGGAGTGTCGGCATTTGTTCTAACTTGAAGAGCGCGGTTTGCATCTGCCCAAGCCATAATTGTTCCAAAATCGCCTGAAATTGATGCTGGAACGGTTTTAACTGCTTCGCCATAAATGTAACCTGTTGAGCCGTCGATTGCAATTGAATCGCCTTCAACAAATGTTTTTCCGCCAAGCGTGAATTTTTTATTTTCTTCGTCAACAAGAAGTTCTTGGCAACCTGCAACGCATGCAGTTCCCATTCCTCTTGCAACAACAGCTGCGTGGGAAGTTCTTCCGCCGCGAGCGGTTAAAATTCCTTCACTTGCTGCCATTCCTTCAATATCTTCTGGAGATGTTTCCAAACGAACAAGAACAATTTTCTTTCCTTGGCTGTGGAGTTCAATTGCTCTTTCGGCTGTGAACGCAACAATTCCGCTTGCAGCCCCTGGAGATGCTGGAAGAGCTTTTCCAATTGGTTGTGCTGCTTTAAGAGCGGCTGCGTCAAATTGTGGGTGCAAAAGTGCATCAAGTTGTTTTGGTTCAAGTTTCATTAACGCTTCTTGCTCTGTTAACATTCCTTCATTAACGAGGTCAACGGCAATTTTAAGAGCGGCTTTTGCTGTTCTTTTTCCGTTTCTTGTTTGAAGCATATAGAGTTTCCCATTTTCAATTGTGAACTCCATATCTTGCATATCGCGATAGTGTTTTTCAAGTTTATCGGCAATTGCAACAAATTGTTCATAAAGCGCTTTATTTTGTTCTTCAAGGTGTGAAATTGGTTGTGGTGTTCTAATTCCTGCAACAACGTCTTCGCCTTGCGCATTCATTAAATATTCGCCATACAATTTCTTTTCACCGGTTGCTGGGTCACGAGTGAACGCAACACCTGTTCCGCTTTGTTCGCCCATGTTTCCAAAAACCATGGATTGAATGTTAACCGCTGTTCCCCATGAAGAAGGAATGTCGTTAACTCTTCTATAATAAATTGCACGTGGGTTATCCCATGAACGGAAAACCGCTTTAACCGCTTCCAAAAGTTGAAGTTTTGGATCTTCTGGGAAATCATAACCCATTTCAGTTTTGAAAAGGTTTTTGAAGCGTTTAACCATTTCTTTAAGGTCGTTTGCATCAAGTTCAGTGTCAAGTTTAACACCTTTTTCTTCTTTCATTTGGTCGATGATTTTTTCGAAATTAGATTTTTCAAGACCAAGAGCAACATCCGAGAACATTTGAATAAATCTTCTGTAGCTGTCGTATGCAAAACGAGGGTTGCCTGTTAAAGAAGCAAGACCTTCAACAACTTCGCTGTTAAGACCAAGGTTCAAGATTGTGTCCATCATTCCAGGCATCGACGCTCTTGCCCCGCTTCTAACAGAAACAAGAAGAGGGTTTGTTTTGTCGCCAAACTTTTTGCCTGTTATTTTTTCCATTTTTGCAAGACCTTCCATAATCTCTTGGATTATGTCGTCTGCCAACATTTTTCCGTCTTCATAGTATCTAGCACATGCTTCTGTTGAAACAGTGAAGCCTTGTGGAACAGGAAGACCGATGTTTGTCATTTCTGCAAGGTTTGCACCTTTACCTCCAAGGAGGTTTCTCATGTCCGCATTCCCTTCCGAGAAGAGGTAGACATATTTGTTTTTTGCCATTCGTTTTCTCCTAAATTTAATTTTTTTGGAAGGCATTGTTTTGCCAACCGAAACCTATTTTACAACATAGCAAAAAATTTACAAAATATTTTAAGCAAAAAATTTTTTACGCCATGTTTTTTATACTTTTTGAACAAAAAAAGACTTTCAACCTTGAATTGAAAGCCTTTTAAATTAAGTTTTCGTTAAATTTAAACTGTTTTTTTCTTAAAGTTAACAGCAATAACCCCGCAAATTCCGCCAATAATTCCGCCAAAAAGAAGGTCGTTAACAAGGGTTTTCGAAAATTCGAAATGTCCGTCTAAAATTGAGAACACAACAAACGCCAAAACCGTGTAAGCAAGCCCAATTAAAAGCCCGTTAATAAGCCCCATTTGGCTTGACTTTTTAAGAGCAATAAATGTTCCAACAAGTAAACTTATTCCTTTAATAACTTGGTTGATTGGCTTGATAGCATTTTCTGGAACTGCAACATATTTAATGAAAAAAGCAAAAATCAAAATTAAAACAAGAGAAAGCGCAAGCGAAATTAAGCTTCCTTTCAGAATGTTAAGCCAAAGTTTTGGACTTTCGCCTTTTTCCGCAACAACTTCCTTGTTTTTCTTAAATTTAATCTTTTTAAACTTCATAAATCCTCCGTTATTCAGAGGTATTTATATTAAAAAAACTGTCTAGTTAGAACAGTTTTCATTTTCAATCATTTCTTTAAGAAGTTTAAGAGAAAAGTCAAGGTCGTTTGAAAGCGCAATTTGACGTTTAATTTCCGCCTGCCCCTTAACTCCGTTTGAATACCAAAGCATATGTTTCCGCATATATTTAACCAAAAACGGCTCGGAAAAATATTTTCTTAAAATTTGAATATGCTTTTTCGCGCAAATATACTTAACATATTTCTCATTTTTCGAAAGGTTTTCAATGTCTTCGCTTGTTAAAACATCTTTGAAAAAATCTCCTCTTTGAACAAAAACATCAAGCGGCTCTTTCTCTTTTCCGTCTTTAATTTCATTAAGTGTTTTAAAAATTGCTGGGTTCCCAAAACTTGCTCTGCCAACCATAACACCATCAACGCCTGTTTCAAGCATCTTTCGAAGAGTTTCCTCGTTTTCAACATCTCCGCTTCCAATAACAGGAATTGAAACAGACTTTTTAATTTCACAAAGGAGCGCATAGTCAACTTTTCCGCTATACCCTTGGCTTGCAAGGCGCGTGTGGACAGTTATTGCATCTGCTCCCGCTTGTTCGCACATCTTTGCAAACTCAATTGCATTGTCAGTTTTAAACCCCTTTCGGAATTTAACCGTCAAAGGTTTTTCGGTTGCTTTTCGACAATTCACAATAACTTCCCTTGCCAAATCGATATTGTCCATAAGCGCGCTTCCCTCGCCATTTCGAATTATTTTTGGCGCTGGACAGCCCATGTTAATGTCGATTATGTTAAACTTTTCAAGAAGTTTTAATTTGCAAGCGCGCGCCATAAATTTTGGGTCTGCCCCAAAAATTTGAACCGCTTTAACTTTTTCAACATCTTCCGAAAGCAAGAGCCACGCCGATTTATTCGAAGCAATTTCTGGCTCATTTTTTGCAAAATCTGGATTTAATGGCGATTTAAGAGCCTTCCCCTCGCCGTAAATAAGCCCTTTTGCGCTAACCATTTCTGTGTAGGCAATTTCTGCGCCAAAAAAAGATGCAAGCGCGCGAAAACCAACATCGCTAACGCCTGCCATTGGAGCAAGAAAAATGTTATTTTTAAGCTCAATATTGCCAATTTTCATAACTAAAAGTTTAATAAAAGACGCAAAAAAAGTCAAATATAATAACTCAATATTTAAGTTTTTCGTTAAGTTCTTTCGAACTTTTGAAAGAAGCAACAATGTTTTGTTTAATTGTTATCTTTTCCATTGTTTGAGGGTTAATTCCCGTTCTTTCTTGCCTGATTTTTGGCTCAAATTTCCCAAAACCACAAATTTTAACTTCCTCGCCGCGTTTTAAAACCTCGCCAATAAGTTCGGTTATTGCGTCCAAACAAGAAAGGCAATCTTTTTTTGAAAGTTGCGCTTTTCTTGAAACAAATTCAATCATTTCGTTTTTATTCATAAACTAATTGTTTCCATTTTTTCGAAATTTTAACTTATTTCTTAAAAAATTTATTGCTATTCCAAAAGGAATTTTTTCAATTTCATGGTCCTCAAAAATTGGAGTAAAAATGCAAAGCAAAAGATATGAAAAACCTGCAATAAGCAGCGCAAAAACCATTGAAACAAAGCCCGAGAAAGCAAGAAGGAAAAGTTCGTTAAACCCAACAGCAATTCCAATTGCCAAAAGCGAATTTAAGAAAATGAAACAAACGCTTTTAAGCGAAAGCCCAAATCGAACTTCTTCTCGAAGCATAATTATGTTAAGCCCGCTTGAAATCGCATAGCACATAACAGAAGCCACGGCTGCCCCATAAATTAACAGAGGCGATTGAACAAGAAAAACAGTTAACAAAACCTTAACAATTCCCGCAACAAAAAGGTTTAAAAGCGCGCCAAAACTTCTGTTTTTCGCCTGCAAAATTGCAGTTGCAACTTGCAAAATTGAAATATAAAAAACATTAATTGCGCAAATTCGAAGCAAAAGCGCGCCAACTCCAAGGAGTTCGCCTTGCGTGGCGCTTGGATATAAAATTGCAATAATTTGCCTTGAAAAAGCAAGAAAAATGAAAACAAAAGGAATTGAAACAAAGAAAACAATTTTGAAAATTGATTCAATTCTTTCGTTTTTTCCAAGTTCATTTTGAAAGGAAATTGCCGGAATTAACGCTGTTGCAAGAGCCGTTGAAACAATTGTTGGGAAATTTATTAGGGAATTTACCATTCCGCTGTAAACTCCAAACATTTGCGTTGAAAACAACGACGAAACACCGCTTGAATTAAGCAAATTTACAATTAAAAAACTGTCAACTGCCAAAATAAGAGGCAAAATTGACGCATTAAGAGTTATTGGAAAAACTTGCTTAATGAAAACCCAAAAATCTTGCCAAAATGTCTTTTCATTTTTTGGTTCAAGAATGTCGGTTTTTTCGCGTTTAGCAAGATAGGAAACAAAAAGATAGGCAAGAGCAACAACCTCTCCCACGGCAACGCCAAGCATTGCCCCCATTGTCCCAAATCCAACGCCTTTTGGCATTAGCAAAAACGCAAAAGTAAGCCCCAAAACAAGTTTTAAAACCTGCTCCAAAATTTGAGAAACAGCGGTTGGAAGCATATTTTGATATCCTTGAAAATAACCTCTGAAAGCGGTTAAAACACTTGCAAAAATAATTGCAGCCGCTGCTCCAACATAGCCAAGAGAGGCAAGCGAGTTGCCTTGAAATGTTGCAATTTTTGCCCCAAGCAAGAAAAACAAAAGCGCAAAAACAAGGGAAAAGAAAGTTAAAAGCAAAATGGCTTGAAAAAGAAATCTGTTTGCGCGGCTTTTTTCGCCTTTCGCGCGGCAAGATGCAACAAGTTTTGAAAGCGCGGCGGGAACTCCTCCGCTTGCAAAAATTAAAAACAGCGAATAAACAGGAAAAACAAGTTGATAAACTCCAATTCCTTCGGGGCCAAGAATGTTTGAAAGCGGAATTCGATAGAACGCGCCAATAACTTTGCAAAGAAGCGCGCCAATTGTTAAAATAAGTGTTCCACGCGCAAATTTGCTTGATGTTTTTCCCTTAACTTTTGCTTTTTCCATTGCTATATTTTTAGGAAAAATTTTATATATATTCAAAAAAATAAAGGCAAATTGAAACGCTTTTTTAACAAAATTTACATATTTTTAAATTATCATTTAAATTGAAGAAATTTTGTTATTTTGAGCACAAAAAAAGAAGCAATTGAACGCTTCTTTTTAATTTTTTTATTTATTTGTTTTGCTAATTTGATTTAACAATTCTTCAATTCTTTGCGCGTCTTTTTCAACATAATCCGAAACAAAGAAAATGTCTGGAATTCGCTTAATTTTAATATGTTTTGCAAGTTCTTTTTTGATAAAACCTTTCGACTGGTTTAAAACTTTAACAACTTCTTCGCTTTCTTCGTTTAAGCAAGAAATTGAAACTTTTGAAGAATATAAATCTGGCGATGTTTTAACTTCGCTTATCGTAACAAATTTCCCTTTCAAACGAAAATCGTCTAAATTGGAAATTATTGTTGAAAGCGCATTTTTAATTTCAAGGTCGACCCTTTCCATTCTAAATTTCATTGCGCACCTCTAATTATTTTTAATTGGTTGATTGATATAGAATTCAAGTTTGTCGTCAACCTTAACAAGGTTTGCATCTTTAATTTTAATTCCACATTCAAAACCTTTAAGAACTTCCGCCTTATCGTCTTTAACAATTTTAAGGCTTTCAACTTGGTTTTCGCAAACAAGGTCTTTTCCGCGGAAAACGCGAACAAAACAGTTTCTTGTTGCCTTGCCGTCGGTGATATATGCCCCAACAACAAATCCAGCCGAAGAAAGTTTGAACATTGCGCGAACATCGGCGTGTCCAATGGTAACTTGTTCATATTTAACAGTTTGCATTCCTGTTATTGCAGCGGTTAAATCGTCAACAACTTCATAAATGATTGAGTAATCTTTAATTTCAACTTTTTCTGTTTTTGCAAGTTGTGCGGCTTTTGGCCCTGTTTTAACATTGAACGCAACTATAATCGCATCGGAAGCCTTTGCCAAAATAACATCCGATTCCGTAACAAAACCTGCTCCGCTATGGACGCAAACAACTTTAACTTCGTCGTTTCGAATTGCGGTTAAAGTTTGACGAAGCGCTTCAACAGAGCCTTGAACATCCGCTTTGATAATTATGTTAAGCGATTTAAGTTTTCCTTCATTAACTCTGCTCATAAAATCGTCAAGCGAAACGCCCGAAGTTGACGATGTTTTTTCAACTTTAATTTTTGCTTTTCTTTCTTCAATAACTTGTTTCGAAAGTTTCTCGTCGATTGCAGCAACAGAGTCGCCAGATTCTGGAACATCGTTAAATCCAAGAACAGAAACGCAAATTGAAGGTTCTGCTTTCTTAACAGGTTTTCCGTTTTCGTCGTAAAGAGCGCGAACTTTTCCATATGTTAAGCCCGAAACAATGTTGTCGCCAACATGCAATGTTCCGTTTTGAACAAGAACAGATGCAACAGGCCCGCGATTCTTGTCAAGCGCCGCTTCAATAACAACGCCAGTTGCCATTCTTGTTGGGTCGGCTTTAAGTTCTTGAACTTCGGCAACAAGTTGGATTGTTTCCAAAAGTTTGTCAATTCCCATTCCTGTTTTAGCCGAAATTGGAACAAAAATTGTGTCCCCGCCCCATTCTTCTGGCAAAATGCCCTTATCGGCAAGTTGTTGACGAACGCGGTCGATATTTGCTTCTGGCTTATCCATTTTATTGATTGCAACAATCATTGGAACGCCCGCTGCTTTAATATGGGCAATTGCTTCTTCTGTTTGTGGCATAAGCCCGTCGTCGGCTGCAACAACAAGAATTGCAACGTCGGTTATTTTTGCCCCGCGAGCGCGCATAGCCGTGAAGGCAGCGTGTCCAGGAGTGTCGATGAATGTAATTTTCTTTCCGTTTGCTTCAATTGAGTACGCACCAATTCGTTGAGTGATTCCCCCCGCTTCGCCCGAAACAACATTTGTTTTTCGAATTGCGTCAAGAAGCGAGGTTTTCCCGTGGTCAACGTGCCCCATAACAGCAACAACAGGAGGTCTTTCAACAAGATTTGTGTTATCGGCTTGGGTCATTTCTTTAAGCTGGTCTTCAAAACTCTTTTCAAGTTTAAGTTCAAGGGTTATTCCAAGTTCGCTTGCAACAAGCTCGGCAGTTTCGAAGTCAATAACACTGTTGATGTTTGCCATAATTCCAAGCATCATAAGTTGTTTAATGATTTCTGTTGCTGGTTTTCCGGTTTTTTCCGAAAGGTTTTTAACAGAAACATTTTCGGTTGTTATAACTGCATGGTCGATAACAGGAGCAACGAAAGAAGGTTGTTTTTCTTTCTTTGTTTTAATAAGTTTTCTCGACCCCATTCTAATTTCTTCAAATCCGTCGGAATTGTTAACAACAAGGTTATTTCTTTCGCGATTTGGCTGCATTTTCTTTGCAGGTTGGCGTTTTTCTTCAATTTCACGCGATGGAGATTTATTTTTGTTTCCAAAACTTCTGTTTTGGTTGTTTTCTGGAATAACAATGTCTGGCGCGGCAAACGAACGGAAGTTGTTTCCTTTGCT
This sequence comes from uncultured Bacillota bacterium, assembly GCA_938034555.1. Classification (GTDB taxonomy): domain Bacteria; phylum Bacillota; class Clostridia; order Christensenellales; family UBA1242; genus UMGS687. The sequence goes on from CALHLT010000019.1 coordinate 23,721, forward strand.
TGCTGCAAAGCCTGCTCCGCCTTTTTGATTGTTATTAAATTGTTTATCTTTGCCAAATTGATTTTGTTTTTGGAACTGGTTATTTTGAGGTCTTTGGAACTGTCCTTGTTTTTCATAAGGTTTTGAGAAAGGTTTTCTTTCGCCTTTGAAATCTTGGCGTTGTTGTCCAAATTTATTTTGAAATTGCTTTTGATTTTCTTGTCCAGAAAAATTTTGTTTATTTTCGTAAACAATTTCTGTTTTAACAGGCGCAACTTCCTCTTTCTTTGGCTCTTCCTTAACCTCTGCCGCCGCCAAAGCAGCCGATTTTTGTTTCTTAATTTTTGATGCCTCGGAAAGAATATGTTCAAGTTGGATTCTTGTTGAACGAAGATCGCGAATTAACGCTTGAACCGTTCCCGTAACTTGAATATCATGAATCTTTTTGAGGTTAACAAAGCCATTTCCTTTTTGTTCTGCCATTAAATCTCCTTTAAACTTGAAAGTTTATCATAAATTTCTTCAGGGACTTGAGTTTTAAACGCTCTGTTAAGCCCTCTGTTTTTTTTAAGTTTCGAAATGCACTCACCTTCTTTGCAGATATATGCGCCGCGTCCTTCTGCTTTTTGGGTTTCGTCGATATTGAATTCCCCTTTGCTGTTTCTACAAACTCGAATAAGTTTGTTCTTATTCTTCATTTCACGGCACACACAGCACATTCTTAAACTTTCCATTTTTCTCCTTATTCTGCGTCAATTTCTTCAAGGTCGTCAAAACCGCCAAAATCGAAATCGCCGTTATCTTCTGGAACATTTGTAAGTTCATATTCAACTTCGGCTGGTTTCTCTTCTTCTTTTGCAATCTCGGTTTCTGGCTTAACATCAATTTTCCAACCAGTAAGTCTTGCAGCAAGACGAACATTTTGCCCGCTTTTTCCAATTGCAAGCGAAAGCTTGTTTGCTGGAACAATAACTCTTGACGCTTTAAGACTGTCGTTTGTTTCAACGCTAATAATTTGCGCAGGGCTTAAAGCACGAGCAATATATTCAAGTGGGTCGTCAGAATAGAGAACTAAATCAATTTTTTCGCCGTTAAGTTCGGAAACGATTGTGTTAATTCTAACTCCGCGATTTCCAACGCAAGCGCCAACAGCATCAACATTTGGTTTTTCGCTGTAAACAGCAACTTTTGTTCTGTTTCCTGGGTCACGAGCAATGTTTTTGATGATAACTTCGCCGCTTTCAATTTCTGGGATTTCAAGTTCGAAAAGTTTTCTAACAAATCCAATGTTGCTTCTTGAAACTTGAATTTGAGGGCCACGGAACGAATCTTTAATTCGTTTAACATAAACTTTAATTCTGTCGCCTTCGTGGAACTTTTCACCTGGGATTTGATCGCTTTCAAGCATAACGCCTTCGCTGTGGGAACCTGCAATTTGAACATAAACAACGCCGTTTTCAATTCTCTTAACAACAGTTGTTAAAAGTTCGTCTTCTTTTTCGCTAAGTTCGTCAACAGCAATTTGTCTTTCAATTTCTTTAAGTTTTTGCATAACAACTTGTTTTGCAGTTTGCGCAGCAATTCTTCCAAATTCTTTTGTTGATTCTTCTTCAACAACGCTGTCGCCAATTTGATAGGACTTTTTAAGTTTTCTTGCTTCTTCCAAAGAAATTTCCTTATCCATGTCTTCTGGTTCTTCAACGATTTTTTTATAGCTGTAAATTTTAATTGTGTTTTTCTCTGGATTCAACTTAACAAGCGCGTTTTTCGCTTCGCCATACATTTTCTTATATGCCGATGTTAAAGCAGTTTCAAGCGCTTCAATAAATTGCTCCTTGTTAATCTTTTTTTGCATTTCCAATTCGTCAAGTGCTAAAAAGAAATCTTTGTTAATCATTTTTTAATTCTCCTCGTTTAATTTAATTTTTTTGCAATTAAGGTTTAGAAATCAATGTGCAAAACAATGTTTCCAATTGATTTTCTCTCGAAAGGTGCAAATCCTTCAAGGGTTATTGTTTCGTCGCTGTAATCAACAAGTTTCCCCGAAAACTCTTTTTGTTTGTTAATTGCTTTGTATAACTTGATGTCAACTTCTTTTCCAAGATTTCTTTTCAAATCTTTGTTGGTTTTCAAAGGACGGTCAAGCCCGCAAGAACTAACATTCAAAATATACGCCCCGTCGCCCGTTGGGTTAACTTCGTCAAGAGGCGCGTCGATTGCTTTATGAACTTTTTCGCAATCGTCAAGAGTTATTCCGTTTGGACTGTCGATATAGAAAGTTAAGTTCATTCCGTCAACTTTCTTCGCAAATTCAACCTCAACAACTTCATAGCCAAGCTTTTCAATTATTGGGCAAATTTTTTCTTCAACAATTTCAACTGTCTTTGCCATATTTTTCCTTTTAATTGCAAGTTTTCAAAATTTTGCAAAAGTCTTTAAATTTTTAAGAAGGTGAGCCTCTCGGCTCACCCCCTCAAATCTTTAAGTCTTTGTTATTATAACACAATTTTATTAAAAAGCAACATATTTTTGCCTTATTTTCCGCCTAAGTTGCGCTTTTTTTCAAATAATCGCTTATAAAAGGCTCGATATTTCCGTCCATAACTCCATAAACATCGCTTGTTTCATAGTTAGTTCGGTGGTCTTTAACCATTGTGTATGGGGCAAAAACATACGAACGAATTTGACTTCCCCACTCAATTTTTTTAAGTTCGCCGCGAATTTGGTTAAGCTTTTCAAGTTCTTCTTGCTCTTGCTTTTCAACAAGTTTTGAAAGCAACATTTTCATGCAAGTTTCGCGGTTTTGAATTTGGCTTCGCTCGGTTTGGCACGAAACAACAAAGCCGGTTGGAATGTGCGTAATTCGAATTGCGCTTTCTGTTTTGTTAACGTGCTGCCCGCCCGCCCCGCTGCTTCGATAGGTGTCAACTTTAAGGTCTTCTGGGCGAATAACAATGTCTGGCGCTTCGCTTATTTCTGGCATAACTTCAACGCTTGCAAAACTTGTGTGGCGTCGCGCGTTGGAATCGAAAGGTGAAATTCTAACAAGTCTGTGAACTCCCTTCTCGCATTTCAAAAAGCCATAGGCATTTTCGCCTTCAACAAGGAAAGTTATTGATTTAATTCCCGCTTCATCGCCGTCCAAAACGCTTAAAACGCTTGTTTTAAAACCTTCTTTTTCGGCATACATGCAATACATTCGATATAGCATGCTTGCCCAGTCTTGCGCTTCTGTTCCGCCTGCGCCGGCATGGATTGTTAAAATTGCGTTGTTCGAATCGTATTTCCCTTTCAAAAGTGTTTCAAGTTTAATTTTGTCAATTTCCTCTTCATAATCTTTAAGTTCTTTTGACAATTCAGAATAGAATTCCGCCGCCTCGCTTTCGCTTGAAATTTCAATAAGTTCAACAAGCGCTTCAAGGTCGGAAAGTTTTGTTTCAAGTTTATTTGCTTTATCAAGTTTTGTTTCAAGGATTTTAAGTTCTTTCCCAACTTTCAAAACTTTTGCGTTATCTTGCCAAAAATCTTCCTGCTCTTGTTCTTTTTTTAGCGCAGCAATTTTTTCTTTAACACTTTCCGGGTCAAAGACACTCCTTTATGAAACCAAAATCTTTTTCAAGTTCTTTAATTTTAATCTTTTCATTTTCAATTATCATACTTTGAATTCTAGCAATTTGCCCTTGCTTTGTCAAACAAAATATTCCCAACAAATTCGGTTTTTAAAGAACATTTACATCTCCCGCCGCATAACTTATTACTGAGAACAAAAATTTGGAGGTTTAAAATGTCTTTTTATATCAACAACAATAACACCTGCCGCCCAGGAGGACTTAGCGGAAATCCTTCAAGCGGCTTGTGCGAGAAGGCACTTATTGAAGTTACAAAAATTTTCGATGCGTGCCGTCAACAAATGGTTGAAACAGGCCTAACGCTTGCCTTAACCGACTTCAACCCAGCAAGCCCAACTTTGCCACTTACATTCATTTCCGCAACAACTTTAATTGATAACCCAGCAACTATAAGCGATGTTATCATCGACAGAATTGAACAACGCCCTAACTTTGCAAATGTTACGGGAACTGTCACTGTTCCAATTCAAGTTAACTATCGCGATGCAAACGGAACACTTGGAGTTGCAAATTCAACAATAACCGTTCCAGAAAGTGTTATAATGTTTGTTCCACAACCATCTGTAACACCACTTGATGTAACAGTTTTTGCAACATTTAATTCAACAATTGGCTCAATTAACACCGAAGGAAACACAGCAACCGTAACTGGATGCCTTAACATCATCTTAAAAATTTCGGCAAAAGTTGACATTCTTGTTCCTTCCTATGGCTATCCAGTTATTCCACCATGCCGCCAAGCAGAAACACAAATTTGCCCAGGAACCGGCGACTTGCCTCTTTTCCCAACGGCAATTAATAATAACTAGCAAAAAAAAAGATAAAAAACAAAAGTTCGTCCCATGAAGGCGAACTTTTTTTATTTTATTTGCATTTTCGCGCAAAAAATTGTTTCAAAAAAATCAAAATGTTAAAAATAAGTAAATAAAAAAGTTTTAATTTTTAAAATCTTTGTGATAAACTTAAATTTAATTAAGGAGCGAACATGATTATTCTTGCATGCGACCACGCTGGTTATCCACTTAAAGAAGAAATTAAAAAATTTTTTAATAATGAAAACATAACAACAATTGATGTTGGAACTTACAGCACCGATTCTGTTGACTATCCAGATTTTGCAAAACTTGGAAATGCAAAAGTTTTGGAAAGCGAAAACAACATTGGAATTTACATTTGCGGAACAGGAGTTGGAATGAGCATAATTGCAAATCGAAACCCTAAAATTCGCGCTGCTCTTTGCTGGAACACAACAATTGCATCGCTTGCAAGACGCCATAACAACGCAAATGTTCTTGTTCTTGCTGGAAGATACACAGGAAAGCGCAAAGCAATTCGAATTGTTAAAGAATTTTTAACAACTCAATTTGAAGCTGGGCGTCATGCAAAACGCGTTAAAAAATTGGGCTAAGGAGAAAATTTTATGGTTTATAGTTTTGTTTTTCTTGGAGAAAGAAACAGAGAAAAAATTTTGGGCGAATTATCAAAAAAAATAAATTTGCCAACTTCGTCCTATCAAGTTATCTTTTTAACAAACAAAAAACCACAAAATGAAAGACTTTCAAATCAATTTCCTCACATAAATTTCAAAACGATTGTTTTTGGCGAAACTGCAACGCCAGACCAAATGTTTGAAACTCTAATTCATTCCGAAAGCCTTGGAAACCTTGTTCTTTTTAAAGAAAGCGCAAAAACAATTAATTTCGACGATGTTAACAGAATGATTGAACAAGCGCAAAACGGCGCAAAAATTGTTGTTTCAAAACAACTTAAAAATGATAATTTTTTCACGCGTATATTTGACGCTGTTAAAAACTTTTTCACACGAATTTTTATTGGACTTAAACTCTACCCTGGCGAAGCAGATATAATTCTTCTCGACAGTGTTCTTTGCGAAACGCTTGCCCAACTTGACGGCAAAAGCGCTCTTTTAACAAAAGTTAACGGCTGGGCAGGAGTTGCTCCAAAAGTTGTTTCAACTTCAAACCAAGAAAAAGAAAAGAAACCTATTCATTTTAAAAGGTTTATCTTCCCTCTTGTTTGGGCTGCCCTTTTCCTTGGAATGATTGTTGGAAACATCTTGTTTGCAGTTTTAGGCGTCAGCCTTCCTTTCATTGGAATGTTCTCCTACATCGTTGGGGAAATTGCCATGTTTGGGCTTTTCATATACAGTTTAACCAAAGCGTTGTTTAACGCAAGATTTGGACAAATTGCCTATGTTCTTCAAGCAGAAGTTGTTGAAGTTATTGATAATTTCGACGATTAAGGCAAAAACTAAATAAGTTATTTAAAAGGGGGCAAAAAAAGATGGACGAAAGAATTAAAAAACTTGCGAAAAACATAATTTCATATTCTATTAACCTTCAAAAGGGCGAAAGGCTTTTAATTGAAGCAAAGGACTGCAATCCAACAATAATTAAGGCGCTTGTTGCCGAGGCATATTCCGTTGGTGCATATCCATATGTAACTCTTCTTAGCAGCGAAATTTCGCGCGCACTTCTTTTGGGCGAAAGCGAGGAAAGAATTGCGCTTAAAAGCGAATTCGACCTTGAATTTATGAAAAAAATGGACGCATATATAACAATTCGCGGCGCACAAAACATTTTTGAAACAAGCGACGTTCCTTCCGAAAGAATTGCAATTAACACGCGCCACACCGATAAAGTTCGAAACGAGCGCGTTAACAACACGAAATGGGTTCTTTTAATGGCTCCAAGCGAAGGACTTGCGCAAAGTGCAAAAATGAGCACGGAAGAATATGAAGATTTCTACTTTAAAGTTTGCAATTTAGACTACTCAAAAATGAGCAAAGCAATGGACAACCTTGTTGAAGTTATGGAAAAGACAGACCGAGTTCGACTTGTTGCCCCAGGAACAGACATTTCCTTTTCAATTAAAGGAATTCCTGCAATTAAATGCGCAGGAAATATGAACATTCCCGACGGCGAAGTTTTCACTGCCCCAGTTAAAAACAGCATTAACGGCAAAATTTCCTATAACCTTCCAACTTCATATAACGGAACATCTTTTTCGAACATTTGTTTGGAAGTTAAAGACGGAAAAATTGTTAAAGCAACAGGAACAAACGAAGAAAAGCTTAACTCAATCTTAAACACCGACGAAGGCGCAAGATATTTTGGCGAGTTCTCTCTTGGTGTTAACCCATATATAACCCGCGGCTTTGAGGACATTTTGTTCGACGAAAAAATGGCGGGGTCAATTCATTTCACCCCTGGTTGCTGCTATGAAAACGAAGCACCAAACGGAAACATTTCTTCAATCCACTGGGATATGGTTCTTTCAATGCTCCCACAGCACGGCGGCGGCGAAATATATTTCGACGATGTTTTAATTCGAAAAGATGGACTTTTCGTTATTGATAAATTAAAATGCTTAAACCCAGAAAATTTAATTTAAAGGAGAAAAGATGAAAAAGAAAGTTAAAATTGGAATTAATGGATTTGGAAGAATTGGTCGCTTAATTTTAAGAATTGCAAGCGAACGCGATGATGTTGAGGTTGTTGGAATTAACGACCCATTTATCGATGCAGATTATGCTGCATACATGCTTAAATTCGACACTGTCCACGGAAAATTTAACGGCGAAGTTTACGCAAAAGACGGAAAACTTGTTGTTAACGGCAAAAAAATTGATTTCTACAGCGAATATGAGCCAGCCCACATTAACTGGAACTTAACAAAACCAGATGTTGTTGCGGAAGCAAGCGGAAAATACACCCTTGCAGAAGAAGCCGAAAAACACATTGGCTCTGGGGCAAAAAAAGTTGTTATAACAGCGGCTGGAAAAGGCTGCCCAATGTTTGTTATGGGCGTTAACAGCAGCGAATATGACCCAAGCATGAAAGTTGTTTCAAATTCAAGTTGCACAACAAACTGCCTTGCTCCTCTTGCAAAAGTTATCCACGAAAACTTTGGAATTAAAGAAGGACTTATGACAACTGTCCATTCCTTAACTCCTTCCCAACTCGCTGCCGACGGCGTTTCAAAAAAAGATTGGCGCGGAGGGCGCGCAGCCTCATACAACATAATTCCTTCTTCAACTGGCGCGGCAAAAGCAGTTAGCCAAGTTATTCCAGAACTTAAAGGAAAATTAACCGGAATGAGTTTCCGTGTTCCAACCCTTGATGTTTCGGTTGTTGATTTAACAGTTAAACTTGAAAAAGAAACAACCTATGAAGAAATTATTAAAGCAATTAAAAAAGCAGAAAACGGCGAACTTAAAGGAATTATTGGAACAACCGATCTTCCTCTTGTTTCAAGCGATTTCATTGGCGACCCACGAACCTGCATCGTTGACGAAAAAGCCGGAATTATGCTTAATCCATCGTTCGTTAAACTTGTTGCTTGGTATGACAACGAATATGGCTACACATGCAAACTTGTTGACATGCTTAAACTTGTTGGCGGCTCAAACTAATTTTCCCCTATCTTATAAGCGAAAAATGCGTTAAAACCTCATATGAAGTGGTGCCCAAAATATGGGCCCATTTTTTTGCGTCCTTAAAAACAACAACTTCGTCCCCTTCCTTTGCATGCGCCTCGCTAACATCAACGAAAAACATATCCATGCAAATGTATCCAACAATTTTGCATTTTGTTTTGTTAATTTCAACTTCCGCCCTATTTGAGAGATTTCGCGAAATCCCATCGCCATAACCAAGCGGAACAATTCCAATTTTCATATTTTCTTTTGCGATAAACCCGTTTGAATATCCAATCCTATCGCCCGCCTCAACATCAAAAACCTTAATCAAATGTGATTTAACTTGCATAACGGGCTTAACATTTGCGCCTTTCAAATATCCATAAAGTCCAATTCCAATTCGAACCATGTCGAAGTCGAAATCCATCTTACTTATTGCCGCTGCCGATCCCCCAATATGAATAATTGGTTGCTCCCTCTTTGGAATTTCTTTTAAGAACCGCTTAAAAACAATTTTTTGTTTTTCAAAAAACTTTTCATCGCAATCGGCAGTTGAAAAATGAGTTAAAATTCCTTCAACATTAATGTTATTTTTTTCGCATTCCTCAAAAATTTTTTTAAACTCTTTAACGCTTGAAATTCCAAGCCTGTTCATTCCCGAATTAATTTTTATATGAATATTTATGCAACCATTAATTCCCTTATTTTTAACTTGCAAAAGTAAATTTTCAAACTGTGAAAAATTTTCAATAACAAAACTTATATTGTTTTTTGCGCACTCTTTAAAAAACCGCGTTTTCCCAACAATCAAAATTTTTGCATTTGGACAAATTTCCCTAACTTTAAGCGCCTCGTTTATGTTTGCAACTCCAAATAAATCAACCGAATTCCTTAACAACTCAACAATTTTTTCAAGTCCATGCCCATAGGCATTTGCCTTAACCATTGCGCAAAATTTTTTGTTTCCCGCAATTATTTTAATTTCATCAATGTTTTTTATTAATTGTTTTTTTGAAACAACAATTTCTCCGTTTTTTTCCATTTATTTTGTATATGAAAAAACACCAGCAAATGTTAATTTTTGCTGGTGCATATTCATGCATAATTATTCATTTTTATGAATTTCTATTCGTCGGTCTTTTCGTTCCCGTCGTCTTCGTTTTGGTTATAGTTTAAGCCAAGTGCTTCAAAAATTTGTTTTTCAATTTCGCTTGGGTCATAGTCAGTTTTAACTTTAATTGAAATAATTGGAAGCTCCGCGCTTTTAAGCGCGTCAACAACAACTGGCGAAAAAGTGTCAAGTTGTTCGTCGCCAATGCTTCCGTCGAAAATGTCAACAACTGCTTTTGGTTTCATTGTTTCGCGATCGAAAATAACAATATCAACAACTTTGCTTTTAACTGCGTCGTAAAGAGCATGGCTTCCAACTGGCTCTAAAATTGATTTAAGCGAAATTTTTGGAAAAGCAATATAACCTTTTGGCAAGACTTTATTAATTAGAACGTAAACCTTAATTTCTTTGCGATAGAGGAATTTATCAATTGTGTCGCAATAGGAACCCTTTGTGTCAAGTTTCCCATTTTCATTTTTTCTCATTTTTTTCATTTTTGGAAACAATGGTTTTCTTTCTTTTTTTTCTGGTTTTTGCCCGTCTTTAAGTTTCTTTGCTCTGCCCTTTTTAATCCCAAAAGCCAAAACAATTAAAAGCCCAACAACAGCAATGCTTGCAAGCGCAACAATCCAGCCCATAATTCACCTTCCTTATTTATATTTTAAGCCAGTTTTAAGTTTCTGTCAATGCTAAAATATGCTACCATTCAATTTCTTTTTTCCCAAGTTTTCTTAAAATTTCGTTTGTTTTATTGAAATGTCCACAGCCAAAAAATCCGTTATATGCCGAAAGAGGGCTTGGGTGGGCACAAGTTAAAACATAGTGCCTCGACCTGTCGATGTCTTTTCCAAGTTGAATTGCGTTTGCGCCCCAAAGAAGGAAAATAACAGGGTCTTTTCTTTCACTTAAAAGTTTAATAATTTTGCTTGTTATAAGTTCCCAGCCCTTGTTTTTATGGGAATTTGGGCAACTTTCGCGAACGGTTAAAACGCTGTTTAAAAGCAAAACACCTTGCTTTGCCCAAGAAGTTAAATTTCCGTTTGTGTTTGGCTTTTTCCCTGTTTCATCTTCAATTTCTTTGAAAATGTTTTGAAGCGAAGGAGGAAGTTTTGTTCCTTCCAAAACGGAAAAACAAAGCCCGTGGGCTTGGTGTGGCTGATGATATGGGTCTTGCCCAATTATAACAACCTTAACATCGTCATATTTAACCAAGTTTAGTGCGTTAAAAACATTTTTTGCCTCTGGATAAATTTTGTAAGTTGCATATTCATTGTTTAAAAAAGTTTGAAGCTCTTTAAACTCCTTTGAATTCAATTCATTTTTTAAAAGTTCAAACCAATTTTTTGTTATTGGAAACATATGCATATTATAGCATATATTTTTATTAAATCAACATTTGGTATTGACTTTTGGGGGTTCATGCTTTAAACTTGAACTAACGGAGAACAAATGAAAGAATTTAAACCAGTTTTAAAAACAAATGAATATGGAAAAACCCTTGTTCCAATTAAAGAAGTAACTGCAAAAGACTTAACCTTGAAACTGACCCCAAAAGAGGACGTTGAAAAAGTTTCTTTAACAATTTCAAACGCTGTTCTTTCAATTTTGGGATATAACCCAATTAGATACTACAGCATTTCGAAAAACATGCTTATCGACAACATTGCTTTCGACACGCGTTCATATTTTACGAAAATTCAAAAAGTTGCAATTCCTTTGGAGGAAAAATTTGTTGATCGCCTTATATCATGCGATAAACACCTTGCAAAAATTCAACACGTTCATAAAAAAGAAGGAAATTCGTCAACCGACGAAATTCGAATGCTTTTAATTGGAAAAATGGACGGAGAATACATTCCTTTCCAACTCAATTTCAAAAGAGAAGAATCAATTGTTAAAGGAAAGAAAAAAAGTTTTCTTAAATCCAGTTTTGGAATTGTTTTAAACGGAAAAGACTATGTTAACTGCGAAAGATACGACCCAACACCTGTCCACCAAAATCTTTTCTACGACGGAAACAAGCACTACACCGACTTAAATCAAAACAGATTTGTTCGCGGAATGGCTCATCTCCACTACACAAACAAACGCGCGTTCATTTCGCTTTTTGAGGCTCTTCAAAACAAAGGATATAACGCAGAAGAAATTTTGAAATCGCAAATTATGGGAAAACAAGAAGTTGTTCCTTTCACGTCTTTCAACAACTGCGAAGAAGCAAAAAACTTTTTCTTTAAAAGATATAACATTAAAATGGATTTCAAAAATCTTCCTGGAAAACTTACAATGGCAGGCGAATTCTTTGAAAAGCGCGAAGAAGCATTGAAAAACGCGCAAAAACCTGCTAAAAAAACAACCCTTAAAGACATGGAAAAATTATCACCAAAACCACAAGAAAAGGAAAAACATCGTAAAATTTTTGTTGAAACTGCTAGCCAAGCAAGACAAACCGACAAAGAAATTGACGAAGAAGTTATTGAAGAAATGGGAACAGAAATTTTTGACGAGGACTATGTTATTCCTTCTTTAACTAAAAATTCTTCCCCTGCTCCGAAGTATGAGAAAAAACATTCAATTTTCCACTTTGAAAGCGCCGAAGAAGCACGAGAAACAGATAAAGAACCTCTTTATTCTGGAGACGAAAAAATCTTTGAAACGCAAAGCATTCAAAGAATTAAAGATGCCTACACTGGCGGAAGCAGAGTTAACATGAAAAACTATAACAAAAAAATGAAACATAAAAAACAAAGAGAGGCAAGAAATGGACGAGATTATTGATTTAATTCAAAAACAAAATGATATTTTAAGAATCGACAGTTCTTTTGTTGAAATTAAAACAGGAATTGAGTTTAAAAAAGGCGCTGCGCTTCGAATTTTCATTAAAAAGGACGCCGACACATTCTTCATAACCGACAACAAAAACACATTAAGATTTATGAGCACAATGTATGAGCTTACAGCACAAGACGTTAAAAAATGCATTTCCGATGTTGTTAACCACTATCATTTCAGAATTGAAAAAGGCGAAATTAAAGGTGAAATCACTTCTTCAAACGCAAAAAAGCGTTTTAACGAATTTATGATTTGCTGCGAAACCTTGGCTAACATGTATATTTTCTTCGACGAACCAGAAGAAGAATAGGAAAAAAAATAAATTTTAAAAGAGAAAATCTGAAAAGATTTTCTTTTTTGTTTTGTAAGAAACTTAATTTGTGGTATCCTATCATTGAATAGGTTGTGCTTTTTAAGCACATAAACAAGGTTTTTTATCATGATACAACAAAAATTTTATAACGCAAAAGACGACTTTGCGCTAATTTGCGATATGTCGAAAGAACTTAACCTTTGCGAAAAAACGGTTGAGCTTTTGTTTTCGCGCGGGCTCACAACAAAAGAAAAAATATTAAAATTTTTTAACCCAACAAAAGAAGATTTTAACAATCCATTTTTGCTTTCTGGAATGAAAGAAGCAACCGACAAAATTAAAAATGCAATTCAAAACAAAAAACGAATTTTAATTTTTGGCGACTATGATGTTGACGGGGTTTCCGCAACAGCAATTATGCTTAAAACCCTTTCAAAACTTGGAGTTAGCGCGCAATACTATCTTCCAAATCGATTTGTTGACGGCTATGGCCTAACAAACGCTGTTATCGACAAAATTAACGCTAAATTTGCGCCAGAACTTATTATAACCGTGGACTGCGGAATTTCTTGCAAAGACGAAATTGACTATGCAAAAAGTCTTGGAATTGATGTTATCGTAACCGATCACCATGAAATTCCAGCCCAGCTTCCAAACTCAATTATTGTTAACCCAAAAATTTTAAATCAACCCTACCCTTTCCACGACCTTTGCGGAACAGGTGTTGCATTTAAAATTTCTCAAGCGCTTTTAGGAAAGGAAGAGGCTGAAGAATTTTTGCCAATTGCAGCAATTGCAACAATTGCCGATATTGTTTCTTTAACAAGCGAAAATCGTGCAATTGTTTCTCTTGGGCTTCAACTTTTTGAAAAATATTTACCAATTGGGCTTAAAGCACTTTTCAAAGAAAACAAAGTTTCAATTAAAAACGCAAATTCAACCGACATTGCCTTTAAAATTGCCCCAAAACTTAACTCAAGCGGGCGCATGGGCGACGCAGCCGATTCTCTTAAACTCTATCTTGAAACAAACCCCGTTTTAATTAAAGCGCAAATTGCAAAGATCGCCGAACATAACACCCGCCGCCAAAAAGCGTGCAACGATGTTTATGAAGATTGCATTAACATGCTTAAAAATGTTAACCTTTCTTCCCTTCGCGCAATTGTTCTTTGCTCAAAGAACTGGGACAGCGGAATTTTAGGAATTGTTTGCGCGCGTCTTGTTGAAACCTACAACCGCCCTGCTTTCCTTTTTTCGGAAGAAGACGGCGTTTTAAAAGGTTCGGCGCGAAGTTTGCAAGATGTTAATGTCCACGAACTTCTTTCAAGTATGCAAGACATTTTGGAAACGTTTGGCGGGCATAAAATGGCGGCTGGGCTTTGCCTTAAAAAACAACACTTCAATGAATTTGCAAGTCGTGTTAACAATTTCATTTTGTCAAAAGTAAGTTCGAAGGCGTTTATGCCAATCTACTACTACGACCTTGACATTGAGGAAAGTATGATTTCGGATAAGTTTCTTTCCGAACTTGAAAAGTTTGAACCATTTGGTCTTAACAACTCAAAACCACTTTTCAAAATTTCGTCTTCAAACGCAAAAATTTCGCAACTTAAAAACTTTTCAACCCACTATAACATCAACATTGGCAAACTTAGTTTGTTATATTTCAACTGCACGGAAAAATATTTTTCGCTTAAATATGCAAAAAGAAAAAATGTTATTTTCGAAATACAAAACAAACAAGGCTCTTTAATTAAGGGAATTGTTAAGAATTTTGACGGCGGATTTGAACTTGACAAAAGTTTTTCGGCAAGTTTGGACGCGTTTGCTTTCGAACAACTTAAATATCTTGAAACAGAAGGCAACTGCAAAATTGAATACTATGATAAACCAAAATTGATTGAACTTCTTGCGGAATGCAACGGCTGCCCTTTTGGAACAATTTTTGTTTCAACAAGAAGCGCGTCCTATCGAAGTTTTGTTGAGGACTACACAAGCAAAAACATCTCCGAACTTTTTGTTTTCAACAATTCGTCCGATTCCGCCTATAACGCGCTCTATCTCTATCCAACAAACCTTAACATTTTCAAAAACTATAAGAAAATTGTCTTTCTTGAACCAGTTTTGGATAAATCCTATTTAAACGAAATTTCAAAGAAAACAAGCGCAACAATCTTCTTGCCTTCTTTTGGCTCTTTCCCTAAAACTCTTTTCAACTCTTAATCTTTCAAGAGCCGCTTTTGCCGATTTCTTTGTTAAACTTAAACAATTTAACGGTCAGAAATTCTTAAACCTTTCCCATTTGTATAACTCAATTTGCAAGTCGATTAAAATTCCGTTTAATTGTTTCTATATCTACTATCTTGTTTTAAGCGAACTTGAAATAATTAAAGTTACAAGCGGCGAAACTTTAACGCTTGAAATTCAAGACGGCAAAAAGACAGACCTTTCAAAATCTAAAATTCTTTCAACAGTTAATTTCTTAAAACAAATTAATAAGTAGGACGAGGAAAATATGAACGTAACATACATTGGAACAAACTATGAAAAAGAACTTGGCGAAATTCTTTCGCTTTTCTTTCCAACCTTTGAAAAACAAGATGACCACACAATTGTTTTTGAAAAAACAGAAACCGAAAACAAAATTACAATTGATGAAAACACCTACACTTTCCCAAAAACAAATTTAAAAGAAAAGAACGACGAAAAGCGCGCGTTCTATCTTGCCCTTTCAAAGCATTTTAACAAGACTTTTGAATGGGGTTCGATAACAGGTGTTCGTCCAACAAAACTTGCCTATGACCTTCTTGAAAACGGAACTTCAAAATATATGCTTAAAGAAACGCTTATGCAAAACTATTGTCTTTCGGAAAGTAAAGCAAAACTTCTTAAAGAAATTGTTTCAAATCAAAATTGTATAATAAAAAACGACAGTCTTGTTGACATTTTCGTTAACATTCCAATTTGCCCTTCAAGATGCAAATATTGCAGTTTCATTTCGTCGGAATATGACAAAGTTAAAGACATTGTTCCAACATATATTGATTGCTTACTTAAAGAAATTGCCGAAATTAAACAAATTATTAACAACAAAAATCTCATTGTTCGCTCAATCTATATTGGCGGCGGAACGCCAAGCGTCCTTTCTGCACAAGAACTTGACAAAATTTTAAGTCAACTTTCCTATCCTTCGGTTGAATTCACTGTTGAAGCGGGCCGACCAGATTCAATAACTCGCGAAAAACTTGAAGTTTTAAAGCGCAACAATGTAACTCGAATTTGCGTTAACCCACAAACTTTTTGCGAAAAAACGCTTAAACTTATTGGAAGAAAACATACTGTTAAAGATGTCATTTCCGCCTATGCAATGGCTGTTGAATTTGGATTTAATGTTAACATCGACCTTATTGCCGGGCTTCCTGGCGAAAAATTTTCAACCTTTAAAAAATCAATTGAAACAGCAATTGAAATGGCGCCAGCGAACATAACAATCCATTCTCTTGCTCTTAAACGCGGCTCGAATTTAACAAACGAAGCAATTAAAACAAAAGACATTTCAGCCTTTGACTGCGCCGCCCCAGAAGAAGTTAAAAAAATGATTGACTACTCGTCCAAACGGCTTCACGAAGAAGGTTATTTGCCATACTATATGTATAAGCAAAAAAACACACCGCTTGGGCTTGAAAATGTTGGTTATTGCCAGAAAGGAACTGTTTGCATTTTTAATGTTGACAGCATGGAAGAAACTTGCTCGGTTCTTGCCTGCGGCGCAAATGCAATTTCAAAGCGTGTTTTCTCAATTGAAAACCGAATTGAAAGAAGCGCAAACGTTAAGTTTATTGAAGAATATATTTCAAGAATTGACGAAATGATTGAGCGCAAAAAAGAGCTTTTTAGTTAAAAAACTGAACAAAACTTGCCAAAAATCTTTTATATAACACCAAATAACAAACAAAAAAGAGCCGTCTTGGCTCTTTTTTTATGTGAAATTTTTAAGGTGATTTTTAAAAAGGAATTCCTAAAAACCAATTTTTTTAAAGTTTTAGATTAAAGTTTTTTGCGCAAACGTAATTTATGTTTGCAAGCCCACTGTATTATTCGGCTGGGATAATGCGAATGTTATCAAGAGGTCTTTTTGTTTGCTCGAAAACAATTGTTCCAATTTGACCAAGTTGAGCGTCGGTTAAATCCTCTCTTTTTGCTTTAATGATAACATTAATATTTTCAGTTGTTGTTGTTAAAACAACGTCTTCAAAGCCAAGACCCTTAAGCAAGCCTTCGGTTGTAAGTTCTGTTTCCATTGCGTCAACAAGCGCCTGACGGCTTGTTTCTGCAAGGTCCTTTGCTTCTTGGCTGCTTGTTTCGTCGGCAATTATGCCTTTATAGTATAAAATTGCTGCTTCTCTTGAAGCGTCTCTATCTGCACGATAGGAAGAATAGAAATCGAGGTTTGAATTTTGATTTGAAACCTGCTGTGTTGCGTTGTTATTTAAAGCAATGTTGAGATACCCCGTTACAACCAAAAGCGCAACCATAACCGACAAAATAATTATTTTTTTCGTTTTGCTCATAAAATTAAATCTCCTTTTTAAATTATTTTCCCGCCAAAACTTCAATGTTGGCCTGCGGGACATCAACCAATGCTTGAATTGCTTTGATAATTTCAAGTTTAACTTTTGTGCTTTCTGCTCCTTTCGCAACAACAACAATTCCGCCAATTTCTGGCATTATTTCTTTAACAATGATTGCATCGTTTGAAACAATGATTGGAGAAGAAGTTGTTGTTTTGGAAGTTGTTGAGTTTCCGTTTCCTTCGTTCTTATTAATTTTTTCTTCGTCGTTTGTTGCATAAACGTATTCGGGCCCACTTGCAAGCGTAACCATAACCGAAACATTTCCAACGCCGTCAATTTTTGAAATTATGTTTGAAAGTTTACTTTCAATCATTGCGGCATATTCCGAAACTGAAGTTGTTTGCGTGGTTTCGCCTTTGGAAGAGGTTTTGAAAGTTGAAAAATAGATTAAAAGAACAACAGCAGCAAGAACAACGGCAACAATAATTTCGATGTGCTTAATGCTTCGAAGTTTTTGAAAAAACTTGAAGTTTGAAAAAAGTCCTTTTTTCTCTGTTTTTTCTTCCAACTTTTTCTCCTCCTTTCAAGCGTTTTTCCCTAGCAGAAAACAATGCTGTCTTTTTCAATTTGAACATATTTTAAAACGCTTTTTATAACAAGTTCATTAATATCTTTATGCTCTAAATTTGAAGAAAGAACCATTCGGCTTAAATCGACAAAAACAGCATCAATCTTTAATTTGTCCGTGAAAATGTTTGCGCTAAGCGTAATCTTAATTTCGCTTGCTCCTTGCTCCGAAAGGTCCGCCTCAATCATGTTTTCAAGACTTTCAATTCGGTCTTTATTAACTTTGAAAATAAAGTCTTCTTGAATTATCATTGCGTCGTCTTCTTTGAAAATGTTTGAAAGTGAAAAATCCTTATTAAAAAGCGAAGGAAGGGGCGAAACAACAACCAAAACAACAACAAACGCAAAAATGCCTTTAATATACTTTTTCGTTTGCCCGTTTGGCAAAATTAAATCGACTAAAACCCCAAGAACGCAAACGCCCGCAATTGCCATAACCCAAGCCGAAATTCCGCTCATTTTTCCCCTCCTTTTATTAAATTTTCCTCAAAAATTTTAAATGTAGTTTGCCGTACACATGATAAGCCCGGTTGTTATTAAATACATGAAAGCAACGCCAATTATCATTGTTGCAAGATAGGTTAAGGTTTTGCCAACTGTAAAGATAAATTCGGAAACGCGGCTGTCGGTAAGTGGCTCTAAAATTGCGGCGGCAAGTTTTAAAACAAGCGAGAAAACAGCAATTTGAACAATTGGCGAAACAACCGATGCAAACATCAAAACAAGCGCGCTTGCTCCAACCCCGTTTTTAATTAGCATGCTTGACGAAAGAATAACATCAAACCCTTCGGAAAGATAGCCGCCAAGAAGCGGAACATAGGAGCGTATGGCATATTTTGCGGTTCGAATTGAAACCCCGTCGTAGGTGCTTGCGGTTATTCCCTGAATTGCCAAAAATGCCATGAAAATTGTGAAAACCGTTCCTGTTATCCATTTGAATGCCGAGCCAAAAAACTTAGTGAATTTTTCAAGTTTAACATTTGTTGAAATGTTTGAAACAATTGTGAAAACAATCATGAAAATGAAAAGAGGCATTAAAACTGATGCAAAAATTTGCATAATGAAACTGCTTAAAAACGCAACTGCTGGCTGATAGACCGCAACAGACGCTGTTCCCCCAATTGCCGTCATGAGTGTTAGCAAAATTGGGAAAACAACTTCCATTTGTGTTTTAATGAGTTGGATTGTGTTTGATGTTGACGTTATAAGCCGCGTCACGCCCGTCATTGTTAAAATTATGATAACGCCATAACAAACGAAATGGATTATGTCGCCAATTGATTTTCCGTTGTTTTCACTTTTGATGTTTGAAACAAACCCGCAAATTATTGCAATAATAATTATTGAGGCAAGAAGAGGAACATATTTTAAAATGTCGTCAAAAACAAGGTTAACAATTGCCGTGAAAATTGATTTCTGCCCCGTTGCAAAAGTTCCATTAATAACGCTTTCAATTTTTCCTTTAAAACTGTTTGCGCCAAAAATTTCAAGTTCGTTTGAATTAAGCGACGAAAGAACATCGTCGATGTTGGAAAAATTAAGTTTTTCAAGTTGCCCTTTAATGCTTTCTTCAAGTTGTTGTTCAAGGCTTTTTTCTTCAACTTCATCGGCATAAACAACCGAAATTTGCGGGTAAAATTGGAAAAGGACAAGCGCAAAAATTGCAAGAAAAATTAAAACATTTCTTGCAAGTTTAAGTTTTTTGTTTTCTTTAAAATTAAATTTTTTCATGGCAAAAGCCCCGAAATAATTTCAATTATGTTCGAAACAATTGGAAGCGCAAGAACAAGAATAACAATTTTCCCGCCAAGCAAAATTTTATCGGCAACAGAATTAACACCCGCATCTTGACAAAGCGAAGCGGAAAACTCGGTTATATATCCAACGCCAACAATCTTTAAAATTGTTGAAAAAAGACCTTTTGTCAGCCCGCTTTTTTCAATAACTTGGCTGAAAGTGTCGAACACGCTTGTTAAACTGTTTGCAATAATAAGGAGCATTAAAATTCCGCCTGTTATGCTTATGATAACAGAAATTTCGGGCTTAACTTGACGAACAATTAAGGCCGTTATTGCGGTTATAATTCCAACTCCGATGATTCTGAAAATTTCCAAATTTTGCTCCCAATTTTAATTAAAGTTTAAACATTGTTCGAACTGTGTCGAAAAGAGTGTTAATTAAATTAAGCACCATAAGCAAAACAACAATGAGCCCAGCAAGCGTTGAAAGAGTTGCAATTTCCTCTTTGTTTGAGTGCTTTAAAATTTGATTAACAACCGCGGTTATAATTCCAACCGCTGCAATTTTAAAAATGATTTCAACGCCCATCTTTCCCCTCCAATTTTTAAATTAAAATGATAACAACAAGCGCTCCAAAAAGAAGCATAAGTTTTAACGAAAGTGACCCAAACTTCTTGTTTTCTTCGTCCGCCCTGCTTTGAAAACTTAAAAACTTTGTTTTAAAATTATTAATTTCTGCAACCTGGTTGCTTGCATCAAGACGTCCAAGGCTTTTGAAAAACAAAGCAATGTTTTCCTGTTCTTCATTTGAAATAAGCGTTGAGTTCTTAAACAACAAGTTTGGCGTAACTTCGCTTGATTTAAGGCTTAGAAAGTCTAAATATCTTTCCAAAACATTTTTAAAATCTTTTGAAAAATTTGTTAAGTTGCTTGAAACAATTGTGTTTAAAGTTTCTTTTGAAAAACTTATGTCAACGCAAAGTTTTTCGCAGAACAAAATTAAATCGGCAAAAAATCGCTTGCGCCTTCGATAAAACCTTGCAAGTCCAAAGCCAATGTAACCCATTCCAACAAGAACAACTCCAACTAAAATAAATTTCATTCTTCTCCTCTGAAAATTGGCGAAAAATTTTCGTCGAAAACCCCTTCAAATGTTCCCGGCCCTTCTCTTGACGAAAGAACAACATATCTTTCAAAAATTTTCTTCTCCAAAAGTTTTTCGAAGCACGGTTTTTTAAGGAGTTCGGCAACTGTTGCCGCATGGACAGTTGCAATTGTTCCAACGCCGCAATTTGCCGCATATTCAATTGCTTTTAAGTCCTCTTCCCCGCCAAGTTCGTCGCACGCAACAATTGAAGGCGAAAGCGCGCGAATTCCAAAAACAAACCCTTCCTTTTTTGAAATGAACGACAGAACATCGCAAAAATTGCTGTTTAAAAGTTCAAGGTTTGTTCCGCCCGAAATTTCTCCTCTTTCGTCCAAAACAAGCGTGCTAAGGCAAATGTTCCTCGATGAAAGTTGGAACAAGAAATCGCGAAGAAAAGTTGTTTTTCCCGCTCCTGGAGGCGAAACAATAAGCGTGTTTCGAAAAACTCCCTTATCCAAAATGTATCTGAAAGCCGAAAGGCTGCAATTTTTAATAACATGCGGAATTCTTATAACAAGCGAAGTGAAATTTTTAATTGTTTTAACTCTGTTTTCCTCGCAAACTGCTGTTCCCGCAATTCCAATTCGAATTCCCCCTTCAATTGTTAAAAAGCCTTGTTTAATTTGGTCGTTAACGGCGTAAATTGAACATTCGCTTGCACGAAAAACAATGTTTTCAATGTCCGCCTTGGAAACAACAATTGCGTCGGATTCTTTATTGGTTATTCCATTTTCCGAAAGATAATAGGAATTTGCGCCAAGCGTTACAATTGCTGGACGCGCCTGGCGAAGCCGAATTTCGTTTACTTGCTGCAAATTAACATGCCTTAAAAGAGCCAAAGCAAGAGGCTGAGGGAAGATTTTTAAAAATGTTTCTTCAAAGTTTTGTTCCATATTGTAAGGTATTTTTAAGGTAACAAAAAAAACTTGCGAAATTTGGGTTTTCTCGCAAGTTTTTGTTTTTCTTTAAGAAAAATAAATTGAAAACAATTAAATTTTTGTGTTATTTTTCTTATAAAAAAATGCTTGATTAGTTCAAGCATTAATTTTCTTACTTAACTCTTTCCATGTAGGTTCCAGTTCTTGTGTCAACGCGAATTTTATCGCCTTGGTTAACGAAAAGAGGAACGTTAAGAGTGTAGCCAGTTTCAAGTTTTGCTGGCTTATAGCCTGCTTTTGATGTGTCGCCTTGAATTCCTGGTTCGCAATCGGTTATTGTAAGTTCAACAAACATTGGTGGTTCAACCGAGAATGGAGAGCCTTTATAGAATTGAATTGTTGCCATCATGTTTTCAACCATGAAATTAAGCGCATCTTCAACTTGGCTTCTGTTAAGAGGAATTTGGTCGTAAGTTTCCATGTCCATGAAATAGAAAATTTCGCCTTCGTTGTAAAGGTATTGCATTTCTTTTCTTTCAATAACTGCAACTTGGAATTTATCCGAAGGGTTGAAAGTTCTTTCAAGAACTTGACCTGTTACGATGTTTTTAATTTTTGCTCTAACGAATGGAGAACCTTTCCCTGGTTTAACATGAAGGAAATCAACAACTAAATAGATGTTTCCGTCCATTTCAAAAGTAACGCCTTTTCTAAAATCGCCTGCTGTAATCATAAAATCTCCTTAATTTATTTTTTCCAAAGTAAGTTATAACATAATTTTCAAGCATTTGCAACAATTTTTTATGTTCTTATGCCCTTTCAAACGCATTTTTAAGCGCAAGCGCGTCTGTTGCCATGTTATCTCTCGACTCGCAAATTATCATTGGTTTAAGCCCCAAATCCTTAATTGCTTTCATAAGCGGCTCAAAATTTGGCCCATATTGTCCATTATCAAAATCTAAGTGACGAACTTCGCCCTTGCCGCCATATTCAATCATCGAAAAATGTATGTGGCAGTTCGATGCCCTTTCAAAGCCAAGTTTCTTAATTGCAAGTTCAAAAACTTTTCGATAGTCCTCATATGTTCCAAAATTCCCAAGGTTAAGCGCATAGATATGCCCAAAATCGAAAGTTGGAACATAAATTTCATCAACCGTGCAAAGGTCGATTATCTCCTCATATGTTCCAATTTGCATTGGTTTTCCCATTGTTTCTGGGCAAAGAGTTAAATTCCCAAAACCATTTTCTTTAACTTTTTTTGCAAGAATTTCAAGCCTGTTTCGCGTAAGTTCAAGCGCTCTTTCGCGCGAAAGTTTCCCTTGCGAAGCCGCGTGAAAAACAAGATGCGTTCCGCCCATAAGTTTAAGAAATTTAAGCCCAGTTAAAACATAACCATACGATTTTTCAACCATTTCTTCGCTTTCGTTTGCAAAATTAATGTAATACGGCGCGTGGATGCTCATTGTAATTCCGTTTTCCAAAGCAACTTTTCCAAGTTCTGCTGCTTTTTCGCTTCCCATGATATATCCCTTTCCAAAAGAATATTCATAGGCGTTAAGTCCAAGGCTTTTAAGCCATGCGGGCGCTTGCAAACTGCTCTTATATCCAAGGTCATAAAACAACTTGCTGTTCCCCGAAGGGCCGAACAAAATTTCTTCCATCATTCCTCCAATAAAAATGTTTCAACTTTAATTTTTCCGTCATCAAAATTGTTAGAAATTCCAAAAAATCTATTTCCGCAAACAAGTTTAAATTGTCCGCTTAAAACAGGAAGTTTAAAAACACTTTTTCCGTCCAAAATTGCTTTTCCTTCCTCGCTTGACAAACTTAAAACTGGCAAATCAACAACATCAAAAGAACTTAAAAGTTCATATGTTCCGTTTTTAATTTCATCAAGTGTAAAACTGTTTTTAATATCAAATTTTCCACATTTTGTGCGTGTTATGCAAAGCATAGTACCACAACTTGCGGTATTATGCGACAAATCTCGACATAAACTTCTAATATACGTTCCCGCGCTGCATTCAATTTCAAACTCGAAAAGTTGGTTTTCAAAAACTTTTCCCAACTTCTTTTCTTCAAACTCTTTTTCAGAGTGAAACTCTAAAAATCTTTCTTTAAGTTCGTTCAATTTTTCGCTTGATGGCTTTCCAATAAGTTTAAAGGAAAAGATTTCAACTTCCCTTTCTTTAAGATCAATTTTTTCGCCCTTTCTCGCCAAGTCGTAAGCAACTTTTCCATTAACTTTAAGCGCTGAAAATTGAGGAGGAAGCTGTTTAATTTTTCCAATAAAATTTGGAAGTTCATTTTCAATTTGCTGCTTTGAAACTGCCTTCAAATTAACGTTTGTTATTTCGCCTTCTGCATCAAGAGTTGAGGTTTCAAAGCCAAACGCAAAAACTGCATGATAAGTTTTTCTTTTTTGAAGAAAAAAATCAAAAAGGCGCGTTGATTTGCCAAGAGTGATTGGCAAAACTCCGTCGCCCAAAACATCAAGAGTTCCCAAATGCCCCGCTTTTTTTGCGCCAGTTAATTTTTTAACAATGTTTGCCGCCGTGTTTGAACTTATTCCCGCCGGCTTATTTAACACGATAACTCCGTTCAAGTTTCCTCACATGCTTTTATTGTCGTTTCTTTGAATTTCTTTAACACATTCGTCCAAAACTTTTTTAAATTCTTTTTTGAAATTGCCATGAATGTTGCAGCCCGACGCATTTTTATGCCCGCCGCCGCCAAAAACAGAAGCAACACGATTAACATCGTAGTTTTCAATTGAGCGAAGTCCAAGGCGATATTCATTATTCCCGCGTTCTTTAACGGTTATGTTAATTTTCGAGTCGTCAACATTACAAATTATGTGCATAAAAGTTGTTACATCGCTTGATTTAACGTGTAACTTTTTAAGGTCTTTAAGTTTTGCATAGAAATATGTCACACCCTTATAGTATTGCAATTTTTTTGCCATATAAGCAATAAGTTTAAGTTGGTCAATCGACTTTTTCTTGTGCAAATTGATGTTAACCGTGTCGTAATCGGCGCCAAGGTCGATAAGTTCGCCTGCATATTTGTGGGTTAACGCGGTTATGTTAGAGTTTGAAAAACGATTTGTGTCGGAACTTATTGCTGCAAAAAGGCAAGTTGCCGCATCGGCTTCAATTTCAAAGTTCATTTCCTTTAAAAGTTCAAAAAGAACTTCCCCGCAAGATGAATAGCTTTTAACATAGTTAATTGTTGCGTAATTCGTGTTGCTAACGTGATGGTCGATATTTATTGTTTTTTCGGCGTTTTTATATGCCTCTTCATATTTTCCAAGACGCTGCGTGTTTGAAGAATCAAGAGAAACAAGCAAATCAAATTTTGAAAAATCAACTTCGTTTTCGTGCTTTAACTCTTCTTTATTAAACGCATCTTGGTTGTTTTTTTCGTGTAAATTTATTTTCTCATAATTTTTTAAAAAAGAAAAACGCTCTGGAATTTCGCTGTCGCAAAATAACTGAACATTTTTTCCATTTTTAGTTAATACATCATATAATCCAAGAATACACCCAATTCCGTCGCAGTCGCAGTTAATATGCGTGAAAAGCGCAAGGCTGCGCGCGCTGTCTAATTCATCTTTAATTTCTTTTGCACTTAATTCCATTTATAAACCTCTTAATAAAGATATCTTACCATAAACTGCCCCGCCGCGCAATAATTTTTTAAGAAAAAATATGTTTAAAAAATTTTTAAAAAATGGTTGACAAAAGTTTTTGTATATATTATTATAAAACTCGCCTGACAAATTCAATTTGTCGCGGGATAGAGCAGCTAGGTAGCTCGTCGGGCTCATAACCCGAAGGTCGGAGGT
This sequence comes from uncultured Bacillota bacterium, assembly GCA_938034555.1. GTDB lineage: Bacteria > Bacillota > Clostridia > Christensenellales > UBA1242 > UMGS687. Next base: position 48,836 of record CALHLT010000019.1, read on the forward strand.
TCGAATCCTCCTCCCGCAACCAGTTTTAAGAAACGGAAGGTTTCATAAGTATGGCGACGTAGCTCAGTTGGCTAGAGCGTTCGGTTCATACCCGAAAGGTCGAAGGTTCGAATCTTTCCGTCGCTACCAAAATTGGTCCCGTGGTCAAGTGGTTAAGACACCGCCCTTTCACGGCGGTATCATGGGTTCGAATCCCGTCGGGATCACCACAGCAAAACTCCCTATTTACCAAGTAAATAGAGAGTTTTATTTTTTATTTCTCCCCCCAACTTTTTCGCAAACTATCGACAAATTGTAAACAAATTGTTAATGTCGGGATTCGAACCCAAGGGTTCGCGCCGCAAACGCTGTTTGCTTTCACGCCTCTGTTCGAAATTGGTCGTCTTTTCGCTTTCGCTCAAATTCTCCCTTTCTCACAGAAAATCGCATTCGCTTCTTCGCCCACTGGGCGCGCTCTGCTCTTTTCCCGTCGGGATCACCACACCAAAAACTCCCTATTTACCAAGTAAGTAGAGAGTTTTATTTTTTTCTCTCAGTTTTTCGCAAACCATCGTAAAACTGCGGACAAATTGCTAATATCGGGATTCGAACCCAAGGGTTCGCGCAATAAAGAGTTTTACTTTCCTCTTATTTTCGTTTTGTTAGCACAATAGGAGTTTTATTTTCACCTTATTTTCGTTTTGTTCGCGCAACCGAAACATTATCTTTCTTTCTGTCTTGAAGCTCTTGAACAGGATTTTTCACGGTTTCATAGCGATAGTCTTTTCCAAATTGTTTAATATGCTTTTCAATAACGAGGTGGCTTGGAATTTCCTCTGGCTTTTTAATGTTCATTTTTTGATATTTAAAGAAATTCGAATTGTTTTGCAAGTTGTCAACCAAGCAATAGTCTTCATTGTGTCTTGAAAAATTGATTGTTTCCTTTAAAACGCTGCGGATATACTCAATGTTTCCTTCAAAATGCAAAAGTTCTGGGAAATCGCCGCCGCAAGTGTAAACAGCCTGCCAAGGCTTTCCTTCATATTTTTTAAGAAGTTTTGCAACATATTGCAAATGTCCGCATTCTTCAAGATATCTTTGGTGGAAGATTTCTTTAATATATTTATCGGTTTCGTCAACATAGCAACTGTAATAAAGATAACATTCCGTGTACTCATGAACAAGCCAATTTTCAAGCCACGAACAAGTTGTGTCCATTAAACTTCCATATTCCGTCACGTGTTGTTCTTCAATCATTGCAATTTCGCTATACAATTTTTTGCCAAGTTCGCTTTTATGGAAGCCCGCAATATTCATATAGTAGTTCATTGTTTGTTGTTCCCCGGCGGTTATGATGCTTACAACAAGTTTTGTGAATGGGTCGGCAAGTTCTTTTGCAATGTGGCGATTGATTTCGTCAAAAGGGTGGCGAGGCTCGGCAATTGTTGGTCTTCCAGGTGTCATTTCCGTGTAGCCCCCAGTTAAGGTGTTAGCATCAATTCCCTGCTCCATTTCAAGCAAGTTTGCAAAGCGATATAAATGGTCGAAATCTTCAAGCAACGCAAAATTTAACGCATTTTTAACATAAACATCTTTAACATGTTTTGCAAGAATTGCGGTTAAATCAATTGCAAGTTGCTCATAGGCAATTGTTGTTTCAAGGTCGGTTTCGTCAATTGGTTTTAGCCCCGAAATAATTTTTTGTTGATGTTGCTCGTGTCGTCGAATTAAAGCAATTTCGCGTCGCAAATCGTTGTTATTGCAGTTTCTGCTGAACTGGTGCAAAAACCAAGTTTGCTCGAACTCTGTTCCGTTAAGCAAAATAATTCTTGTTTTCGTGTATGGCGATGTCTTTTTCTTGTCGTATGCTTTTGGGCAATAGTCGCTTACGCTAACGAATTTATCAACCCCAATTGCATTTTTCTCTAAAAATGGATTAACTTTATTCATATTTGCTCCTTTCTCTTTTCAAAAAAGTATCGTCATCAAAAAATTATTTATTCAATCTTTCAAATTTATTTTTTTGAAATTTCTCTTTTAAAATTGTGATTTTTTTAACAAAAACTTGGAAAAGTCTTGGGAAAATTTTTTTGACTAATATATCTTAATTATTACTCATTAATTAAATTTATTTGTTATAATTAATTTAGGATGAAATTTAGAGTTAGAACAATTGTTAATTTTGCCGCATGTGTTTTGATTTTAGTTTTGCTTACAACTTTTTGCCTTTCATTTAAAACAAAAATTGCATACGACTTCTTTAACGATAAAATTGAATTGAATACTGAAGATAACGATGAAATTAGTGTTATGACATATAACATTCGTTGCATAAACAACGAAGTTGACAAAGGAGAAAGAAGCTGGTTTAATCGTGCGTTTTTAATTGCAAAACTTTTAAATGAAAAAAAGCCTTCAATAATTTGTTTCCAAGAAGTTAAAGAAGAACAACTTAGATTCCTTAAAAACTTTTTGGAAGGCTATGAATGCGTTTATGAGTTTAGAGATAACACCAACCTTAAAGAATGCAATCCAATTTTCTTTAGGTCAAGCAAATACACCCTTGAAAGTTCACAAACATTTTGGCTTAGTGACACGCCAGAAAGAAGGAGCAACTCTTGGGGCTTAACATATCACAGAATTTGCACAATGGCGGTTTTGAAAGATAAGATAACCGAAAGAAGTTTCACAGTTGCAAGCACACATCTCGATATGCTCTCCCTTGAGACGCAAGCAAGAAGCATTAACTTGATTAATCAAAAACTTCAATCAAAGAATCTTCCTGCTCTTCTTATGGGTGATTTCAATTGCGTTCCAAACACCCAAGCAATTCATAAAGCAAACGAAACAATGGAGACATTGGAATTGGCTTTGAAGACGAAAACGCAATAACTCACAACAACTTTGAAGTTGAAAGCGAAAACCAAGCAAAATTGGACTACATTTTTGAAACCAAGGACGCGTTTCAAATTATAAGTTACGAAGTTGTTTCAAAAACATATAATGGAGTTTTCCCACGCAGCCATTTCCCAATCTTTGCAAAAGTTAGATTATATTAAACAAAAAAGCATATTCAAAATATGCTTTTTTTATTTTCTCTTTGCCATAAAATTTTGCAAACCGATTTGTTTTTTCACACTTCAATAGTTCTTTATAAAATTGAAAACTTTCCTTTCAACTTTTCAATATCCTTGCGTCTTGGCAAAAACTTTAATTCAAATTCTGCACATATGAAACAACTTCGAACAAAAGTTTGCAATATCTTTCAAGTTCGCAAATAACAACAAATTCGTTTGGCTTGTGGGCAAGGGCAAGATCTCCAACTCCAAAAACAATTGCGTCGCCGCCGCAAACTTGCGCATAAAACCCCGCTTCGCAACCGGCAGGAAAAGAACTTTCTTCCAAATTAAATTTCTTTAAAATTGAGTTAATTAAAGTGCTTTTCCTCTTTTCAAGCGGCAAAATATTAAGATGCGTTGTAAACTCAATTTTAGAGCCCACATATCTTTTTTCAAGTTTTTTTGCGAACTTTTTAAGCAAGTTAAGTGCTTTTTCGGAATTCGCTCGGCTTTTTGAGCGAATGTTAAATTTAATTCTTGTTTGCGAAGGAACAATGTTAACTTTCTCGCCGCCACAAACAACATTTGAATTTAAAACCGTTCCTTTAAACTTTTTGCAAAGTTTTTCAATGTAAAGCATAAGGCGCGAGGCAATATAGTTTGAATTAATTCCATTTTGAGGCATGCTGCTGTGGCAACTTTTCCCATAAACAATAATCTCATTATCCATGCAACTTTTCGCCTGCGTGCAAACTGAAAAGTTTGTGGGCTCGCCAACAATTGTTAATTTTGGCTTTATATTAAGTTCTTTAAGTTCTTTTGAAATAACTTGCGCGCCCGTTAAACTTGTTTCCTCGTCGCTCGTTGCAACGATAATAACTGGGATGCTTAGTGCTTTAAGTTTTTCAATGTTTTTTAAAATGCAGGCAAAAAAACTTTTCATGTCGATTGTTCCAAGCCCAAAAAGTTTTCCGTTGTTTTCCGTTGCAATATATGGATTTGTTGCATATTCTTTTTCGTTTGCAACAACTGTGTCGATGTGCCCAGAAAGAACAATTGCCCCGCTAACATTTTTAAGTTTTGTGTTAACACCAATAATAAGGTTTTCCCTTTCGTCATTTTCGCATTTAACTTTGATAATTTCATCGCTAAATTTCGAAAATTTTGAAATTAAATAGTTAATTATTCCTTCATTTTCGCGCTCACTGTAACTTTTAAGTGCAATAAGCTCTTTTAATATTTCTTTTTCTTCCATGTTTTTCTCCAAATAATAAAAATTTGCCCGTTGATTTGTTTTTGCTAAAACACACCAACGAGCAACTTAAATTTGTATTTAAAGACAATTCATTTATGTGTTTTGCAATGCCAAAGAAGCACTCGCAAAACACTCTCTTTTGCGAATGCTAAATATGTTTGCAATGCCACATAAACGAATTAAACATATTTTCTCCTTTATTTTTTTCTTTCAAGGTTATTATAAGCCTAACTTGAATTATTTGTCAAGAATTAAAATTTATATAGCACAAAAATTAACCAAGTTTAAATAAATTAAAAAGCAAATTCATAATTTATTTTTTGTTTGGCGTTTACAAAAGATTTTCAAATATTTTTATATTTTTAAAGAAAGTGATATACTTTTTGTATGATAAAGATTAAAAATAAGGAACAAAGTATTGAATTTATTAACCAAATGGGGCTTAACTGTATGCCACAAGCGGTTTTAGACAAAACAAACAAAGAACGTGTTAAACATTTTTTTGAAGATAATCCTGCGAATGAATATATTATTCGCGACATTTTCACGCCAATGGGAAAATATGCATTTGTTAAAAACTTTGACGAGGCAGAAAAATATTTGGAAACAATTTCGGCAAATAAATTTTCAATTTCCGTTTCTTTTAATGGGCTTGAAAGAGTTTTACTTGGCGACATTTTCGTTAAAGACAATTTCGTTACGCTTAGCGCGAGCACGTCGCAAAATGCAAACCACCGCAACATCTACACCACCCCTGAAATTTCGCTTTCGTGCGAACTTTTTGACGACAGGCTTTGGAATGTTCCAGGCTTTGAAAAACTCATTGATTACATTAACGAACATAATTTATATGAGGTTATTGTTGAATTTGCGGTTTTCAAAAACAGAGTTGGAACGCAAAAAAACAATGTTGTTATAATTGAACTTAGGAGCGACTATTAAAATGGAAGCAATTGAAATTAAGAACATAACAAAAGAATTTAAAAATTTAACTGCTCTTTCAAATGTTTCGCTCGAAATTCACGAAGGCGAATGTTTTGCGCTTCTTGGCCCAAACGGCGCAGGGAAAACAACGCTTATCAAAATTCTTTCGTGCCTTCTTTCGCCAACAAGCGGAACAGCTTTAATTTTGGGAAACGACATTTTGCAAAAAGAAAATGAAGTTAAAAAAGTTATTGCTGTTTGCCCTCAAGAAACGGCAATTGCAAAAAACTTAACTGCTCTTGAAAATCTTGAAATGATTGCTGCAATTTGCGGAAAAACAAAAAAAGAGGCAAAAGAACTTGCAGAAAGATTTGAACTTTTGAAAAATCCAAAACAACTTTCAAAAAACCTTTCTGGCGGAAACAAACGCCGTCTTTCAATTGCAATGGCTCTTTTGCCAGAGCCAAAAGTTTTGTTCTTGGACGAACCAACTCTTGGGCTTGACATTGAAGCGCGAATTGAACTTTGGGATTTAATTAAAAGCCTTCGCGGGAAAACAACAATTGTTTTAACAACCCACTATCTTGAAGAGGCCGATAAACTTTCAAACAGAATTGGCGTTATTAAAGGCGGGAAAATTATTGAACTCGACACACCTGAAAACTTAAAGAAAAAATATGCAAAAGAGGGCGAAACAAATCCTTCAATTGACGATATTTACATTCGAATTATTAAGGGAGAAAAAAATGAGATTTAAAGGTCTTGCAAAACGCAATTTCTTGGAAATGATTCGCGACCCACTGACAAGTTTGCTTGGAATTCTTTTTCCATCAATTTTGCTTATTATGTTTGTTTTAATTAACAGAGCGGCAACAGAAAAACTTCCAATTTTTGAGGTTGGTGCAATTCTTCCTGGAATTATTGTTCTTGGATTTTGCTTGGATATGATTTTAATTGCAAATTTCATTTGCAAAGATAAAGACGACTCGCTTATGGCAAGATTCCAAACTCTTCCCCTTCGCCCTGTCGATTTTGTTTTGGCATACTCTGTTCCTTTCCTTGCATTCTCGCTTATTCAAATTGTTTTCACATTTTTAATTGGATTTGTTGTTGGGCTTCAAGCAACAGTTGGAATTTTAGTTGCAATTCCTCTTCTTTGGTTCTTCTCACTTTTCTTTATTGCGCTTGGGATTATTCTTGGAACATCGGGCTCAACGAATCTCGTTCTTTCGCTTGGGAATGTTTTGGTTTTTGTTATAACCTTTTTAAGCGGCGCATGGATGGATTTAAACTGGCTTGGAGGCTTTGGGAAATTTGCACGCGCGCTTCCTTTTGCAAACGCAGTTGAGGCTGGAAGAGAACTTATTGCATGGAATGGATTTAATTTTAATCATCTTTATTTCATATTTGGCTACACTCTTTTAATTATTGGAGTTTGCGTTTTAGTTTTTGTTTTAATGTTAAAACGAAAAGCAATTTCAAGAGGCAAAAGCAAAACTAAAAAAGAAAAAAATTAAAAAGAATAAAAAGATTTTTAAAGGAAAAAATACCTTTTAAGCAATTAAGAGGTGTTTTTTTATGGCGAATATTGTTTCTGTTACGGGGGTTAACACATCGCAACTTCCAAAACTTAAAAACGCAGACCTTATGGAACTTTTAAGAAAAGTTAAGGCTGGCGACGAATTTGCGCGAGACGAGTTTATCATTGCGAATTTACGCCTTGTTTTAAGCGTTGTCCAGCGCTTTGGCGGCAATAAAGGAAAAGCGGACGACCTTTTTCAAGTTGGTTGCGTTGGGCTTATTAAAGCAATGGACAACTTCAACATGGATTTGAACGTTAAATTTTCAACCTATGCCGTTCCAATGATAATTGGTGAAATTCGAAGATATCTTCGCGATAACACCCCTGTTCGAGTTACGCGAAGCTTGCGCGACACGGCATACCGCGCGCTTCAATCTCGCGAAAAACTTACAGCATCGCAAAACACCGACCCAACTCTCGACGAAATTGCCGAAGACATGAACGAAAGCGTTAAAACCGTTGCAATTGCGCTTGATGCAATTTCCGACACTGTTTCTCTTTCCGACCCAATCTATTCAAGCAAAGGCGAAAGCATAAGGGTTATGGATCAAGTTGCCGATCCTAAAAATGATGTTGAAAGTCTTATTGAAAGGTTTGCTCTTCGCGAAGCGCTTTCAAACCTCTCCCCTCGCGAAAAAGAAATCATTATGCTTCGCTATTACATTGGAAAAACGCAAATGGAAGTTAGCGAAGAAATTGGAATTTCTCAAGCGCAAGTTAGCAGAATGGAGAAAAACGCGCTTGAAAACATTAGGAAAAACATCACATAAAAAAAACGGCTTAACGCCGTTTTTATTATTGTTCTTGACCAAGATTATATTTTTGTTCAATTTCATTTAAGAATTTTTCTGTTTTTGCCATTTCTCTTTCGCCATATTTTTGGTTAAAGAAATTTAAGTCTTTTTGATATGCAGCAATTGAGTTTAAGCAGTTAACAATTTTTGTGTCGGTTTTGTTTTCAAGTCTTTCTTGATAGGATTGAGTTTTTGCAAGTTTTTCAAGTTCCAATTTTCTTTCTTCAAGTTGGTCAATTTTTGCTTCGCAGAAATATGGTTGATAGAAGAAATTTGAAAGAAGATTAACAAATTTCTCTGGGAAACTTTCGCTTGTTAAATTAAAGTTTGAATCGAAAGGACTTCCCGTTCCAATTGCTTGAGCAACATGCCCAAAATCACCGTCAACTTTAACATAGTTAAGTCCAATTCCGTTTTCTTTTGCATATGTCAAGAAAGTTTGCGCTGGGTGCGCTGGGTCATATTCAAAAAAGTTCATGTATTCGTCAATTTCATATTCGTTTTCTGTTAAGAACTTTTCAACATTTTCGCCGTGGATTTCGCTTTCGCAATTTCTTTTGAAAAATTCAACAAATCTGTTAAATTGCTCGCAATTAACGCCTTCTTGAAGATAGATTAATTCAACAACTGAATTATCTTCAACTTCGGTTTTTCTTGCCCAAACAATTTCGCTTCCTTTATAAAATTCAAGACCAACAAGTTGTTTTTCATTAAGCTTATTAAGCCATTTTGTGTTCATTTTTTCTCCTTTAAACTTTGCCTATCATATCAAAAAAAACGCGTCTTGTCAAGAAAATGCCAAAATTATAACCAAAGATCAATTTCAAAGCAACAAAAAAAGCGATATATCCTATCGCTTTTTGTTTAATTTCATAATGTTTTATTTCATGAGTGGGAACAAAACAACATCGCGAACCGAAGGTTGATTAAACATAACAACCATAAGACGGTCGAGCCCAAAACCAAGCCCAGAAATTGGAGGCATTCCGTGCTCCATCGAAAGCATAAAATCTTCGTCCAAATCCATTGCTTCGTCGTCCCCTTGACTTTTTGCTTTTGCTTGTTCTTCGAAAGTTTGGCGTTGAACAATTGGGTCAACAAGCTCGGAATATGCCTTGCAAAGTTCGCATCCAACTGCAAGAACTTGGAACATATCAATAAGACGATTGTCTTTGTCATTTCTTCTTGCAAGAGGAACAAGGCATGCTGGATAGTTATATAAAACTGTTGGTTGAACAAGGTCTTGGCGGATTTTGCGTTTATAGATGAAATCGATAACTCCTCCGCAAGTTTTAATTCCGTCGAAATCATCTTCTTTGAAAAGTCCTGTTTCAACAACTTTTGAAATTAATTCTTTAACATCACTAATTCCAACAAAATCAAAACCTAAAATTTCGCGCATGGTTGCTGTGTAGTCAACTCTTTTCCATTCTGCGCCAAAGTCAAGTTCAATTCCTTGATATATAACTTTTGTTGTTCCAATAACTTCCGTTAAAAGGGAACGGATGAATTCTTGGAAAAATTTAATGTTATTTTCAAAGTTCCAATAAGAAGCATACCACTCGCACATTGTGAATTCTTGCAAATGTTGAGTGTCCATGCCTTCGTTCCTGAAAACTTTTCCCATTTCAAAAACGCGATCGAACCCGCCGCAAATAACCTGTTTCAAATAGGTTTCTGGCGCAATTCTAAGGTTGCACATTTTATTAAGCGCGTTATGTTTCGTGAAGAAAGGTTTTGCGCTTGCGCCGCAAACTGCGCTTTGAAGAATTGGAGTTTCAACTTCCATAAATCCATGGTCTGTTAAGAATTTACGAATGAAAGTCATTGCTTTGCTTCTTCCCATCATAACTTTTCGGCTTTCTTCGTTTGAAATAAGATCCAAATATCTTTGACGATATTTTTGTTCTTGGTCTGTAAGCCCGTGGAATTTTTCTGGAAGAGGGCGCATTGCTTTTGTTAAAAGGTCAACTTTAAAAGCACGAACTGTAATTTCGCCAGTTTGAGTTGTGTAAATTTCGCCTGTTATTCCAACAAAATCGCCAATGTCAACAAGTTTTTTATAGAATTCGTAACTTTCTTCGTCAATTTCGTTGCGTCCAACGCTAACTTGAATTGATGCTTCAATGTCTTGAATTCTCAAAAACCCGAATTTTCCCATTATTCTTCTGAAAATAACACGCCCAGCAAGTTTAACTTTGCTTCCTTCAGGAAGACTTCTTGCTTCCAAAATGCTGTTTGTTTTTTCGAATTTATCAACATATGGAATAACTCCATTTTCTTTCAAAAATTCAATTTTTGCGCGTCGAATATCAACTTCGCTTGAAAGTCCGTTTAATTTTTCATTTAATTTTGCGTAATCCATATTTTCTCCTAACGGGAAAAATTATATAAAAAACATGCCATAAAGTCAAACCTTTTGAATAAAATATATATAGAAAAAAGCGTAAAATATTTTGAATATCGTTTTTTTTATGATAAAATCGTAGTTAGATTAGGAGTTGAAAATGCATCAATATGTTTTCCCAGTTGTTTTCATGAAAGAAGAAGACGAAACTTATTCCGCCTTTGTTCCAGACCTTAATCTTTCGATCAATGGCGACACAATTGAAAAAACATTCTTGTTAATTCAAGATTACATAACTGTTTATTGCACATATGCGCAAAAAATTGGCGAAGAAGACAGCCTTGTTCCAACAAAATATGAAAAAATTGTTGAAACAAACAAAACAAGAACAGTTATGCTTGTTGACGCATACGCTTAATATTTCAAATATAATAAAAACTCGCTTAAATCAAGCGAGTTTTTTTGATTTTAAAATTAAAAGTTTTTTGGCTGTCCCGTTTTGGCTGCCCCGTCATTAAATTTGGAAAAACTTCTTTCCCTAAGC
>CALHLT010000020.1:0-39116 GCA_938034555.1 uncultured Bacillota bacterium
TCTTTCGGCAGACCACACTGATAGATCTTCAGTTCTGGTCCAACGACGATAACAGAACGTCCTGAATAGTCAACACGTTTTCCAAGTAAGTTTTGACGGAAACGTCCTTGTTTTCCTGTTAACATTGCTGTTAAAGATTTCAAATCTCTTGCTTTTGCGCCTTGAATTGCTTTTCCGCGTTTTCCGTTTTCAATTAAAGCGTCAACTGCTTCTTGGAGCATACGTTTTTCGTTTCTAACGATAACATCTGGTGCGCCAAGTTCCAAAAGTTTTTTAAGACGGTTATTTCTGTTAATAACTCTTCTATATAAATCGTTAAGGTCGGTTGTTGCAAATCTTCCGCCGTCAAGTTGAACCATTGGTCTAAGTTCTGGAGGAAGAACTGGAATAACGTCCATAACCATCCATTGTGGTTTATTTCCGCTCTTTAAGAACGAATCAACAATTTCAAGTTTTTTAATTGCTTTTAATCTTTTTTGTCCTTTTGCGGTTTGCAAAATTTGTTTAAGTTCTTTGTCTTCCTTTTCAAGATCAACTTCGCTTAAAAGTTTTTTAACTGCTTCCGCACCCATTCCAACTGTGAAACCATCTGCCCCATATGTTTCAAGAGCATCGCGATATTCTTTATCGGAAATAACTTGTTTATAAGTGAAATGAGTTGCTTTAGGATCAAGAACGATGTAGCTAACATAGTAAACAACTTGTTCCAAAAGTTTTGGAGAAATGTCCAAAATTGTTCCAATTCTTGATGGAACAGAACGGAAGAACCAAATGTGGGTAACAGGGGCAGCAAGTTCAATATGCCCCATTCTCTCTCTTCTAACTTTTGAGCTTGTTACTTCAACGCCGCATTTATCGCAAACAACGCCTTTATAGCGAATGCGTTTATATTTTCCGCAGTGGCACTCCCAATCCTTTTTAGGTCCGAAAATTCTTTCGCAGAAAAGACCATCTTTTTCTGGTTTTTGCGTGCGATAGTTAATGGTTTCTGGTTTTGTTACTTCCCCGTGAGACCATTCTCTAATTTTTTCCGGCGATGCGATTCCAATTTTAATGGAATCAAAATTTGATAACTCAAACATAGTTCTTTCTCCTAAACTAAACTGTTTTAATCTATTTTTTTTGTTAAATTCTAGTCGTCCAAATCTTCCAAAAGTCCGCTAGCATCAAATTCGGAAGATGTTGCTGTTGTGTCTTTTTCAATTTCTCCAAGCAAGTCGGATGTTGCGTCATCGGTTGGAGTGTCGAAATCTAAGTTGATTTCTTTAAGTTCGTCTTCAACTTCTCTTGTTAATGGCGAAATGTCGTCTTGTGTCATTTCTCCAATTGAAATTTCTTGATTATTTTCTGTTAAAATTTTAATGTCAAGACCAAGGGCTTGAAGTTCCTTAACAAGAACTTTAAACGATTCTGGAATTCCAGGTTCTGCAATTGGTTGGCCTTTAACAATTGCTTCATAAGTCTTAACTCTTCCAACAACATCGTCGGATTTAACTGTTAAGATTTCTTGAAGAACATTTGACGCGCCATATGCTTCAAGAGCCCAAACTTCCATTTCACCAAATCTTTGTCCGCCAAACATCGCTTTTCCTCCAAGAGGTTGTTGGGTAACAAGGGAATATGGACCAATTGAACGAGCGTGCATCTTGCTGTCGACCATGTGGTCAAGTTTTAACATATATTTATAACCAACAGTTGCAGGAGCAGCAAATGGCTCGCCTGTTCTGCCGTCATAAAGTTGAATTTTCCCGTTTGCAAGGAAATTATTTGCAACCAAAAGTTCTTGAATGTCTTTTGCTGTTGCTCCATCGAAAACTGGGGTTGCAACTTTCCAGCCTAAACTTTGTGCAACAAGTCCAAGGTGAACTTCCAAAAGCTGTCCAACGTTCATACGAGATGGAATTCCAAGAGGGTTAAGAACGATGTCCAAAGGTTGTCCGTTTGCCATATATGGCATATCGCAAACTGGAAGGATTCTTGAAACAACACCTTTGTTTCCGTGACGTCCAGCCATCTTATCGCCAACGGAAAGTTTACGTCTTTGAGCAACATAAACTTTAACCATCATGTTAACGCCTGGCTCAAGTTCGTCTTTGTTCTTTCTTGAGAAGATTTGAACATCAACAACAACGCCGCCGCGTCCGTGTTGAACACGAAGCGATGTGTCGCGAACCTCGCGTGCTTTTTCGCCGAAAATTGCGCGAAGCAATCTTTCTTCTGGTGTTAATTCTGTTTCGCCTTTTGGTGTTACTTTTCCAACAAGAATGTCGCCAGGAACAACCTCTGCCCCAATTCTAACAATTCCGTTTTCGTCGAGGTTTCTAAGCGCTTCTTCGCCAAGGTTTGGAATGTCTCTTGTGATTTCTTCGTCGCCAAGTTTTGTTGTTCTGCACTTAATTTCTTCTGCTTTAAGAGTTATTGAAGTGTAAACATCTTCTTTAACCATTCTTTCACTAACCAAGATAGCATCTTCGTAGTTATATCCTTCCCAGTTCATATAACCGGCAAGAACGTTCTTACCAAGAGCAAGTTCTCCGTTTTGAGTTGAGTAGCCATCTGCCAAAATGTCGCCGGCTTTAACTTTTTCGCCGTGTTTAACAAGTGGTTTTTGGTTAATGCATGTGTCTTGGTTCGTTTTGCTGAATTTAATAAGGTCGTAAACTTCTTCGCCGTCTTTTGTCATAAGTTTAATTTGCGAAGAACTTACATATGTTACAATTCCGTCATTTTTTGCAATTACCATTGCGCCGCAATCGTATGCAATTTTTGCTTCCATTCCAGTTCCAACAATTGGAGATTCTGGACGCAAAACAGGAACAGCTTGACGTTGCATGTTTGCTCCCATAAGAGCACGCATACTATCATCGCTGTTAAGGAAAGGAATCAATGCTGTTGCTGCCGAGATGAATTGTCTTGGCGAAACGTCAACATAGTCAACCATTTTTCTTGGAACTTCAACAATTGTGTTTTTATGGCGACAAACAATTCTGTCTTTCAAGAAACGGCCGTCTTCTGTTAATGGTTCAATTGATTGGGCAATGTATGCCGTGTCTTCAATATCTGCCATTTTATATTCGCTAACTTTTGAAACAATTCCTGTTTCTTTGTCAACTTTTCTATATGGTGTTTCCAAGAACCCATATTCATTAATTTTTGCATATGAAGCAAGAGTGCTGATAAGACCAATGCTTTGACCTTCTGGAGTTTCAATAACGCAGATTCTGCCAAAGTGGGTGTAGTGGATATCACGAACTTCGTCGCTTGCTCTTTCTTTCTTAATTCCGCCAGGGCCAACAGCCGAAATTCTTCTCTTTTGTGTTAAAGAAGAAAGTGGGTTTGCTTGGTCCATAAGTTGCGAAAGTTGAGATGAAGCAATGAAATCTTTAAGAGCCTTGTTGATTGGACGAGGGTTAATGATTTGAGAAGGGGTTACCTCGCTTAAATCTTTTCCTTGAAGGCTTTCTTTCATGCTTACGCAAAGTTTGTTAACGCCCGAACGGAATGCATTTCTAATAAGTTCCCCAACAGATTGAATTCTTCTGTTTGAAAGGTGGTCGATGTTATCAAATTGACCAATCCCTGCCAAGATGTCTAAATAGTAGCTGATGCTTGCAAGAATGTCGTCAATTGTTAATGTTGTTATTATAAGTTGTTTTGCATTTTCTTTAATTGCTTTAAGACGTTTTTCTTTTGTTTTGTTGTCTTTAAGAATTTGCATTAATGTTGGATAGTAAACTTCTTCGTTAATTCCAAGTTCTTCTTCGTTGCATGGGAAAACGCTTGAAAGGCGAACTCTGTTATTTCCGCGAACAAGGTGACGATTTCCGTGAATTAAAAGCCAAACTTCGTTAATTCCGGCGTCTTGAATTCTTCTTGCAACTTCTTCGCCAATTCTCTCGCCTGTTTTAACAACAACTTCGTCGTCAATAACAATGTTGTCGGCTGAATATTGGTTTGTTATTCTTGTTGCAATTGAAAGTTTTTTATTGAATTTATATCTTCCAACTCTGCTTAAATTATAGTATTGGTCAGAGAAGAAGAACAAATTAAGATAACTTCTTGTTGATTCGGCAGATGGAACTTCTGTTGGTCTTGTTTTTCTGCTGAATTCAATTAATGCCTCTTCTTGAGTTGTTTGAGGTTCTTTTTCCAAAACATTTTTAACATATTTATTGTTGCCAAAAAGGTTTAAGATTTCGTCGTTAGTGTAGCCAAAGCATTTAAGGAAAACGCCAAGGGTAACTTTGCTTCCCCTGTCGATGATAACTTTAATAATGTCGTTTGCACCTTGTTCAAATTCAAGCCACATTCCACGAGTTGGAATCATTTGACCTTTAACTGTTTGAAGGTTATCTGGCTCGTCTTGAGTGAAATATACGCTTGGAGAACGAACGATTTGAGAAACAACAACTCTTTCAATTCCGTTAAAAATGAAAGACGCTTCGTCCGTCATAAGAGGAATATCCCCCATGAAAACTTCTTGCTCAACGCCTGCTTCGTTTTCATCGGTTACGAATCTTGCCTTAACTTTTAAAGGAGTTGTGTAAGAAATCCCGCGACGTTTGCATTCTGCGCGAGAAACTTTTGGAGTTTTTTCAACAGAAGACGAAAGGAAGTATAATTTTCCTTTTCCGCTGTAGTCAACAACAGGCGAAAATTCTTGAAGAACTTCGTCAATTCCGGTTTCAAGGAATTTCTTATATGCATCCCTTTGAATTTCAAGAAGATTTGGGGTTGGACAATATTCTTCAACTTTACCAAAAGAATATCTTTCTCCTCTTCCGCTTTTAATTTTTTTAACCATTGTTTCTATCATATGTTCTCCTTATAGCAAAAAAAAGAGTGGCAAAAAAAGCACATTTTTGCCTTAAAAAAATATAAATCAACTAAAAAATGCCCAATATTTGTCCACTTTAGCCTATACAAAAACGAATTTTAGCACCAAAATTGAAATATGTCAACTACTTTTTAACAAATTAGTTACATTATTGACTTTTATTGTCGTTTCAAAACTTTTTCGTTTTTCTATTTAAAATTAAAACTTTCTTATTTCTTTAATATCAACATAATAAAAAAATCAAGCACATTTCTGTGCTTGAAATTTTATTTTTTTGCTTTGGTTGGATCTTTTCCGTTTTCTTGATAACTTTTAATTAATGGAACATAACAAGTTAAATCGCCATTCGCAATTTCATATTCGCTAAGTTTTTCGCTAGGTGCTTCGCTAGGTGTTTCGCTAGGTGCTGCTGGGAATAACCCTCTCTTATAGGATGAGTTTTCCGTTACAATAACGCCATACCAAACTTCTGCAAAAGATGTTGCATAGCAGGTTATGTTAACCTTTCTTGTGTATTCCCCGCTTTCAAGTTTTGCTTTAACTTCACTAACAAATTCTGCCGTGTTGGCAATTCGAATTTTTCCGGCTGTTGGATATTCTACTATGTCTTGTTCGCCTTGATTATATTTTTTATATTGTATATCATCTTTAGTATCATCTTTATCATCTTTATCATCTTTAGTGTAGTTATTAACAAATCCAATTAAAGTTCCAATTGTAACAACTTCGGAAGATGAATTTGAGGTTATTGTTCCGCTGTGGATGCAGTTTTGAATTTTAACAATTTTTGCATCGCGAACTTGCCCAATAACACCGCCAATTCGGTTTCCGCCTGTTATGTCGCCAAGAACTTTAATGTTTTTAAGTTCGCCCGCGGAAAGCGAACCAACCGCGCCTCCAAGCGATTCAACGCCCGCTTGCGCTTTAATTTTTGTTGTTACAACTGCGTCTTCAATTAAACCATTCGACATGATTCCAACAATGTTTCCAAGAGATGTTGGAACATAGTTGCTTGAATCGAAGAAACCGTTGTATGAAGGGTCGTCAAGCCCAATTATTTTAATATCTTTCAAACTTCCATAGTTATGAGCCGCAATAACGCCGCCATAAATATCTGCTTTAATTGTTTGATTGATTGACGCGTTTGCTGTTAATGTTGTTGCTTCAACGTCTTTTCCAACATAGCCAAACATTAATGATGCATTTTCGCCAACTGAAACATTGTTTCCAGAAACTTCAATGTAAACAATCTTTCCATAACCGCCTGCAATTCCTGCAATAAGGCCTGCATAGGAAACTTTTGAAAGGTCGGTTTTTTGATATTCCCCAACAGTGTGCCCGTTAAGCGCTGCGCGATAGGTTGAGTTAACAGAAATGTTTGCGGTTATGTTGTTAAGGTTATAAGCACCTTCTGCAATTCCAACAACTCCCCCAACCGCGTTCTTGCCAATTATGGTAAGTCCGCCAATTTCCGAGGCATAGGTTGTTCCGTCGATGTTAATGTTAACAAGAGTTCCGCCAAAGAGCGAGCCCGCAACAGCACCAACAGAGTTGCAATTTGTTAAACTCATATATCTTGGCGCAAATGTTAAGTTTTTAATGCTTCCGCCATGATTTGATGCAGTTCCAATTGATGCAAAGAATCCGCCGTTATCCATTTTAACTGAACTGTCGAGAACATAGTTTCCAATTGTGTAGGAATTTCCTTCAAGATTTCCAAGGAAAGCATATTGGAAAAGCCCGCTTGACGCCGTTGAAGTTTCATAAATGATATCTCCAACAAGACGGCAATAGATGTCTTTAATTATGTTTCCATTTGTGAATCCCGATTGCTTTGAAACAAGATATTCCAAATCTGCTTGGCTTGCGATGATGTATGGATTATATTTTGTTCCCTCATCTTCGCCATTTGCCCATTCATAGTTGTAAAGTGTTGTTTCGGTTTCATTGTCGTAAACAACATCAACCAAAGTTCTAACCGCCGAAGCAATTAAGTTTGGAGAAACAAGTTGAGGAGCGGCGTTTGAGAAATCCATTTGAATTCCATTTCTTAAAAACTCTGCTTCTGTTCCCGCATTTGCCCAGAACCAAACCCCGTCGGTTTTGTTCGCAGTGCTTGAGAACGCAAACTTATTGAATTTAGATTTATCTTCGAAGTCGCCCTCTTTAAGTTTTGTTACAACGCCTTCGTTGCTTGCAAGCCCAGAGTTAACTTTTGTTTCTCCAACTTCGCTGTCTTCTTCCCAGGCAAAGCAACCAATTATTGCGCCGGAGTTCAAAATTGGGTTTTCGTCTTGAACAACACCAGTTAAAACTCCAACAAACGCGCCGTTTCTTGCCGAGCTTTCAAGCCCAGAAGTTGAATAGCAGTTTATAATTTTCCCGCTTGTTTGGTTTTGATAAACAAATCCGCTTGCGCCTTCGTTTGTTCGAACTGGAATGTTTGAATAGCAGTTTGAAATTTCACCAGAGTTGAAATAAACAAATCCGCTTGCGCTTGCTGTTGAATAAACAATTTCTGTTGAAGCGCGAAGTTTTGTAATATCTGGGAATGTGTTTTCTCCGCTTGTGTAGCACGCAAAGATTTTTCCACCAACAGTGTTTTGAGTAACAAGCCCGCCAGTTATTGCCGAAACAGAGCCAGCAGTGTTGTTTTCAATTCTTGCTTTAACATAACTTGAAGAAATTGTTCCAGGGCCGTTGTTAATTGAAACAAGTCCGCCAAGGTTTGCAGGAAGGAAACCAACAAGCGCGCTCTTAACCGAGTTAACTGAAATTCCAACTTCAACGCGGCTGTTCGTTATATCACCGTTGTTAATTGCAACAAGGCTTCCAACTTCGCAATCAATTGAAGAGGAAGGATTTGTTCCAAACAAGTTTAGGTTAACAATTGCATAGTTCGATCCTTCAATTGCGCAGTTTGTTATCTTCCCGTTATTTTCCCCAACGAGAAGTCCATAGTTAACTGATGAATAGTTATATAAGTTAATTTCAATTGTTCCGTTAACATAAAGGGTTATGTTTTTCAAAAGTGCATTTGTTTGAAGAGATTCAAAAAGACCAAACATCATTGATTCTCCGTTGTTTAACGCACTTAAACTTATTGAAGGAACAATAATTTTATGTCCGTTTCCGTCGAGCATTGCAATTTTTGTTTTAATTGGATTGAAATCTTCTGGCAAAGTTATGTCTTCCATTAAAATATAATGGCTGTTTTCTCTCATATCCAAAAGTTGTTCATAAGTATAGATTGGATATGGGTTTGTTAAGCTTGTTCTTTCCGAAACATCGAACGAGATAACTTGAACAAGAGTGTAGGAATCTAAATTTTCGCTTTCCCCAACTGTTGGAGTTCCGTTTTCGCTGTAATGAAATTTCGATTCGAATCTAATTTGCAATGTTGGAGCCGCCGAACTTTCTGTTTTCAGGAATTTAACAAAACTTCTTTTTGTTAGGGTGTTAAAGTAAATTTTAAACGCCCCATTAACTGATGTGTATATTTTTTCAATTTTGTTTGAATTTTCTATAAACTTATCGCTTCCGCCAATAAGCGTGAAGTTTGGCGCTGCTTCGCCAAAATCTTTAACTTGCCAAACAGAACTCTTTGTTCCGTCTTGGTCTGTTTGTGTTGCAAGATCTTTAAGGAATGTTAAAACATCTTGTTTAATTCTTTCATTTGTTCTGTCGTAAATTAAAATGTCGGAATTAAGTGAGATATCAAGCAAATAGGAATTTCCTGTTGCCGAAGAATAGATGTTGTTTGCTGCGCCAGAAATTATATCGCCAACGTTTTCTGTTTTAACAACAAATTCAACAATTTCAATTTCCAAAACAACTTCTTTGCTTCTTTCGCCTTTTGCGTTAATTCCATAACTCTTAATTTTAACAGTTCTGTTTGTTCCAAGTTGTCCGGAAGCAACTGTTAATTTATAGTTTCCGCTAAGGTCTCGAGTTATTGAAATAAGGTCGGACCCTTCAATTTCCAAAACAACTTGGCCGTCGGTCACCATTGCTCCGCTGTTTGAGAATGCGCCTCTTAAATATCCTTTAACCCAAACATCCATGTCGTATGAAACACCTTGGGCAAGAAGAAGTTTTTCGGTGTTTCCGCTTGAAACGCCGTCAATTGTTACAATAACCCCTGGGAGATGCTCAACATAGAATGTTTTTTCAACGGTTTCGCCAATATGGTTTCCGTTTGCATCTTTCAAAATAATGTAAATTGTAACGCTTGAATTATCTGAAAGTCTTTGGTCGGCAAAAGTTCTAAGCGAGAAACTTCCGTTTTTAATTAAATTTCTTGAAATTGAAATTCCGTTTCCGGTTGCCCTTGCCCCGCTAACAACGTTTGAAGTTGTTCTGTCATATAAATCGAAAACAAGATTATATTCGTTTGACGACGCATTAACAATTTCAATTGTGTCAAAATATGTGAATTGAGGTGTTAACGCAAGTTCAATTAAAGAATTTTGTCCTGGAATTAAAACTCCGCTTGGAATGTATGAGAAGTCTGTAAATCCATATTTTTGTTCGTCAAGCGAAACAATTGGGTAAAGCGTTGCAGAAATTGAAATTAAACTTTGAGGGTTAATTTCAAGATTAATGTTTGCTTGTTTATTATTTGAACTTGAAATTTTGATTATAAAATATTGTTTTTCGCTGAAATTTTGATTATTTTCATCAATTTTAAACGAAAGTGCAAACTTATTGTTTGTTTTGCCGTTCATGTTAAATGTTATTGAGTTAATTGTTTCACTGTTTGAATATTTAACTCCGTTGTAGGTTGCAACAACACTTAACATCATTGTTTGAACTTCAAGTTCTTTTCCGTTTGCTCCAATTGGAATTATTGAAATTTTTATTGTTTCATTTTCGTTTAACGAATCAATTTCAACATCAAGTGCTTTTTCATAGTATGGTTCAAAAACAATTGTGTCTTTCGAAATGTTGATTGATTTTGTTGTATTTTCGAAATTGAAATATGTTTTAACTTTTTCTTGAAGTTCCAAATTGTCGCTTTCTTTAATCTTTTCAATTGCAAGTGATGTGCTTGTGTAAATATTTCCGTCTTCCGCAGTGAATTCGATGTATGGAACAATTTCAATTGCATATTTTCCAACTTCGCCAACAACTGCAAGTTGATAGGAATCGGAACTTATTTTAATAAGCCTAAAAGCAACTCCATCTTTCTTTGCTTCGCCTTCCTTAACGATAATTTCCTCGTTGTTTTCCCCTTCAAGTGCTTTAACTTTAAGCAAAATTTTAACATTTGAAGGAACTGCCATGTCATAAATGTTAAACTTATCTAAGAAATTAATGTAAAGCAACTTGCTTTCTGTTGCATCGAAAACAACATACTTAATTGCGCCGTCGTTATTTTTAATTTCGTTAGCTTTATTTGAATCTAAATATACTGATACATTATTAGTATAATTAACAACCTTAATATAAAGTTTTTGTTCTGTTCCGTTTGAAACATATTCGCTTGATGCGGTTAAAACAACTTCGCCAGTTTTCTTAATTTTAAGAAGACCGTTGGATAATATTTCAATAATTGAAGAGTCGCTTGACGAAATTTGATAGCGTCCGTCAATTTGACTTGTTAAAAGTGAAGTTAAATTAATTAAGTTTTTAGACGCCATAAGGTCGGCATAATTTGAGTTTGTGCTTTGATAGTAATACAAATAGAACGCAACGTTGCCGCTAACATCTGTTCTCATTTCAAATTTCTTTGAATCTTCTGTTAACGCAAGACCAATTTCGCCTGTTGGAATGAAAATAAACTCAAACCCTTCGGTTTCTTTTAATTCTGTTTTTGTTTTTCCAACATTTTCTTCGCCATCTTGTGTTCCGCCCGCTCCGTTAAAGCGTCTTGCGCGAAGAGAGCTGTCCCCGCGAGCGAAAATTGCATAATTTTCAGAGGTAAGTTCCTTTTCTACCGTTTCTGCTATAACAGAATTTTCGCCAATTACATATGTAATTCCGTTAAGGCTGAATTTTTTATCGGTTACATCAATTGATTGCTCTGTTTCTTCAATTGTGTAGGTAATTTTTGTTGGATTTTCCAAATTATCAATTGCAAATTCAATTTCTGAAACTGTGAACTTTGAATTTTTAATTGCATATGATTTTGCCTTTGCATTTGCAATTGCAACAACATAGTTCGCTGTTCCTCCTTCTTGTTTTCCAATAATAAGACCAAATTCGCCGCTTGAAATTAAATCTGGCTTATCAACAATTGTTTGACCAATATATGAAATGAACGACGAGTTGTTAAGTTGACCATCTGTCATTTTCCCAACAATTCCGCCAACATTTCCAAGCCCAACAATAAGCGCGTTTTCTTCGCCATTTCGGTTGGATTTGAACAAATTTTCAACAATAATTGATCCAAGAATTCCGCTGTTTGTTCCAACTGCTCCGCCAACTTGCGTTCCGCCGCGAACATAAACTTGAGAGCGCGCTTTAATGATTTGCCCGTCGTTTTGTCCAACAATTCCGCCAACATTTTGGAATTTGTTTGCGTTGATTTCCCCAATTGAGGAAACATCAAAAATTCCTTGCATTTCCTCAATAATTGCCGAACTTTGATATCTATTTAATCCAACAATTGAGCCAACTCCTTCAACGCTTCCTGCGTCAATCCCAATATTTTTGCTTGCATAACGAACATCAATTGTTGCGTTAACCGATGCAAAACTGTTGTTAAATTCAACAAGCCCTTCCTCAATTGTTCTTTCAATTCGTCCGCCCGAGTTTCTTCCCGCAACGCCGCCAACATAAAGAATGTGCGCTGGCCCAGCAACCAAGGTTGAATCGATAAAGTTTATTCTTCCGCCAAAAAGCATGTTGTTTGTTGAATTGCTTGTTATTGAAGTTGAAATTGAGCGCATGTTTTCGCCAAACATTCCGCCAATGCTAAGGGTGTATCCGCCCTTAATTGTAACTTTCATTTCGCCTGGCTCGGTGATTAAAACCGAAACATTTTCAATTGTTCCGTTGTTTCTTCCCGCAAGCGCGCCAAGGAATCCGTTATATGAAGGTGCGCGGTTAAGGTCTTCGTCGCTTTCAATTTGGAATAAAACATTTGAAAATTCGAAAGAAATGTCGCGAATAAATGCTTCCGAGCCAATTTCCGTGAACAATCCGCCAAAATATGTTTTTTCGTTGTCGTTCCAATTTAATCCAGCAACTTTAATATTTTTGAATTTTGCATTGTTCCTTCCGGTAATTCCTCCCGAAAGAACAAATTTTGAAGGATCCCATTGAACTTCGCTAAGATCAATTTCGCCCGAAACAATGTAGTATTTTTCAAAGTCGGTTGCAACCATCTTTTGAACGTCGCTTTCAAAATTGATGTAGTATGGAAATTGTTGACTTCCGTTTGAAATAATAACTGGAATGTCCAAATATGTTTCATAATCGCTTGCCGAAGTGTAACTGTCAAGCGCAATAATTCTTAAAACACCTTCGCCAGCAACATTTTTATCTGCAAGTTTAAGGGTTATACTGCTTCCTTGAACAGCAATTTCAACGTCACCCTCTTTAAGTCCCGAAGTTTTTGGAATGAAAACATATGAAAGAGAATTGTTTGTTGCATCAAGAGGATAGGTTGAAACGTCAAGTTTTCGTTCGGTCGTGAACGAATCGAGTTCAACGGAAGATGTTTGACTGTTAATAACCTCAATTTTTGTTGCTCTTTTAACATTAAATTGAACAAACCTAACAAAATTTCCGCCTTCCGAACTGTTTGTTGAACGGTCGATGCTTGCAAGAAGGGTCACTTTTCCAAGCGTAAGATTTCCGTTTGAATCAAACAAATCGTCATTTGTGATTTTGCAAATTAATGTTCCTGTTCCTGCGCTTGCTCCTGTTCGATAGAAAACAAATTCAAAAATGTCGGTAACAAGCGTGTAAGATTCTTCTGTGTTAACTTCGCTAATAACATTTGCATTTGTTGAGAATGTTATTGTTTTATAGATTTCTTCGCGGATTTCGTTTGGAAGAATGTTAATTTGAAGAGTTGCCGTTGCAAGATTTCGTGAGTAGTAGCCAACGGTTAAGTAATCATACAAACTGAAAGTTGACGAGCCAAAGTTTGTTGAAATGCTGAAATTTTCAATTTCAACAATCGACGAAATCAAAATTTGTTGAACAACAACCGCTTTTGTAACAACAACCTCATTTTCAACATATTGATAGGTTATTGAAATTGTAAGTTCGTTTTTATTAAATTCTTTAATGCAGGTTAATTTTCCGTTTGAATAATCAATGTTTTCCCCTTCGGTTGAAACCATAAGAACTTCCCCGCTTGCCGAAACAACAAGAGGAATTAACGAATTTTTCTTAACCAAAGCATATTGATCGTAAAGTTTTTCGTTATATGAATAGTTTGAAACAACCGAAATGATGTTGGAATTTTGCTCTGCTGATGGAACAAAAACATTAACATCACTAACGCTTTGAATAACATTGAAAGTGAATGTTCTTGAAATTCCGTTTCCAACAACAATTTTGAAACTGCCCGTTCCAGTTCCTGTTGCAAGAATTGAAATTGACGACCCGTCCTTCGTGATTTGAATAATTGGGGAAGACGAAACAATAACGAAATCGGATATTGCTCCGGTAAGCGCCCCGCTTCCAACATAGCCGTTGATTGAAAGAACAAGCGAGTTTCGCGCCGCATAGCTTTGCGTTTGTTTAATTCCCGAAACAATTTTCCCGGACGCGTTAAGATCGAAAACATAACTTGAAATTTCTTCCCCGTTTTCTTTGTTGAAGAAGAAATTTGTTGGCGAGTTAGCCGCATTAAGCGTAATCGTCTTTTCCGTAACAAATTCAACGCCCTCAAATGTGTAGGCAACGCGCGCAGTTAAAGTGAACGACCCAACAACTCCTTCGTTTGCTTTAATGAAGAAATTTTCGCCGCTCTTAAGAACAATTTTTGTTGCGCCAAGTTCCGAAACACCAAGTTTTTCGTTGCCAACAACGTCAAAAATCTTAAATGCAAGCGCGCTTTCGCCTGGAATAATAAGCGAAATTTCCGCTTTCGAGAACTCATCGCTCGTGTTTGTTGTAACCGCAAACCTTGAGCCGTATGTCCCCGTGTAGTAATCATAAATCGTGTATGTGTTCGAGAAATCTTCGTCCTCGCCTGGCTTTGCAAAAGTAACAAGATTCGACGCACTCTTAAACTCAACATTTGCCGAAATTATTTCGCCATATGTATATCGCCCCGTTTTAAAGCCAAATTCAACCTCATAACTTGAAATTCCTTCATACTTAAGTTCAAATTTGTAAACCCAAGCCGAAAAATCTGGATTTGAAACGTTAATCAAACTTCCATATTTCGAAGTTAAAAAGTTCGCTGGAGTTATGTGTTCTTGGTCGGAAACTGTTAAAAGCAGGTTCGTTCCTTTCGCTGTTGCAACAATTTCCAAACTTTCTTCTTTGCAGTTCGCAATAACATAAAGTTCTCGAACTCCATAGTTAATTTCGCCAAGCGAAACATTTCGAATAACAGTTATTGTTTTTCCTTTTTCAAGAATTGGATATGTCTTTTCGCCGTTGGAATAAACAAGTTTTCTCATACTTAAATCCGAAAGCGAATCAACAATAACAACAGATATCGTTTGAATGCTTCCGTTTCCCGAAAGACGCAACGACTTAACCGTAATTTCTTTGCTTTCGGAAATATATCCCGTTGCGGTTTCGCTTGGAACTGTTGAAAGAACTGTTTTCCCGTCTTTTGTTAAAAGGGTTTCGCCGTCATAAAATTCAACCTCTCTCAAATTCGTTTCCGCAGGGAAGAAATTGAGATATGCCTCTGGCGAAATTGTTAATTCCTTTCCGCGTTCAAGATAAATTGTTGCGTTGGTTTTAATGCTGAATGAAGAAAGCTTTTCAATTGCCTTAACAACAATTTTCGTGGATTTCAAGAATTGCCCGGTTTTAACAACAACTTCCGCTGTTCCTGCCCCAACAGCAGTTATAACAACCTTTTGCTTGCCAAATCCCGCGTTTTCTGGCTTGGAAACTTGAATGCAAGACGAATCGCTTGAAACGAAAATTTTGTCGCTCATTCCGTCTTCAAAATTTTCAATCTCAAAAATCAACTCGCGCGATCCGTTTTCTTCGCTTCCAACAACCAAAGAAACCGCGTTCCCGTCCTTAACCGAATTGTTATAGCCAAAACCTTTTGAAAGGTTATCTTTTTCCCCTTCCAAAAGCAAAATCTCATTCGAAATTGAATCCAGTTGCGACGAAGAAAGCTGACTGTCGAGCCCGGCAACAGTCTTAATTGAAACATTCTCGCCTCCTTCTTTTGCGCAGGCGGCAAAAACGCCGCCGCAAACCGCAACAAGAATCAAAACTAATAAACTAAAAATTCTTTTCTTCATTCTTTTATCCTTTTAATTTTTCTGGAACGCTCATCTTCCTAGAGACGTATTAATAACAATTCTTAATTTTGAGAAACCAGTAGCATTAACAGAGGAAATCTTGGAAAAACCTGAACCACTAAAAACATATGCAGTATATTTACTCGATAAATATTTTTCCCCGTTCAGATATTTTATAAGATCGTCCTGTGTTACAGCTAGTTCCTTTCCAATAAATGCAAGGGTTTCTCCATTTTTGACCACCACTGCAACTGTTCTTCCATCTGTGGCAGTTCCCCAGTAATAGAAATTGTTTCCATCTTTTTTATAGGTTGGTTGATTAAATCTTGTATTAAATTCAACATCGCAATAGAAAACATTTTTTACCATGCCAGAAGTTTGAAATTCAGACTCTATTAAAAATTCCGTCTCTCCATAATCTAATAATTGTTGAATTGAATCTTGAAATAAAGACTCATTTGCTCCATTAAACAATTTATAGCTATTCCCATCTATTGTATATCGTTTAGTTGTTACCAAGTTATCCTCTTTTAGTAGATAAAATAATTTATTTTCTTTATCAATAACATAGTGTAAATCCTTGCCTTCCGTGCTAATAATTACGCCACCATTATTAAATTTTAAGTGGTATTTTGTAGCTAAGGAACCCTTATTCTTAAAAGTAACATCTCTTGAATTATTAATTATAAAAGATTGACCTTCAGTCCCTAAATTAAATTCAACATTTTCATTATATTGATAACAATCATAATTATCAATAAAGGCAGCATAAACTTGAATAAAACCCAAATTTGCAGAAGAAGTCAAAATGGCTGACCAAGTATGCTCTCTAAAATCAATGTTTTCCATTATTTTTAAATATGTTGAACGAACAAGAGGAATATCAATATCCATGCTAAGTTCTGTTTTGCTTCCCTCTCCAAACATCCCCAAAACATTAAGGACACCTAAGCCTGTGAAATTGACAGCATGTTGATGAGCCTGCGCTATCCAAGCAAAATCCTCTGCAGTGTAAATTAAGTATTTACCATCTTCCATCTTAGGTTCTTTTAACCCCCTTACAGATGACCAATAATCTGGACTGCTTTTAGCTGTTTTTTTAAGAATTGTGTCATCTTTATTTCCATTTCTTCCATCTGTTGAGTCAGAACCTTGCCCAGAAGCTGAACCGCCACCATAACAGTTGGTTATTGTTGCAATGTCACTTCCAATTTGAGCTCCCCAGCCACTTGTTGTTGGTGCCGTGATTTCCCCTGTGTTGGCGCAACTTTCAATTTTCCCAATGTTGTTTTTTCCTCCAGGATATGTGCCACCAACGATACCACCTGCAAAACATTGTGTTGAATTATTGGCAACGACTTTAGCGGAATTGAGAGAATAACTAATATTATCATTTTTGATTAATCTACCAACTATACCCCCAGCATAACTAGAGGCAGTAACGTTTCCTGAATTATATAGGTTTGTTAACTGTTCTGACTCTAACTTGACTGATTTTACAGTTACTCTAACTAGTACCCCATATAATAGCCCTGCGCGTTCATGATCAATTGTGCGTATTGAAACATAATATTTTAGTCCGCTTTGTGAAGAATCGGTTAAATAAACAGAAATGCTTTTTTGAGGAGAATTAGTATTAATATCAAATGAAACGTAATCGCCATCATATGTAACACTTCCCAATTTAATTGTTATATAAAATTTATTAAGAGAAGCAACAGAGTTATCAGTATCGGCTTTTGCATAAATATAATAATTTGAATTATCATATTCTCCACCTAGATAAAATGTGTGGCTTTGATGATTGGATGATGAACCTCCATATAGTCTATCTTCCCCAGTCATAATTTCTTGATACTGATCTAATTTTGGCTCTACACCCAAGAATCCAACAATTCCGCCTGCATTAGTTGTTCCAGTTATTGAACCATAGTTTTGAGAGTTAGAAATTGTTGAGCCTTGTTGTTCTCCAACAATTCCGCCTGCGCTTGTTCCACTAACATTTCCATAATTGCGGCAATTTGAGATTTCCTTTGAGCTTACAAGTTGCGCAACAATTCCAGCAGAACGCGACGCATCTTTAATAACGCCAAAGTTTTTGCATCCAGTGATTGAGTTGGTGCCCTCTGCATATCCAACAATCCCGCCGGCATTATTTTTTGCTGTAACTGTGTTATAGTTTGAGCTGTTTGAAATTGTTCCATTTGCTATTGAGCCAACAAGCCCGCCATAAGAATTAGTATTGTTTCCATTGTTGGAAACAGTTGCTCCGCTGGAGGATACATTACTTACATATCCATTTACAATTCTTCCAACAACACCGCCAACATCTTCAGTTGATTTTAATGTTGTTCCGTCTTTATAAATAAATCCACAGTTTTGAATTGTTCCACCATCTAAATAACCAAAGAAACCAACTCTTGCATCTTTGATTGCAAATTCTGGAATATTATAAATTTTATAATTCTTCCCATCAAAAACCCCTTTAAAAGCATCTGTTTCTGTTCCAATTGATTTCCAATTTGCAAGCCCTGCTGCGCTTAAATCAATATCTGAAAGAAGAATATATTTTTGAGCCCAAGAGTTGAATTCCGCTTCCGCCTGAGTTTGCAATTGAGCAAGCTTCCCCGCATTTGGAATTTGAATATACTGATTTTTTACGTCACTTACTTCTATAGATACTTTTTTTGTGTCTATCTTAAAATCAAGGATAATACTTCTTCCAAAATAATCTATAATTGAAAAGCTTAAAGTAACGTTTCCTGTCTCACTAAAAGATGGAGGAGTTGATTGCAAATTAACGAACTTATAATAACCATTATCTATCCATATATATTTTTCGTAATATCCAAGTCTATCACCTAAATAAATGCTATATAATTTCCATTTAGTTAATCCATAACTTCTTATATACTCAAGTTTAGGTTGATATTTTTGAGGATTGTCAATTTCACTTAGCGAAATAGATGAATAACCCGAACTTCCTCCAGTATTATAACGTAAGTAATCAAACCCGGAATATGCATTGTTTCCAAGATATGGATAACCGAAATTAACGCGAAAATCTTGTTTCCAGTTGTTGTTCCCCTTTAAATTCCCCAATATATCTGTTGAGCCAGTGGTTACTGTTGAAAGCTCGTCGGTTGATTTTCCTGTTAAGCTTAAGCCGAAAGTTGAATCATTGTATGCATTTTTTGCTGCATTTTCATCATAGAAACAATTTTCTGCAACAAAATATTGATATATGCAGTTTTTTGAATCAATTGCAGAATAACAATTTTGGATTACCCCTTGAGTTAACTGTCTGCAATCGGCTAATGCGTATTCAGCTTTTTCATGAACTGCGCCTGTTGCATAGGAATTTTTAATTACTCCTGGCGTGCCTTCATTTCCGTTTGTTGGCGTTCCTTGCGTCCCACAAATTGAAACCAATCCTGCATGAAGTGATTTAACATTGAAAACAACTCCGCTGTCGGAAATTAACCCAGAATTATATTGAGCAATTCCTGCGTTAAAGGAATATAAAACATTTCCAAAGCCTGCATTTGTTCCAGCAAACCCTTTTGCGTAAACGTTAACGGCAAAAATTATGCCTTTGTTTTCGTATGCAACTCCGCTTGGCAAGTCTTCTTCCTCAAACTCATTTCCCCTAACTCTTCCCGCATCTTTCGCTTCAGTTGTTGAAGTTACAACAAAGCGGATTCCGGAAACCACGCCAGTTTCTGAAATCTCTTTAAATGGTGTTGAATCGGAGCTGAAAGTCATTCCGTCGCCAACAAGGTGTCCGTTAAGTGTAAGATTTTTAAGATTATCTGAATTACCCCCGAGGAAGTAATATTTGCCTTTCACGGTACTATTATAGTTTCCGCTTATATAATGAATTGGATCAAATTTTGAACCTGATTTTTTTAAGTCGTCACTTAAGCTTCCAATGAAATTATTTTCACCTGAACTTAATTTCGTAAGAATTGGGTCATGTCCTGCGACTTTTCCGCTTTGATAATATAAGTTTTGACCAATTGTGTCGGTTGCAAGGTTGATTTGGTGGCAATAGAAGTTTGTAAGGTCCTTACCCTCTTCCTTTCCTGTTGTAACCGAACTTGCTCCCGTTCCAACAAGTGCGTTAATGTTTGTCTTATCAAGAGAAGCAAGCCTTGTTATATACATTGATGTTAAGCTGTAGTTGCTTGAAAGGGTTGTTGCGCCGCCAACAGTTCCAACAAGCCCGCCAACGGTTAGGACGTCAATTTCAAATTTGCCACCATTAAGCAATTTTGCGTTTTTAAGTTCAACATTTCCCCAAGCGTAACTTCCCGAAATTGTTCCGCCGTTGAAAGTTCCAACAAGAGCGCCAGCGTTGATTTTTCCTTGAATTGTTCCATTGCCAAAGAGAATATCTCCGCCAACTCGAGCATTTTCAATTGCGTTTTCGCCTTTATTGCTAAGAACTCCGGCAATAAGCCCGACATTAACTGTTGAGTTTCCGCCAATTGCAATTGGAGTTTTATCCTCAAGAGTTGCTGGGAACGAAATGTCGCCCATAACTGAAGCATTTTTGATTGTTGCTTTTTCGTTTGCAAAGCCAACAAGCCCGCCAACATATGTTGTGCTGCTGCCTTCGTCGCTTGCTCCATCAACGCGTTCAATTTTGATTGAACCTGTTGTTGATCCGTCTTTGCTTTCACCAAATGCAACTTCATCAAGTTCTAACTGACCTTCAACTCTTCCAACAAGCCCGCCAATGTATCTTGTTGTTGCGGTATATCTTATTGTTAAATCGCCATAGTAGCCGCTGTTTGAAAGAGTTAATTTGTCTGCTCTTCCAATAAGTCCGCCAATTGCAATTGCATTATTACTTTCTGACGAATCGGAACCTGCTGCAGACGAATCGGAACTTGTTTCTGTTAAATCGGAACCTGTTATTGTTATGTTTTTATAGTATTTAATTCCGCCGCTTTCGCCAATTGTTGCATCGCCAACATAGCCGAAAACAGAACCAACAGAAGAAATTATTGTTTTAGTTATTTGTTCGTTTTCATCTTTAACTTGATATGTTTTTGTTGCAAGGTCGGTAACTCTTAAGTCTGCAAACATTCCGAAGATTGTTGCGTTTCCCGCTCTTCCCGCAGCGCCGCCAATAACAAGAGTTGTTGGTGTTTTCTTTGAATTTTCGCCTTCGCCTACAGTAGCGTTTTGAATTGTCCCTTGGAAACTTGGATTGTCGTCTTTATTGGTTATTAATGTTCCAACATTGCCGAACAAGAGACCTGCATATGTTGTTGCCGCCTCGCCAATTGTTATTGTTACGGTTGTTAAATTCGCGTCGTTGTCAAGTCTATGAATTGTTGAATTTCCTTGCGCATTTCCAACAAATCCACCAACAGAAATTTTTTGACCCGCTGCGAAAGTTGTTCCAGTTAATCCAACATTAATTTCACTGTTATTACCAGCAGAACCAGTAACTTGCGAATTTTTGAAGTCATATTTTCCGCTTGTTTCGCCAAACATTCCGCCAACATTAAGTTCGCCAGATATTTTATCATTTGCTGTTATAGTTAAGTCCTTTACTATAACCTTGTTAATTTTAACGTATGAAATTGAGGTTGTGTTGTTTTTGCCGGCAATTGCGCCAATATAGAGTGCGTCGCTGATGTTGTTTATTTCAATTTCACAATTCGTTATTGTGATATTAGAAATTGACATAACATCTTCCATTGTTGAAGCAATGATTCCGGCAGCGTATGCCGCGCCATTCGAATCAATTTTTGTTGCCTTTGTAACTTTAATGTTAGTAAATTGAAGGTTATTTAAGTCTGCTCTTCCAGAAATTGTGTTTGCAAGAACAGCAGATTCAATTTCGCCGATGTCACCATTTCTTTTTGCAAGATTGAAGCTAAGACCAGAGATTGAACCGCCTTTAACAACGTTGAAAAGTGGGCGTGTAATGTTTGTTAACTCGTAAATCCATTCGCTATTTTCTTCAGCCGCAGCAAGTTCGCCATACATAACGCCAAGGAAGCGTTGGAAATATGTTCCGCCGTCGCCAAGAGAAACTTGCGATTGAATAACGCTGACATCGAAAATAAGTTTTCTGCTTTCTTTGTTAATTAAAAGTCCAGCAAGTTCGCTTGCCGTGAAAGTTCCCCAAGTGTTTTTGTTTGCTGGGTCATATTCATATGGATTGAACGAGGTTGTTGGGTCGTCGCCAAAGATAACGATGTTATCGCCCTTATAATATTTCTTTAATTTAAGAATGTCTTTTGGTTTTTCAATGTAAATTGTTTTTGTTG
Organism: uncultured Bacillota bacterium; assembly: GCA_938034555.1. Lineage (GTDB taxonomy): Bacteria > Bacillota > Clostridia > Christensenellales > UBA1242 > UMGS687. The sequence continues at coordinate 21,528 of CALHLT010000020.1, forward strand.
AAACGCCATAACTGAACGATGGGAAAATTCTTCCGTCTTTAAGTTCCCAAAGGCTTGCATCCCAGTCTGCGCCAAGGAACATTTTGTTAATGACTGAAGCATCGTAGTCATAGCCACGATAGGAGCTTAATCCTCCGTCGAGAGTTAACCCGTCTGGCGCTAAGGATTTTTCCTCTTTCTCGCCTTTATTGAAGTTAATTTGAAGTTGCTTATAGGTTATGAAATCGTTTGCATAAACCTCGTCGGAAATTGTGTATTTGAAAATTCTATCATTTTCCGAACCTTCAAGTTGTTTCACTTGGTCTCCAATTAAAGTTCCAAATCCATTCATCTCAATTGCAACAATTTTTCCTGTTGTTTGGTCGAGTTGAACGTTGTATGTTACTCCATTGATTTCAATTGTTTTAACTTCTTTAAATTCTGTTGGGTTTTCGCCTTTTTCGTCAGTGACCGCAAACTCGACAGTAACCCCTTCGCCGTTTTGATATTTAAGCTTCCCGTCTTCAAGTGTTAAAGTTTGCGGAACTGAATTGATTACGTTTGCTGCGTTAATTGCACCAATTAAATGTGAATTTGTTTTTGAAATGAAGTTGATTGCAACGCAACGTTCGAAACTTACAGCAGCATTTGCGTGGCCGATAATTCCGCCTGCAATTTCTCCGTCAACATCGCCGAAAGCATAGATTTCAATTAAATCTAATCTAGTGTTGGTAAAGCCAATAACACCGCCCGCAATTGCCTTGTTTAATGCAACATCAACGCGGCTGTAGGAAACGGTTATGTTCCCGCCAAGCATTTGTCCAACAAGTCCGCCAGCATATATTTCGTTAGTGCCTGTTCCAATGCTGTTGAAAAGTTTTGTGTTTCCGCGGAAGATTTCGCTTTCGTTGTTATAGTAGCCTTGAAGGTTATCTTCAATTTTCTTTTGAATTGAGTTATCGTGCTCAATTCTAAGTTCGAAAAGATCGCCTTTGTTAACACCAACAACGCCGCCAATTGTGTTTTCATATGTGATCAATCTTTGGTTAAGAGAATCTTCGCTCCCCTTTAAAACAAAAGCTGAATCAACAAGATATGTGCTTGCGCCGTTATATCCAACAACGCCGCCAACAATGCTTCCTTGAACAGAAACTTCGTTTCCAATGAAAGTTAATTGTTTTGCGTTTGGTAAAGATGAAATAACGCTTTGGTCGTTAAGGTCTTCATAAATATCCAAAAGACCAATAACGCCGCCAGCAAAACTGTAATCTTTGTTTTTATCGGTTAAAACGCCGTTAACAACAGTTGCGCTGCTTCTTAAAACATTGAGTATGTAGTTGTTTAAATCTCTCTTCGCTTGTGCATTTCCAGAAATAACTGAAATTGAGGAAACAAGGTTTGAAACTGTGCTGTCGCCAACAACTGCTCCAACAACGCCCCCAACAATGTTCTGTCCGGAAATTTTTGAACGACCTTCGCCTGTTGCCGTAACAGGTTCAACAGTTATGTTAGCAAGCGACGAATTTGAAACATATCCTGCAACAGCGCCAGCATAAATTCCATTTTGCCCCGTTGTTACGCTCTTAACAGTTAATTTGGCATTTTTGAAAACACCGCCGCCAGTTATTCTTGAGAACAAGCCAACAGAACTTTGGTTATCAAGCGAAACTTCAACATTCGCAATTGTTAATGCATTTCCGTCGAATGTTCCAAAGTTTGTGCTTCCGTTTCTTGCCAAATCCATGATTGAAGATGAAATTTTAACGTTTTCAACGTAAGTTAAACTGTCGAAGTCAATTGACGCAACAAGACGATAACTTCCAAAAACAATTCCTAAGTCTTTGTTATACATTTGGCTTATCGCGTAGTATGCGTTCTTAACAAGCCCTGTTTCTTGCCCAAAAACTCTGTTAAATTCATCGGCAGAGCGAATTATGATTGGATTTGCTTGACTTCCATATTCATATCCTGGAATGTATGGATAAATATTGATGTTTTCAATTGAAGAGCCGCCAGAAACTAAACTGCTATAGTTTTTAATAACTCTTCTAACCGAAATTGCCTTTTGATTTGCGCTAACAAGTTGTGGCAAAAGCCCGTCCCAAGCCCAAACTCCGTCATTTCCGTTTTTCTTGGTTGTTAAAGTTAAGCCATAGAAAGTGTCGCTTCTTAAGGTTGAAATTTGAAGGGCAATTGCTCCCGTGTTATATTTTTCTTCCAAAACAGATTCGGTGTCTTGTTTCTTAACAAGATAGTAACAGTTAACAAGCCCTTCTTCTGCGTTTTGCATAATTTCGTCGCGCGCGTTTTTGCCCGAGAATGGCATTTGAGTTGTAAGCTGCCCAACAATTGTTGATGCGCTGTAGCATCTTGCAACTTTTCCGCTTGTGTGGTTGTTATAAACAAATCCAGAAACAATTCTTCCCGTGCTTTCTCCTGCAAGGCGAATGTTTGTGTAGCAATCGGAAATTGATCCATAGTTTTCATATGCGAACCCAGCGCTAATTCCTTGCGCAACAATTCCTCCGCCTGTTATGTTAACGCTTGTGTCGGAATCGAGTTTAATTCCTTCAACAAACGAACCAAAGATTGTTCCTTCCATATTGTTTGCAACAACAAATCCTGCTGTTTCGCTAAGCGAACCAGAGGTTGTTTGGTTAACTATTTTCCCGTTTGCAAAGTATGACGCTCCAACAACACCATTGTTTGTTATAACAAAGCCAGACATATTGCCTTGCCCAATAATGTTGAACGCGCCATAGTTAAACACTTCTGTTACAACTTCGTCGTCAACATATGAAATATGTTTGAAGCCTTCAACAACCGCAACTCCGTTTTCGCGGAAGATTGTTTTTGCCCCAACACGGCTGTTTGTTATGCTTGAATTATTGCTTACAACAAGCCCTGCAATTTGAGAAGAAACATTATCTGCTTTTTGTTTGCCTTCCGAGCCAAAGTAAATTCTTATTCCAGCATCCGACGAAGGTGAATTTTCCCCGCTTTCAAGGTCGAGAGAAACAACTTCACAGTTATAAATAATTCCGCTGTTTGTTATTGCAAGCCCGCCAAAATTGAAATTTGTTACAGAAGTTGGAACAATGATATCGGCAAGTTGTCCATAGTTAACAACAAGGTTTTTAACTGTTGAATTGCTTGCAACAGCAACAAAAAGTCCAAGGTTAACGCTGTTTCCTGTTGGAATGTTAAAGTTTTTAATTGTTATAACTTTATTATTTCCGTCTAAACTTGCAAAATTTGTTGTTTCAAAAGGTGTGAAATTTTCAAGAACAATATCATTCATTAAAATAAAGTTTGTTGAAGCATATTGATTTCCGCCTGATGTTAAATATTCAACAAATTGTTCGGCATTTTCAATTGGAGTTGGCTTATCTTCGTCGGAATAAACTTGAACATTGACAACAAAATTATATGTTATATATTGGTCATAATCTAATCCAGGAACACGATAGCCAATTTTAATTGTCATATTAACGCCGCCAACAGATTTTCCTGTTATTTTAAGTGTTGTTGCATCAATATTGGTTGAATTTTTATCTCCATTATATTTAATGTTGAAATATGGATTTTCTTGGGTTTCGCCCGTAATTGAGTTAATGTATGGGGTCATATCGCTTGTGAAATACAAATCATGAGCGATGCTGCAATTTGTTGTTGAAACGTGAGTTGGATAGCCTGAGTTAACTTTGAAATCTCTATCAGTGTTAATAACATATTGATAGTTTTTATCTTTTCCATCAACTTTGTTTTCAAAGAATTGTTTATAGGAAACAGAGTTAACAAACTCTTGCTTTCCTTTTTCAATTCTTTCAAATGAAGATTCTTGCTCTGAACTTGTTTTTTCTGGCGTTTTTGAGAAAATAAACTCAAAATTCAAGTCTTTTTCAATTGCTGCTGGGGTGTTGAAAACATTGTCGTCGTCGGCATTGCCTTTAATTTTAATTCCCTCAACAAGGAAATCCACAACGCGAATTTCAACCGAATCGATTGTTGATTCAAGTTTTCCGTTAATCATCTTGCTAACAGTTGTTTGAACATTGAAAACACCGTCGCTGTTAAGTTCCGCATCAAGACCAATTGTTATTGTTCCGTTATAAACTTTTCTGTTGTTTTCAACTTCATATTCCGCAGTGTTAAAGTATAATGCAACAAAATCGTTAACATTATTTATGTTACTTTCAAAATTTGAAAGTCTGTAATCGGAAAGTGTTTGGCTTTGGTTAACGCTAATTCTAATTGGATAGGTGTTTCCTCTTGCAAGAGTTGCGTCTTTCCCGCCATTAATTGTTATTTGTGCGCCGTCAATTGTTTCGGAAAGAAGAGTTATTGTTTCCGATTTTGCAACATATTCGTTTCCGTTTTCGTCAAGCGCATAAATTGTTATGTTAATTGGGAAATAGAGTCCTTCGTTAACTGTTTCAAGCATCTTTGTTCGAACATAGATGTTTCCGCTTGCAACAAGCGCTGGGTCGGAAGGTTTTGTTATTGTTAAAACATTTCCATCTCTAACGCTCAAATAGCCTGTTGTTGAAGAAACAGGAAGGTAGTATTGCCCCGATTTATACATTTGTTCAAGCAAAATATAGTTTTGCCCGTCAACCAAGTCGCTTGTTAAAACAATTCGGCTGAAATTTGCATAGGTTGGATAAAGTCCAATTGTTAAAAGTCCGCTGTCGCCAGGCATCAAAACTGAACTTGGTTCGTCTTGAATTTTAATTCCGTTTTCGGTTGAGTCTTCTGTTCGATTGTTATGAACATAGGTTACATTCAAAATCTCTTGTGGTTTAAGTTTTAACACTAATGTGCTTGTTTTTTCCAAGCCGCTGTCGCTGAATGTAACTGTGTAGGTGCTTGTTTTAACAATTGTGTTTCGAACATCTTCGCGAATGCTAATTAGTGTTTTATTAACAATTTTTCCGTTTTTATATCCACTATTATCGGAAATTATTTCAAAAATGTTGCTATTATTTATAACTTTATATTCAACATCACCAATTTTAATATCTTTTGAAACCCAAATAACTTTTCCGCTTTCGTCGCGAAGAACGATAAGAAGTTCGTCTTGTTCGTTTGATGTTTGAAGTTCGGAATCAACAGAAACAACGCTTGAAGGGTCAATTTCTGCTTCTTTAATTGAAATTAAAATTCTGTCTGCTTTAATTGAAACATTTGCAAAGAAATTATCGCTATATTGCTTCAAAATTTCATTAACAGTTTCAATGAAAGTTGTAAGATTAGTAACATTTTTAAAATTTTGGTTTTGCGATTGCAAAAGCGATTTAACAACAAATTCATAATCTTTGCCAACTTCTGCGCCTTCAAGAGGTTTAATTGTTAAAGTTCCTTCTGCAAATTTTCCTTCGTCCGCTCCGGCTGTTAATCCTAAGATTTCAAAAATTTCATCTCTTCCAATGTCATATGCCATTGCGTTTCTAACAAAGTTGAAAACCGTGTTAGCAAGAGAAATTGTTGTTTTTTCCGAAATAGTTATATAGCTTAATTCATTCTTATATATAAAGATTGTTTCATTATTGATTAAATCTGTTTTTGTGCTAACCCCTTGGAAAATTTGAACATCTCCAATTGGATTAATAACATAAACTCTAACAGTCTTTTTAAGATTGTCGGCTGAAATGTCGAAAGATTTATATAATGGCGAGAATGTTAAAACTGCTTCGCCTGTTCCAACAATTTGAATTTTTCCGCCAACAATTTGAACAACGCTCTTGTTATCGCTGCTTATAACAAATTGTCCAACGGTTCCTTCTTCGCCTTCCCCGTTGATGTTTCCAAACGAGAAAACATCGCTTATGTTAAGAGTGTTTAAATCGTGGAGTCTTGCTTCTTGCTCCGAGGTTAATTCACCAAGAACGCTGTAGTTGAAAAGAAGAAGGTTCATTATCCCTTTGTTGTTAACGTTCGACCTAAACAATTTGTTGTTTTCTTTGAATGAAAGTTCATAACTTGAAATTCTTTGTGTTAATTTCTTGTTTCTTAAAAGAGGAAGTTCGCCGTCTTTAAATGTCCATGTGCTGTTTGAATCCTCTTCTTCGTTTGCAATGTCCCAACCTGCGTTTTGGAAGTCTTCAAGAGTTGAAGGCATGTTTGATTCTTTAAAGGTTGCTTCAATAACTTTTAAAGTGTATGCAAAGTTGCTAATTGAGGCATTTAACATTTGTGAGTAATAAATATCGTAGAAAAGCAACAACGAATCAAAATCCAATTCATGTTCTGGGTTTTCTGGAACATTTTCAAAGAATGCAGTGAATGTTTTATTTATGGAAGAAAGAATGAGGTCAAGGCATGATTTAATTGTTGATGCGTTGTCAAGGGTTGCGCTTTCAATGTTAAGCATTGCGCTGCCTTGTTCAAGCAAAGTTTCTGCAAGGCTGAACTCGTTTTCAACATCAGTAAGTTTTTCTGGATAGTAATCTCTAATATATTGAACGAACGCAGATTTTAATGTTCCAAACTTTGTTTTATAGTTTGCAACATCTTCTTTAAGAGTTTCAAAGCCCGAAACAAATTGAGGAAGAATTGTTCCTTCAACAATTGTTTTAATTCTTTCTTTAAGTTCTGAAACAGTTAATGTTTCGGAAATTCCAAAGATATTTCCCATTAATTCTTCAAAAGTTATTCCATCTTCTCCGCCAATTGCGCTAATAAAGTCTTTGTTTGCGTAAAGCGCATCAAAGTTGTTATAAACCCAAATGTAGTAATATTTTGCATAGAAAATGTCTAAAACAGAAACTGATGGAGTTATTGTGTAAACTTGACCTTCCGACTCCAAGGTTTCTTCGAAAATAAATCTGAAATATGCAGTGTCGGTTGCGTCTTTAAGTTTGTCAATTATTTCGTTTGATCTAAATGCAAGATTTTCTTCAGATTTTGCCTCTGATTTTCCAATTTGAACGCCATTTGAACTTGTTCCCGCTTGTTCATCTTCAATTTCAATGTTTTTACCATTATTTGCTCTAACTCTAAGCCAGCAATAAGAACTGAAATCTTCAATAATAATGTTGTAATTAATTCCACGGAAAGTGAATGTTTCGGAAGTAATGTTGTCTTGGCTTGTGTTAGTTTTAAGATTGAACGTGAAATTCTTTTCAAATTCGGCCGTTCCGTCTTCGCCAACGCCCATTTTAACGGTAACAGTTAAGGTAACATCAGTGCCATTAATTGCGGTTTCATAGGATAAATATCCTTTTTGATTTAAGTTAAACCAACTCATGTTAACAAATGAACCAAGAGTTAAGCCATATCTCAAGTTAATTGTTTCATATCCGCTTTCGTTTGAACCGCTTCCAAACGATGAGTTATTGTTGAAAACTTCATCTATATTTAAGAATGGAGTGTAGTCAACATTTTGTCTTTTTAAGTAGGAAGAAACAAGTGTTCCCGTTCCTTGACCTGCATGGCCAAATGTTCCGTTTGAAACAACATAGGAATTTTTGATTTCGGAAAGTTCGCCAATTCCAATGAATTGCCCGTTAATTGTTGAATTGTTTTCGCTTGATTCCTCATAGCGAGCAATTGCATAGCAATCTTGAACGCGTGGGTTTGCGTTTCCTTTGTTTGCAGGAAGTTTTCCAACAAATCCGCCCGAAACCATGTTGTTAACAGAAATTGAGCCGTTGAAGATACATTCTTTAAGCGATGCATCTTTGCCTAAAATTCCAACAAGTCCGCCGCCATAAATTGTTTTTGTTGCAAAATCTGCGCTTGCATAAATTTTGTTGCCAGAAATTTGGAAACTTGCGTTGCCAATTGTGAATCTGTTTCCAACAATTGCAATTTCCTTATTTTCTTTATTTAATGTGAAAGTTAATTTTGTTGGATTTGTTAAGTCGTCAATTGTATATTGAACATTATCAAATTCGAAAGTGTTTTGGTTTAAGTAATATGTTGCAGTAACATTGCCCTTCCCAAGCGCTTTTCCATTAATTGTTCGATAAACCTCTTGGTCAATTTTTTCCGACTTAATAATTCCATCAAAAATGCTTGGATCAAAATCGGAACTTGAAGGAGCTTCAACTTTCGAACGGAAAATTGTTCCGCCATTGCTGATTGCGGCAATTCCGCCAACAGCAAAATCAATTGACGTTTTTGAATAGTCATATGTTTTTTTGTTAAGAGTGTAAACAGCAATGTTGAACAAAGATAATGTTAACACATTGCAGTTTGTTATATTTCCTTTGTTAAGAGCAACAATTCCGCCGGCTGTTTCTGCGCCATAAACACAGCCATAGAACTCATAGTTTCGAATTGAGCCGTTTTCGTCGTTAACGCCAGCAATTCCGCCAACGTTTGCGCCAGAAATTGAACCGCTGTAGTAAAGCCCGTCTTTTCCTTCAATAACACCTTTGTTAAGTCCAACAAGACCGCCTGTGTATTTAACAAGTTCTCCAGCAATAAGTTGCGAAGAGGTGTCAAATGGTCCCTTTTCGTTAATTGCATTATTTTTGTTGAGTGGAAGAATTAAAAATGAAATATCAAGAAGTTCAGTGCCCTTATTTCCAATTGTTGTTGCTGCAAGCGCTGTTACCAATGGGCTTTCATCGGCCACCATGGCAATCGCCCCGCCAATGTTTCGAATTGTTCCTTCGTTTATGTTTGCAAGCCCGCCATAATAAGTTGTTTCGTCTATTGTTGAACGAAGTTCAATCATATCTTTAACAGATAGTTCAGATGTGATGTTTGCGTAATAGAAGTTTTCAACAACTGCTTCGGATGTTAATCTTTTGAAAAGAGGTTTTGTTGTTAAAATGTAGTATGAACTTCCTTTTGCGCCAAACAATTTACCCGAGAAATTTTCAACAGGAACATAGTCGCTTGGGAACTCCTCGATGTTTGTTTTGAGTTCAAAACTTGAATTTGGATATTGTCCAAGAAGTTTAATGTCGTCTGCTTTTGTTATATAGAAGGCAATGTTTGTTCCGTCCGAAACAAAGATTGGAATTTCAACAATTGGGTCTTCCCCGTTCCAACCACTTGTTGAAAGGAAATAGTTTGAAGTTGGATATATTCTTAAAGATCCTTCTCCGCCAAAAACAACAAACTTTTTATATTCTTCTTTATTCTTCCCTTCTCTTTCTTCTTCCGAAAGGTTATAGAATTCGCTGTAGTCATAAGCAGCGCGAAGAATTGTTATTTTTCCGTTTGAAACAGACGCAAAGTTAACTCTGTTTCCGTTTCCGTCGACAAAACTTTCGCCGGCAGCCAAGCTTTTCCATGAAAGTTCAAATTCAAGCGAAGAATTTGTTATTTCTTTGCCAGAAGGTCCATAAATGTTATAGATAAGTTCAAGTTCGAATGGATTTGTAATTGCTTCAATTTCGTCTTGTTCGCCGTTTTCATTTGTTTTAATAATGTTATTAAATTGAATTGGGTCTTTTTCGCTTGCATTAACAATGTCGATGTCCGAAATTTCAACTGCTTCGGAAACGACAACTCTTGAAATTGCAGTAAAACGTTTTGCTTCGTTAACTTCGGAAAGAACAAGCGCAAAAATGTAAGTTCCTTCCCCGCTAAATGCTTGAATTTGGAAGGTAAATGTGTTGTTATCTTTTGTTCTAACAATCTTTAAGGCCGCATTTTCAAGACTTGAAACAATTGAACCGCCTTTTGAAAGAAGAATTACATTCCCGTTTTGTTCAAAAAGAGCGTTTGTTAATCTTGTTCTTCCGTTAACATAAATTTCCAAATTATTGATATAAGTTGGAGTTAAGCCTTGGTTAACAGGGTTAACTGTAACAGAAAAACTTCCAATTGATCTGTTAATTCCGTTTTTATCAACGAATTTATCACCAATTGTGTTGTAAGTGTAAAGTTCAAGAGTTCCGTTGTTTAAGGAAAGTCCTTTAACAGGAACAAAGAAGTTGATTAAATAGTAGAAATAACCAACTGGTTCGTCGCCATATTCTCCGTTTGAATTCATTGCATAAACAGCAACTTTAACAAGAACATTTCCCTCTGCACCAGAGTTTTTTGCTTCAATAATTGAAAGATTGCTAAGACGAGATGTGTTAATTATGTCACTTGAATCGTTCCAAACATTTTCAAAGTTTTCTTCGCCAAGGCTTTCTTTAACCTTGTTTAATGTTAATGTTTGAAGGGTTTCGCCTTCTGGCATTGTGAAATCCGCAAATTTATAGCTTAAATAGTATTGAGCGGTTGAAGGAGTTGGTGTTTTGATAAGTTGAATTCCGCTTCCGCCCGAGTTTGCAATTGAAAGTTTGTTAAGAGCAACAAACGCATTGTTTTCGTCAACAACAACTTCGGTGTCGGTTATGTTTTTGTATGGAACAATGTCGCTTTCAATAACATTTCCGCCAAATGTTATGTCCTCTAAGTTCATTTCAAGTTTTTCAAGAGGGCTTACAACAACAATTTTAAATTCTTTTGTTTTCCCGTCTGAAAGAACAACGGTTAAAGTTGAGGAGCCAACTCTTGTTGCTTCAATTTCAAATTTTCCATATGTATAGTTTTCGTCGCTTGCAAATTCAATAAGTTGTCCAATTGTTGCAATTTTTGAATTTGCAATTTTGATAACAGAATTTGAGCCAATTGTGAAAGTATTTGGGTCAATTGCGATGTATTTTGTAACTTTTTTGCCAATTTCAACAAAAATTGTTGTGGATTCAACTCTTGTTAAGATATTTTCGTCGTTCATTTCTGCAAGCGAAATGCTCTTTGCGTTTGGATTAATAACAAAGTTCATTGTTGTTAGCGCTCTTGACGTTGAATCAACTGTGAATTTACAAAAGTCTGTTGCTTGCGCATACATTTTTGCTGCTTTATTCGTTCCAACAAGCGAATTATAGTTGGAATTTATGAACGCATAAAGTTTTGTTCCCGAAGAAATTGTTGCATAACGAATTCCATTTTGAACCGCTCCAACTGCATTCCCCTTTTGGTCGAAACCAAAAACGCAAACATAGCCTGTTCGGGTTGCATTAAGCTTGTAAAGAGAAATTGGAAGGTTTGAAAAATCTTCCGCCCAAATTGTTATTGTGTTTTCAGATGGCTTAATATTGCCTGGAAGAAGAGAAATTTCAATCAATTTCCCGTTTGAAAAGTTAATTGAGTTTTCAAAAACATCAATTTCGGTTGTTCCAGATTCTCCGTTAACTTCAACCGAAATAGGTTTGTTATAGGAGCTTAGGTTAAGTTTAACCGAGCTAACTGAATAGTCGTCCTGCCCCGCTTTAAATCCTTCATATGAAACTTTAAACGAAACAGCGTCAATTTTTCCTGCGTCATTTGAGTTTGCTTGAATTAAAAATTTATAAATGTGAATTTTTGAGGCTGCATCATAGGAATAGGCTGTTTGTTGGACGCTAAACTTTTCTTCGGTTGAAAAGAAAACTTTGTCAATGTTTAAGGTTTCCGTTTCGTTTCCCGCTTTAACAGCCAAAATAACTTCCTTGCTGTTAGGATATATTGATCCGTCAAGCTCACGAGGGAAAATTTCAATAAAATTTAAGATTTGTGAAGAGTTTTCAACCTTTTCAACAACTCTTTTCCCGTCAATTTGCATAACAACTTCAATTGGATTTAAAATTTTAACTTCAAATTCAGCTGAAACTTCCGAATTGTAAGCAGAAGTTGCTCTAATTGTTACGCTTGAAAGAACGCAATTGCTTGCAACAACAAGTTTTCCGTCTTGAATTTCGCAACCTTGCGAATTCCCAATAATTGAAAAAACCAAATCGCGTTGATTTGTTTCCGAAGGCATGAAATTCCAAATTTCTTCTTGCGCAAGATTAAGGCTTTCGCCAGTTATTGCGTAAAGTTTGTTAACAAATTCATTTTTGAGTTTGAGCCCAGTTATTGGCTGAACAACTTTAACGGTTAAAACAACTTTTGCCGAACCCTGCAAACTTGTTGCAACAATTCGAGCCGTTCCTCGTTTAAGACCCGTAACTGTTAGTTTTGTTTTTCCGTTGTTAAGATAACTTGATTCAAGAGAAACAATGTTCTTTTCGTTTTCTTCAACGCTGAAATTAACCTGACCACTTCCGTTGCCAAAGTTTTCAACCAAGAATTCAACATCTTTTGATTGTTTTTCTGTTCCAATAACAAGTTCAATTTCCAATTCGCTTGCCGAAATTGAAACTTTTGCATCTTGCTTCCCACAGGCCGCAAAAGTTACCCCCGCAACAAGAATTAAAACTAAACTGCACACAATCCCCAAAAATTTTCTCATTGTTTCCTCCGTGTTACTATTCCTAAAAAATAAATTTTTATTAGTTTCCCTTTAATAATTATATATAATAATGCATTTTGTGTCGAAATCAAAGCGATTTTATGCTTTTTCATAAATTTTTATATTTTTATAAATAAAAAAATAAAATAAAAACGGATTTGTTTTAATTATTTTGAATTTAAAAATTAATTTGTTAAAATATTTTTTGAGGTTTTTATGCAACACATATTAAGCAAAATGAGAAAAGCAATTGAAACATATGATTTGATTGAAGAAGGCGACAAAATTGCCGTTGGCGTTAGCGGCGGAAAAGACAGCCTTGTTTTGCTTAGCGCACTTGCAAGATTTCAAAAATTTTCGCCAAAAAAATTTGAACTTATTGCAATTTCAATTGACCAAACAAACGGAGAAACAAACTTTGCTCTGCTTGAAGAATTTTGCAAAGAACTTGGCGTTGAACTTCACGTTATTAAAACCGACATTTTTGATGTTATTTTCAACATAAGAAAAGAGAAAAATCCTTGCAGTTTATGCGCAAAATTGCGCCGCGGAAACCTTAACAGCGCGGCAAAAAATTTGGGCTGTAACAAGGTTGCTTTGGCGCACCACAGTGACGACCTTATTGAAACCTTTTTCCTCTCCCTTTTCTATGAAGGAAGGCTTAACACTTTCATGCCAAAAACCTACCTTTCAAACACAAACATAACCTCAATTCGCCCCCTTATTTTTGTTGACGAAAAAACAATTATTGAGGAGTCGAAAACCTACCCAATAATTAAGAACATTTGCCCTGCCGACCACCACACAAAACGCGAAGAAATTAAGCTGTTTTTAGCGGATTTAGAGCAAAAAATGCCAGATGTTAAAAAGCAAATTTTAAACGCAATAATTAATCCAGAAAGATATAATTTATTTGATAAAATAATTAATAAAAAATGATTTTTTAATCATTTTTTTTGATTTTTTTCAATTTTTTATTAATTTTTTAATATTTTTTCGAATTTATTTTTATTTTTTAATTTAATTTATTTTTTTGCGATTAGAAATTAATTTTTAGCGCATTTTTAAGACAAAAACTGCTTAAAAATTACTTGTTTTTATGTCTTGACAAGTAACATTTTAAGATTTATAATTATATTAACAAAGGAGGGAAATATGGCAAAAAAACCAGTTGACCAAGTAAAAGCAAAAAAGAAGTTTTATGAAGATGTTGAAGCAACAAATCTTAAAGACACCTACACAACAACAGGAAAACTCTTTGAGATAACAGAAAACGCACTTCGTTTTACCTATCTTCCACTTATGCTTTTGTCTTTCGCATTTGCTTTTGTTCCAGTTCTTGGAATTCTTTTCCCTGCCCTTTTAATTTTCAACTACACAATTTCAAAAGTTATTTCAAATTCTTTTAAAGACGATTTTAAAGACGCAGGCGACCTTGTTAACAAAGAACAAAATAAGAAAGACATAAAAGAATACATTGAAGCCAACGAAAAAATTTCCGTTCTTAAACAAGAACTTTTCGATTTAAAATGTCAAAATGAAGGCCTTGCGCCAGTTCCTGCAAAAGAAAATAATGAACAACAAAATGCTCAAGCAGCGCAACAAAATGTTCAAGCGCAAAAGCAAAACAAGCAAGCAAAACAAGAAACGCAACAAGAAATGTAATGTTTTTAAGAAAAAAAACAAGGAAACAAGCGAAAAATCGCTTGTTTTTTATTTCTTTTCGTCATGAGGCTTAACAAGATAAATTCTTTGCCAAAATCAATCTTTCGTTTCCTAGCGCAAAATACAGGGCTTTATTTACGTGCTGCAGATTAAAGTTTAAAAAGTTTTAAAAATTGTTTGTTTATTTATATATATTATGTTATAATTTTATTACTTTATATAAGGAAGGAGAGAAATGGAAGAACAAGAAATTGATTTAATGAAATCAAACAAGTATGACGAGAGCGACATTCAAGTTCTTGAAGGTCTTGAACCTGTTAGAAAAAGACCTGGAATGTATATTGGCTCAACAGACGAACGTGGGCTTCACCATCTTATTGTTGAAGTTGTTGATAACAGTATCGACGAAGCGTTGGCAGGCTACTGCACAAAAATTGAAGTTACACTTAACGAAGACGGCTCATGCTCTGTTTTGGATAACGGACGTGGAATTCCAACAGGAATTCATAAAACAGAACATAAAAGCGCTGTTGAAGTTGTTTTAACTAAACTTCACGCTGGCGGAAAGTTTGGCGGCGAAGGCTATAAAATTTCGGGAGGTCTTCATGGCGTTGGTCTTTCCTGCGTTAACGCGCTTTCGGAATGGCTTAAAGTTGATGTTTTCCAAAACGGATATCACTACTACATTGGCTTCTCGCGCGGTGTTCCAGACTGCTCTTTGCAACAACTTGAAAAGGTTGACCGTCGCGGAACTCTTGTAACATTCATGCCAGATGTTGAAATTTTTGAAACACTTGACTTCAACTATGAAACTCTTAGAACAAGATTCAGAGAAATTGCCTTCTTAAACAAAGGGCTTGTTATTTCTTTGGAAGATAAACGTGAAGGACGCGAAAGAAAAGATGTTTTCGAGTTTAAAGGCGGAATTGTTGAATTTGTTGAATATCTTAACAAAAACAAGGAACAACTCTTCCCAACTCCAATCTATTTCAACAAAATTAACCAAACAAATGAAATTGAAGTTTGTTTCCAATATAACGATGGCTACAGCGAAATGATTCACGCATACGCAAACAACATTAACACCGAAGAAGGCGGAACTCACCTTGTTGGTTTTAAAAATGCGTTAACAAAAGTTATTAACGAATATGGTCAAAAGAACAAAATCTTGAAAGAAAGCGAAAAACTTTCGGGCGACGACGTTCGCGAGGGAATAACCGCAATCATAAGCGTTAAACTTATGAACCCTCAATTCGAAGGACAAACAAAAACAAAACTTGGAAACAGCGAAATTAGAACAGCAGTTGAAAAAGCAATGCAAGATTGCTTTGGCGAATATTTGGAAGAACATCCAAAAGAAGCGCGTGACCTTGTTTTAAAATGTATTTCAGCGCAACGTGCAAGAGATGCAGCAAGAAATGCGCGTGACCTTGCAAGAAGAAAAGGTGTTTTGGAATCGACAACTCTTCCAGGAAAACTTGCAGACTGTTCCGAAAAAGACCCTAAGTTCTGCGAAATCTATCTTGTTGAGGGTGATTCGGCTGGTGGAACTGCAAAACAAGGACGTGATAGACGTTTCCAAGCAATTTTGCCACTTCGCGGAAAAATTCTTAACGTTGAAAAAGCAAGACTTAATCGCGTTTTGGAAAATGCAGAAATTAAAGCAATGATAACAGCATTCGGTTGCGGAATTGGAACTGAATTTAACGAAGAAAAACTTCGTTATAACAAAATCATTTGCATGACCGATGCCGATGTTGACGGTGCTCACATCAGAATCTTAATGTTAACATTCTTCTTCCGTTTCATGCGTCCATTAATTGAAAACGGCCATGTTTACGCTGCTCAACCACCTCTTTACAAAGTTACAAGAGGAAAAGATGAAAAGTATTTCTATTCCGACAAAGACTTGGAAGAAAACCTTGAAACAGAAGGAAGAAAAGGAATTACAATTCAAAGATATAAAGGTCTTGGAGAAATGACCGCAAATCAACTTTGGGAAACAACAATGGATCCTGAAAGAAGAATTTTGGTTCAAATGACAATGCAAGACGCCGTTGAGGCAGACGCCCTCTTTAACATGCTTATGGGCGAAGACGCCGACCAAAGAAGAACATTCATTGAAGAAAACGCAAAACTTGTTACGGATTTGGATGTTTAGGCGGAGAAAACAATGAAAAATAAATTTGTTATTGAAACTGAAAGATTGATTTTAAGACATCTTCAAGAAGGCGACGCCGAAGATATGTATAAAAACTATTGTTCAAAAGACAAGGTGACAGAAAACTTAATTTGGCAAACTCACCCAAATCTTGAAGCAACAAAGCAATATCTTCAAACAGTTTTGGAAGATTATGCCGCAGGGCTTGCAGATTTCCGCTTTGGAATTGTTTGGAAAGAAACAAACGAAGTTATTGGTGTTATCGACTATATGAAACGCCGCGATTTCATCTATGAAATTGGCTGGGTTCTTAGCGATGAATATTGGGGAAAAGGAATCATGCCAGAAGCAGCAAAAGCAACTCTTCAATTGGTTTTCGATTCGGGAGTTGTTCGAATTCAAGCAAAACATTTTGTTGGAAACGAAAAAAGCGGCCGCGTTATGCAAAAAATTGGGATGACCCACGAAGGAAGGCTTAGATGTTTCGGACAAGACGGGCATGGCAGAATTCGCGACACCGAGATGTATTCAATAATCAATCCAAAATACACTAATCAAATGACACAAAATAAAGAAAATGAGGTGAAAGAATGAAAGACGAAAAGAAAAAGGAGCTTGAAGAGATTTTCAAGGACACAAAAGTCGTTAAAGTCGAAGTTAACGACGAACTTAAAAAGTCGTTTATTTCTTATGCTATGGCTGTTAACGTTTCGCGTGCAATTCCAGATGTTCGCGACGGATTAAAGCCAGTTCACAGAAGAATTTTATATTCAATGGGCGAACTTAATTTATTTAACGACAAGCCATACAGAAAATCCGCCAGAATTGTTGGTGAAGTTATGGGAAAATATCACCCACATGGTGACAGTTCAGTTTATGATGCTCTTGTTCGTTTAGCACAAGATTTCTCAATTGGGTGCCCTCTTGTTGACGGCCACGGAAACTTTGGTTCCGTCGATGGCGACGGCGCTGCCGCGATGCGTTATACGGAAGCACGGCTGACGAAGATTTCCGAACTGCTCCTCTCGGAACTCGACAGTGACGATGTGGACTTTGTTCCCAACTACGACGGCTCCTTTAAGGAGCCCGAACTCTTGCCCGCACGTCTTCCCTTTGTGCTGTTAAACGGCGCAAGCGGCATTGCCGTGGGTCTGGCAACGGAGATTCCTTCGCACAACTTACGGGAAGTGGCCGAGGCCGTTTTATTGCTTCTTGAAAAGCCCGAAGCGACGCTTCCCGAGGTTTTACAGGTGCTTCCGGCACCGGATTTTCCGGGCGGCGGTCAGATTATCTCGTCGCCTTCGGAAATCGAGGACATCTATCGCACCGGGCGCGGGAGTCTTAAGGTTCGTGCACGCTATCACTTCGAAGAGTTACAACGCAATCAGTGGCAACTCATTGTCGATGAATTGCCGCCGGCTGCAAGTGCCGAACTCGTGCTCTCTGAAATCGAGGACATCACCAATCCGAAGCCCAAAGCCGGCAAGAAAGTGCTTTCGGCCGAGCAGTTGCAGACCAAAGCCCACATGCTCGCCTTTTTGGACGGAGTTCGCAACGA
>CALHLT010000021.1:0-12618 GCA_938034555.1 uncultured Bacillota bacterium
TCCTTAACCTCGCTTAATCTTTCAAACTTTAACACAAGCAATGTTACAGATATGAGGTGGATGTTCAGAAAATGCTCTTCCTTAACCTCGCTTAATCTTTCAAACTTTAACACAAGCAATGTTACAGATATGAGGTGGATGTTCAGAAAATGCTCTTCCTTAACCTCGCTTAATCTTTCAAACTTTAACACAAGCAATGTTACAGATATGAACCATATATTCTATTTATGCTCTTCCTTGACCTCGCTTAATGTTTCAAGTTTTAACACAAGCAATGTTACAAATATGGAAAGTATGTTCGACGGCTGCTCTAAATTAACCTCGCTTAATCTGTCGTCTTTCGATATGTCAAAAGTTACAAACACAACAGATATGCTTGCCGCTTGCTCTGGTTTAACCGAAATTAAAACGCCAAAGGCAATTGGAAGCACGGCGGTTGACTTGCCAACTAAAACTAATTATTCTTGGTTCGACCAAGCGAACCCAAATAACACATACACTCAAATAACCTCGGCTTGCACGAGCAAAACCTTAGTTTTGCACGAAAACTATTCATACTTGCGAAGAGATTGGAAAACTGCGCTCACCAATAACAACGCAAACTTTAAAAAAGAAAACATTAAAACAATTCAGTTTGTTAAATCTGTTCCAAGCGGCTCGGGCTACACCCAAGTTTCTGTTGGCGCAACAACAAGCGCGGGAACACCCGCTTTTGTTTCCGGAACAGCCGGAGTTGTCAACATAACTGCTTATGTTAAAGCAAATTCTTCCGACAGCACGAAATATGACGTAATCTTCTACAGCCCAGTAACAATCTACGCACCAGTTAATTCAAGTTATTTGTTTAGCGAATTAACAGCTCTAAACTCAATAAATTTTGGAAACTTTAACACAAGCAATGTTACAGATATGTCATATATGTTTTGGGACTGCAACAAGTTGACCTCGCTTAATGTTTCAAACTTTAACACAAGTAATGTTACAGATATGTCATACATGTTCTGTTGCGATTCCTTAACCAGTCTTAATCTTTCAAACTTTGATACAAGCAATGTCACAAATATGGGATATATGTTTTGCGATGCCGGCTCTCTAACTTATCTTAACGTTTCAAATTTCAATACAAGCAATGTTACGAATATGAAAAATATGTTTAGTTTTTGTTGGAAATTAACAGACCTTGACATATCTAATTTTTCAACAAATAACGTTATAAATATGGAAAGCATGTTTTCCGGTTGCTCACAGTTAACAAATGTGGAAATTTTAAATTTTAACACAAGCAAGGTTACAGATATGTCAGGTATGTTTATCAACTGCTCCAGCTTAACAGAACTTAACCTTTCTTCATTTGACATGTCAAAGGTTACAGACACATCAAATATGCTTTCCTATTGCTCTGCTTTAACAGAAATTAAAACTCCAAAGGCAATTGGAAGCGCGGCAGTTGCTTTGCCAACAAAAACAGGCTATTCGTGGGTTGACCAAGCGAACACAAATAACGCATACACTCAAATAACCTCGGCTTGCCTTAGCAAAACTTTGGTCTTGCGAATTAACACCTACACTCTTTCAATTGATCCAAATGGGGGCTATCGTGTTTCCGACAACTCAACCGCAGTTATAACTGTAACGAAGGAATACAACTCTGGAGAATCAATTAGCGAAAGAAGAAAATCTGGTTACACATTAACTGGATACACTCTTAAAAACACGGCAACTGGAAGCACAACCGACGTTGGCGGGGCAACTTTCTCGTTTAACTCATCAACAAAAACAGGAGTTTTCACGCAAGGAACTGTTGCTTGCACTTTGGTTGCCGAGTGGACTGCCAACACTTATGCTGAAACTTTTTTAAACAGCTATATCCCAATTGGAACAGGAGAATATAACAACGGCGGAACATGGACTGTTTCGAATGGAGAATATTCATTTAAAACTGTTTCAACAACAAGCAACGGCGGACCATATTTAACTAACCTTTATTCGCTTATGTCAAACGGCGAAAAATATAGAATATATTTCACCGCTAAAGCAACAACCGCAATTTCCCTTACTGCAAGTTTTGAGGCGGGCGGAAGCAAGGCGATTTCATTAACAACAAGTTATCAGGAATTCTTTGTTGATGTAACATATAATGCTTCTTCAACACTCAAGGCTTTAACGTTCTATTCAACAGGCTGGACTGGTCAAACTCTTTCAATTAAAAATATTAAAGTCGCCAAAATTGCAACCTTTAATTCAACCTATGGAACTCTTCCAACCCCAACAAGAACTGGCTACACATTTAATGGTTGGAGCAAAAATTTCTTTAACCCAACTTTAACATATGGATATACCTCAACTTGCACAAGAAATGGCGAGATTTTCACTTTTGACACCGGTTCTCAAAACAGTTCGAGTTTGTTTTTTGAAATTCAGTCTTGGAACAACACTTCCCATATTCAAGGCATCTTTTCCGCAACTTCAACTGGTGTTCATTCGTTTGTGTTTACTAAAAACAGTTCAATAACTCAGTTGCGGTTTAAATATAATGGAAACAAGATTGATTCTTGCTTCTACTATGACGTATCCTCTCTTCCAGATGGGTCTTATGTTATCCAAGTTAACATAACAACAATGCAAATGAACAAAATTGTTGTTAAAGACATTATGATTGAGCAAAACGCGAACAACTCAAAAACAGCTTATGTTTCTTCAACAAATTACGTGTTAGCAAGCTCAACGGTTAACGAACCTTTTAACAGAACTCTCTTTGTTTCTTGGACTCTTAACAATTCATACTTGCGAACAGATTGGCAAACTGCGCTCATCAATAACAACGCAAACTTTAAACAAGCAAACATTAAAACAATTCAGTTTGTTAACGCTGTTCCAAGCGGCTCGGGCTACACGCAAGTTTCCGTTGGAGCAACAACAAGCGCGGGAACAACCGCTTTTGTTTCTGGAACCGCTGGAGTTTCAGACATAATTGCCTATGTTAAAGCAAATTCTTCCGACAGCACGAAATACGACGTCATATTCTACAGCCCTGTAACAATCTACGCACCAGTTAATTCGACTTATTTGTTTAGTAATTCAACAACTGCAAATCAACTTACAAATTTAACATCAATTTCTTTTAACAACTTCAACACAAGCAATGTTACAAATATGTCAAGTATGTTCTATAACTGCTCTTCCTTAACCTCTCTTAACGTTTCAAACTTTAACACAAGCAAGGTTACAGATATGGCATGTATGTTCTGGGGCTGCCCTTCCTTAACCTCTCTTAATCTTTCAAACTTCAACGCAAGCAAGGTTACAGATATGTATGGTATGTTCTATAACTGCAATAAATTAACCTCGCTTAATCTTTCAAACTTTGACACAAGCAAAGTTACAAATATGTCATATATGTTCTATTACTGCTCTAAATTAACCTCGCTTAATGTTTCAAACTTTAACACAAGCAATGTTACAGATATGGCACGTATGTTCGATGGCTGCTCCTCCTTAACCTCGCTTAATGTTTCAAATTTTAACACAAGCAATGTTACAAATATGGCACGTATGTTCGCTGTCGGCAATTCTTTAACCTCTCTTAATGTTTCAAGCTTTAACACAAGCAAGGTTATAGATATGTATGGGATGTTCTCTGGCTGCACTGTTTTAACCTCTCTTAATCTTTCAAACTTTAATACAAGTAAGGTTACAGATATGTCATATATGTTCTCTTACTGCCGAGCTTTAACCTCGCTTAATCTCTCAAACTTTGACACAAGCAAGGTTACAAATATGGAAAGGATGTTCTTTACCTGCCCATCTTTAAGCTCGCTTAATCTTTCATCTTTTGATATGTCAAACGTTACAAAAACATCACACATGTTCTACGATTGTACAAGCTTAACAACAATTTACACTCCAAAAACTATGGGCAGCACAACCGTTAGCCTTCCTTCCAGTGATTGGTATAATAAGCAAACTGGCGCCGGACCTTATAGTTCAATCACATCATCCATGGTTTCAAGCGGAAGCATAACTCTTAGAAGAACTGTTACAGTCACAAGAACAGTTACAGGAACCAGTTCTTCAGGAGGCGGTTCAAGCAGTTTCACCGCTGAAACAACTTATAATGGTGTTACATTTAAATTAAGCTTTGGGGCTGCTTATGGTTATTGGAGTGGTTCGATCCACATTGGAACTGAGTCTAAAAATTATAGTGGACAAGGAACCATTCCAACAAACTGGGGTCCAGAAACATTTACTTCAACAACTGGCTACACCGTTAAAGTAACAAAAACAGAAACAAGCGTTACATTTGTTATAACTTATTAGTTATCTCTTAAAAAAACAACCACGTTATGTGGTTGTTTTTTTGTTTATTTAAATTCTTATAATAAATTTTTAGTTTAAAATATTTTTATCTTCCGGCGTTTTCGGGGAGAATTGAAACGCGGTTTTCGAAGATTTGCGAAATTAAGGTTAGGGCGCAATTGTTTTCGAAGGGGCTGCAATAGACATTGATTTTCTTTGGGGAAAGAGCAATTAAGGAAGTTACCAAGCCAACTTCCCCGCTTTCTTGTTCGGGTCTTAAATCGGATATCACAATAACCCTACATTTCTGGGATTCTAAATAAAGTGTTAAACAAAAAAAGAACGCGGCTGCGTTCTTTTTTATTATTTGTCAGTTTCTTTATGTTGCCTTTTGTTGACTTTAAGAAAATTATTCTTCGTCGTCGGATTCGTCTTCGGCTGCTGCTTCGTTTGCTGCTTTTTTCTCGGCTTTTTCTTTGCGTTTATAGTAGTCGTCTACGGCTGCTTTAATTGCTTCTTCTGCCAAAATTGAGCAATGGATTTTTTGCGCTGGAAGGCCGCCAAGAATCTCAACAATTTGGCTGTTTTTAACTTGAAGAGCTTCTTCAATTGTTTTGCCTTTGATAAGTTCTGTTGCAACAGATGTTGTTGTTATTGCGGCTGCGCAACCAAAGGTTTTGAATTTTGCATCTTCAATAATCCCGTCATCAGAAATTTTAAGATATATTTTCATAATGTCGCCGCAAGCTGCGTTTCCAACTTTCCCAATTCCGTTTGCGCCTTTAAGACTTCCAACATTCTTTGGGTTTTTAAAAATTTCCAAAACTTTTGCGTTATACATATGCTCCCTATTCTCCTTTTCTTCCTGCTTTTGTTTGAGGTGACATTTTCCTCAATCTTTCAATTATTGGAACAAGTTTTTCAACTGTATAGTCGATGTCTTGCTTGCTTGTTGAACGTCCAAAAGAAAATCTTATTGAGCCTTGTGCTATTTCGGAATCAATGCCCATTGCTTTAAGAACATGGGAAGGTTCCAAAGAGCCAGATGTGCAAGCTGAGCCTGTTGAAACGGCAATCCCTTCGAAATCTAACATTAAAAGGATTGATTCGCCTTCGATAAGTTCGAAAGAAATGTTAACAATGTTATTAACTTTTTGGTGTGGGTGTCCGTTAACAATAACATATGGAATTTTTTCGGTTACTTGTTTAACGAAATAATCTCTCAATGATTTGATTTTTTGGTTAAACAAAGGCATATCTCTAACTGTTATTTCAGCCGCTTTACCGAACCCAACAACGCCAGGAACGTTTGTTGTTCCGCCGCGTTTATTTCTTTCTTGGTGTCCTCCGTCAACAAGGTTATCAATTCTAACCCCGTTGCGGACATAAAGAGCGCCAACGCCTTTTGGCCCATAAATTTTATGGGAACTGATGCTCATTGCGTCAATTTCCATATCAACAACGTCAAGTTTAAGCGAGCCAAACGCTTGAACAGCGTCGGTGTGGAAAATAATATTATTTTCTTTTGCTGTTTTTCCAATTGCTTTAAGGTTTTGAATTGTTCCAACTTCGTTGTTAACAGCCATAATTGAAATTAAGGTTGTGTCTTTTCTTATTGCGTGCATAAGATCGGCAAGTCCAACAAGACCGTTTTTGTCAACTGGAAGATACGTTACTTCAAAGCCTTCTTTTTCAAGCGCTTTGCAAGCTCCAAGAACAGCAGGATGTTCAATTTGGCTTGTTATGATGTGCTTACCTTTTTTAGCGTAAGCATGAGCAATTCCTTTGATTGCCCAGTTATCTGCTTCTGTTCCGCCAGAAGTAAAATAAATTTCATTTGAATGCGCATTAATTGCCTTAGCAATTCTATCTCTTGCCCTGTCAACCAACCCTTGGGCTTCGCGGCCAAAAGTGTGGATGCTGTTTGGGTTTCCAAAGAATATGTTATAGCATGGCATCATTTCATTTAAGACTTCGGTTGCAACATAGGTTGTTGCAGCATTGTCTAAGTAAACTCTTTTTTCCATTTTCACCTCGTTTTAGAGTTTACAACTTTAGAGAAAATATGTCAATACTAAAAAACAAATTTATTTATATATAGAGGGTTAAATTATTTATAAAATTTGAAAAAATTGCATCAATTTTTAAAAAATTAATGCAATTTTAGTTAAATAAGCCGAAATTATTGACGCTGCTTTTTCCTAAATCCGCTCTTCTTAACGCTTGCGAAAAAGGTTTTAATGTTGATGATTTTAAAAATTGCGCAAAGGAGAACAAACATTGCCCCGCCAAGCGAACATGAAATTGCAAGGTTGAAAAACAGCGGCATAACTCCATTAAGAAGGTTTGTTACAAAGAACGTTAAAGCGGCGGAAGGTAAGCAGAAAGCCGCCATAAGAAGCATTGGTTTAAGAATTCCAAGTTTAATTTTTGTTTTGCGCTTAATCATTATCAAATTCAAAAGCGATGTTACGCTAACGCATGCCCCCATTCCAACAATAAGCGCGCGAATTCCAATCACGCCCGGCAAAAGACAAATTCCAAGGAAGAGGAAAATTGAACCAATGAGATAGTTTATAAACGATTTAATTTCCATTCCAAGCGCATTAAGAATTGAAGAAGTTATGTTTGTTAGCGCAAGCGGAAGGGTCATCCATGCTGCCCCCGAAAGAAGAACTCCGCTTGTTACGTTTCCGAAGAAGAAAAGTCCTATGTTTTCCCCCGCGCCAATGAATAAGGGAACCATTAAAAACGCGATGAACATTGTTATGATAAGCGAAGATGATATTCGATTTTTAATGTGGGAAGAATCCTCGCTTGCAACGGCGGCAGAAAGATCGGGAATTAGCGCGGTTGAAAGCGAGCCAACAATTGTTATTGGAATGAACAAAAGAGGCATTGTCATTCCAATTGCAACCCCATAAACTGAAAGCGCTTGGGAACTTGTGTAGCCCGCGGCAATAAGCCTTGCAGGAATTATTAAAGCGATTATTGGTTGGACTAAACTTGAAAGAAAGCGGACGGCAGTTATTGGCGTTGACGACTTTAAAACTTCCTTATAAACCCCGCCTGGTTTTCGAAGTTTTCCGCCATATACAAAATATAAAACAACAGAAAGTGCCATTGAAAGAAGGCATGCAATTGAAAGCGAAAGAGCCGCGCCAATTGAAGGCGAAAGCGAGCCAATTCCAAACGACAAGAGAACAACGCAAATTGTTATTCGAACAATTTGTTCAAAAAGTTCAGTTATGCAATAGCAAAAATAGTTCGACCTTCCCCACATTGCCCCGCGAAAAACATTGTAAATTCCCGAGAACAAAACCGCAGGAAGCATTGCAACTAAGATTAAATAGCATCTGTCGTCTGTAAACAAGAACGAGAAAAGTTTTTTGAAAACAAGGACGATAACAATTAAAATAACCGAGGTTATTGCCGCAATAATAAGCGACGCCGAAACAAGTTTTCCTTCCTTTTCGCTGTCCTTTTTTGCAAAATATTTAGCGGAAAGTTTTGAAATTACAAGAGGAAGACCGCTTGCAACAATTGTTAAAAGAACCATAAAAACAGAAAGCGAAACTTGATAGATTCCAAGTTCTTCTGTTCCAAGAACTCTTGAAAGATAGATTCGAAAAATAAAGCCCAAAACGCGGGTTATAACCGTGAAAGCGGTTATTGTGAAAACAGTTTTAAAAAGAGATTTCAAGGTTTTTCTCCTGATTTTATGTATATTGGAAAATTGGAAAATTTATGAAAAAACTTGAATATATTAATTCGAAGGAGAAGAAATTATGGAAATTAAAATTTACAACAATTTTCAAAACTGGTTCTATCGTGTTAAAAAAAGCGACGAAGACGTTCCAATTGAAAAATTTATTTCGCGTTTCAACATTAAAAAAGAAGATTTCGATTTTCTTAACCCAAGCGCAACCTCTTTAAGGCAAGGCGATGTTTTAATAATTCCGCAAAGTGAACAATTTTGTCATGTTGCCGCCCCGCTTGAAACCTTTGAAACAATCTCAAAAAAGTTTCAAGTTCCCGTTGCAAGCCTAAAAAAAAGTTGCAACTCTAATTTGCTTTTTGTTGGTCAAAGAATATTTATTTGATTTTTTAAAAAATGATGTTATACTTAATATCATCAAAAAGGAAAAATAATGGAAAATCAATCAAACGACCAAAACAAAGTTTTAGAATATAAGGGGCTAACACCAGAAATAATTTCGGAAATAACCTATTTGAAAGTTCGAGGAATAACAAAAGATTTCCTTGTTGAACATCAACGAATTTTATACAGATGCTACATGCAAATTGCACAAACAAAAGACGAATTTTCGCGCGAAGTTTCAACCAAAAGCGAATGTTGCAAGAAAATTGGAAAAGTTTTGGACGATCTTTCGCCTTTCAAAAACAAGGTTTTTAAAACTTTTAGAAGACCAGGTTACAGATTTCTTTTAAGAAAAGATTTTAATTTTGCAACCGACCTTTTAAAAGAATCGGTTAACAACGCAATTGAAGGACTTAACGTTTCAATTCAAATGTATGAGGACTATGAGCAACTTGCAAGCGACATTGAAGCAAACCCACAAAAATATGAAGGCGTTGCAACAATTCAAAAAAATGATTTAAACAAAGGACCACAAAAATGATTGAAGTTAAAGAAGTTTTAACATATAAACAAAAAAAAGCATTTGTTGATTTTCCAATTAAACTTTATAAAAATAACCCATATTTTGTTCCATGCCTTCGCGTTGACGAAATGAATTTGTTTAACCCAAAGAAAAATGTTTCCTATGAAGACAGCGAAGCAAAATATTTTCTTGCATACAAAGACAAAAAAGTTGTTGGAAGAATTGCAGGAATTGTTCAACATTTGTTTAACGACAAAACAGGCGAAAAGCGCCTCCGTTTTTCAAGATTCGATTCAATTAACGACCAAGAAGTTGCAAACGCGCTTTTTAACGCAGTTGAAAACTACGCAAAAGAAACGGGAATGGAAATTATCCACGGCCCGCTTGGATTTAATGATTTGGAACGCGAAGGGCTCTTAATTGAAGGATTCGACCAACCCCAAACTTTCGAGGAACAATATAACTACGACTACTATCAAAAACTTATTGAAGGCGCAGGTTATGGAAAAGAAATTGACTATGTTGAGTATAAAATTTTTCCACTTGCAAAACGCGATGAAAGAATTGATAGAATTGCAAACGCAGTTTTAAAAAGGAACAATCTTCACCTTGGAACTGCAAAAAATATGAGTCAATTTGTTAATAAATATAAAGACGGAATTTTTAATGTTATCGACGAAGTTTATGCTCCGCTGTATGGCGTTGTTCCATACACCGATAAGGTCCGCAACCAAATTATTTCGCAATTCAAACTTTTCCTTAACAAAAAATATTTTTGCGTTGTTTGCGACGAAAATGAAAAAGTTGTTGCTTTTGGATTTGCAATTCCTTCGGTTTCAAAAGTTATTCAAAAAACAAAAGGAAGAATTATCCACCCAAAAATTCTTGGAATATTTAAAGCAGTTAAAAAACCAAAAATTCTCGACCTCGCCCTAATTGGTGTTTTGCCAGAATATCGTGCAAAAGGAGTTAACGCAGTTGTTTTGCAATTTATGATGAATGCTCTTTGCACGCAAAATTTAAAATATGTTGAAACAAATTTAAATCTTGAAAATAATGCTTTAATTCAAAACTCTTGGAAAAATTTCCCAAATATCAACCATAAAAGACGAAGATGCTTCATTAAAAATTTAAAAAAATAAAAATTGCCCAAAATTTGGGCATTTTTTATTTTTGATTATTTTTTAAATAAAAAAAATTTTTTTGAACAATATAAAGATATGTTCACACTTTTTGTTCGCGCAGTTTTGGTTTACACAATCGTTTTAATTGTTTTCAGGCTTATGGGAAAAAGACAACTTGGTCAAATGCAACCCTTCGAGCTTGTTTTAACACTAATTATTGCCGACCTTGCAACAATTCCAATGGCAGAAAGTTCTGTTCCAATTTTGCATGGCGTAATCCCACTTTTAACTCTTGTAACTGTCCACTATTTTTTAACAATCATAACAAAGAAAAGCGATGTTTTAAATCGTTTTATAAGCGGAAAACCAATAATCGTTATAAACCCGAAAGGAGTTGACTATAACGCAATTAAAAGCCTTAACATTTCCGTTGACGACCTATTTGAGGCAATTCGAGGCAACGGTTTTTTTTCTCTTGACGAAATTCAATATGCAATTGTTGAAACAAACGGAACAATTAACGTTCTTTCAAAAAACGATTTCTCGCCCGTAACTCTTGGGAACCTTAAAGAAATTTCAAACGGCAACAGTTTCAAACTTAAAAACATTGCCGAAATTGACGCGCCAACAATTCCAATAACTCTAATTGCCGAAGGAAAAATTAACAAAAATAACCTTAAAGCGGCGTCTCTTCAAGAAACCGACATCAAAAAAATTCTTGAAAAAACAAAGACAAAAAACATTAAAAATGTTCTAATTTTAACAATTGATGGAAACGGAAAAGTATATTTTCAAGCAAAAAAAGGCAACACGCGCTTCCAAGGCAAAGGAAAGAGGACTGGAGCCTTTGGCAATGATCCTCTTTGCGCAGCTTAAGACCGACGGCAGGCCGGAAGAGGCGGCAGAGCCGTTTATCGACCCGGAAAAGGAAGTGAATACAGCTGCAGAGGCACTCGCGGGGGCATGTGACATTATCGCGGAAATGATTGCCGATGACCCGGAAATCACCAAGGATGTCAGAGAAAAGACCTTTGCTTCGGCGACAGTGCTTACGGAGGCTGCAGATCCTGAAGAAAAGACCGTTTACGAGATGTACTACGACCATGCGGAGGCTCTCGCAAAGATTCCGAACCACAGAGTGCTTGCAATCAACAGAGGCGAAAAGGAAAAGAAACTGAAAGTAAAGATTTCTGTGGACGCAGAGACCATGCATGAAGTAATCGGAAAATCCGTTTTGAAGAACGAAAAGTCGATTTTTTACGGTCTGATGATGGACACGATTGCGGACGCATACAAGAGACTCATGGCACCTTCCATCGAGCGTGAGATGCGAAACCTTCTGACGGAAAGAGCAGAGGCGGAGGCTGTGAAGATTTTTGCGAAGAACACCGAAAATCTCCTGATGACCCCACCGGTCCGCGGCAAAAAAGTCATCGCAATCGACCCGGGCTATCGTACTGGCTGCAAGGTTGCGGTGCTTGACGAAACGGGAAAACTCAAAGCATACACGACGATTTACCCAACGGAACCGAAGAACGACATCGCAGGAACCGAAGCGGTGCTGAAGAAGATCATCGACAAATTCCACACGGATATTATTGTAATCGGAAACGGAACGGCTTCGAGAGAAACCGAAGAAGTCGTTGCGAACTTTTTGAAGAAAAACCAATATGACATTCAGTATACAATTGTAAACGAGGCGGGCGCATCCGTTTACTCCGCATCGAAGCTTGCGACGGAGGAATACCCGGACCTCGATGTGACGACCAGAGGCGCGATGTCGCTGGGCAGAAGGCTGCAGGACCCGCTCGCGGAGCTTGTAAAAATTTACCCGAAGAGCATCGGTGTGGGTCAGTACCAGCATGACATCAACCAGAAGCTTTTGGAAGGCGCACTGACAAATGTCGTCGAAGACTGCGTAAACAGAGTCGGCGTTGACTTGAACACGGCTTCCCCGTCCCTGCTTTCGTACATCGCGGGCGTGAACATGGGAATCGCCAAGAACATCGTAAAATACAGAGAAGAAAACGGCAAGTTCTCCGACAGAAAGCAGCTCATGAAAGTCCCGAAACTCGGTGAAAAAGCGTTTAACCAGTGCGCGGGCTTCATGCGTATTTCGGACGGAACGAATCCGCTTGACGCGACTTCCGTTCATCCGGAATCCTATGCCGCGGCACAGGCAATGATGGAAAAACTCGGCGTTGAGCCTGAGGCAATCCGCGCGGGCGGCGATAAAGACATGGAGAAGAAGATTAAGAAGGCTTACCCGGCACAGTCGCTTGCAAAGAGCATGAGCGCGATGGCGGGCGACATCGGAATCGGTGAAATGACCCTTGCCGACATCATCGAGGAAATGAAAAAACCTGCAAGAGACCCGCGTGAGGACGCGCCTCCTGTGGTTTTCCGAAACGATGTCAAGCAGTTTGAGGACCTGAAAATCGACATGGAGATGACCGGAACGGTCAGAAACGTCGTGGACTTCGGCGCGTTTGTCGATATCGGTGTCAAAAACGATGGTCTGGTACATATATCGCAATTAAGCGATAAGTTTATCAAACACCCGATGGACGTGG
>CALHLT010000022.1:0-76221 GCA_938034555.1 uncultured Bacillota bacterium
TCTTGCACAATAGTTTCTCTAAAGTATATGTATTAAATTCATGCGCGAAAAAAGAAGATTCGCGAGAGGCGAAGCGGGTGCTCTCTCTTTTTCTTTCTCTGTTTTTGCGCATTTCTTTGCTCCTTTTTTGTCTAATAATATTTTATTATATATATTTACCACATTTTTATATAAAAAAGCAAGCAAAATTAAAAAAAAGATGCAAAATAAGTTTTTTGCATCTTTTCTTAATTAAAAACCGTTATTTAAGTTTTTTAATTTGCTCAACAAGTTTTGTTTCTTTATTTTGAAGTTTTTCACGTTTTGCAAGATATTTTTCAAGGGCTAGAGGACTTTTCTTGTCTTTTTCGCTCTTTTCATATTCTTTTTCAAGTTCTTCAATTTCTTTTCTCACGTTTTCAAGTTGTGCTTCGTAGTTTCCTTTTTGAAGAGCGGCTTCGCTTCTTTCGCGTTGTTCAACTTGTTTGTTTAATGTTTTATTTCTGTCGTAGGAAGTTTTCTTCTTTCTTGGATGTTTTTTAATTTTAATTTTCCTTGTGTAGAAGATGACAAGCCCGCCAATTAAGCAAACGGCAAAGAGAACAGAAGGAACAACATACCAAGCAAGAGATGAGTTGCTTGAATTGTTGTCTTTATTGTTATCGTCTTTATTATCCTCGTTGGTGGTGTTATTGTTTACTGGAACAGTGTAGTCATAAACGCTCATAGAACGGTTGCTTGCGCTTTCTTGATTAAGTTTTTTAAGTTCGTCGAAAGAAACAATGCCTTCTTTAAGATATTTTGTTTCTGTTTCGTTTTCTTCTTTAACAAGCTCAAATGTGTCTTTTTGCGTGTTATTAAACATTGAATCTGATGTTCTTGTTGTGTAGAGGCGAACATCATCAACAAAAGCATATCCAGAGGTTTGTTTTTCTTTTGTTCCAAATTTTATAACAAAGTTGAGTTCTTTTGCGTCGTCGGTTGTTTTAATGAAAACATGGAAAGTTGCCCATTCATTTGCACTTTCGCTGTGTTCAACATAGGAAAACATATTTTCTTTTGAGTAGATTGTTTTTCCGTCTTTATCAACCAAGAAGAAACTAAGATTATTAGTTTGTTCTGCGTTTGCAGGAGTGTTAAAGCGGAAGGAAATTTCATAGTAGGATTTGCTTGAAAGTTTGAAGCTTTCGCTTGTTATTGTTTGATAGGACGCGCTGCTGTTATACATCATCAAAACGTTGTTGTTAAGCGTTGAGCCGTTTTCTGGATTAACAGCGGTTATTCCAAGTTGGGTCATTCTTTCTGTGAATGCTGCGGAATTTGTGTTAACAATTCCATATGTTGCGTTTTCGCCGCCTTCTTGAGTCCATTTTAATGGGCGAAAATCGGAAAGAGAAGTGTTATCGGCTAAATTCCATTTTTGATTTTCTGTTATGTTAAAATATCCGTTTCCAATGTTAACATAGTTGCTGTTTTCGCTTAAAAGAGAAACTTTCTTTGCGTTTTTGTCGGTTGCAAGAGAGTTAAATTGCGCATATGTTGCTCCAAAGAAATGAATCGTGTCAACAACTGCGTATCCAATTTGTTCGTTCTTAGTTGTAACGCCGTTTTCTTCAACTGCGTTTCCAAAAAGGAATTGAATTTTAATTGTTTTTTCTTCATATTCGTTTCCTTGAATAACAAACGCATAGGATTGATAATCCTCAGTTACTGTTTTAATTGCGTCCATTGAATAGGTTTTAACGGTTTTTCCTCCGGAAACTTCCAAAATCTTTGCGTTAATTCCGTAGTTGGTTGCTAAGTTTGCAAGTTTTCCAACTTTTGCGTTGAAGGTTAAAACGAAAAGGCCGCGAGCTGGAATTTTAATTTCTCCGCTTTCAATTCCGGCAATTCCCTTTTCTTTAAGAAGGAAGAGGAGGGCAAATTTGTTGCCTTCGTTTCCATCTGTTCCAATTTCAGAGAATTTTACGTCTTTTTCCGAGTTATAGCCAATTGTTGCGTCCGAAGTGAAATCCCCAGCGTTAACTTGCTTAATTTCAGTTCCCGAAAAAGAAGGAATTGACCAGCCATTTGTTGTTCCAACACCAGTTGAATCGCCAAAATCGGTTGTGAAAGACGAGTTGAGTGTTGAGGTTAATTCTTGGCTGTTTTCGCTTGTTGAGCCATAGTCCTTTATGAAATTTGCAATTGTAACCGAATCTGCCGAAACGCTTGCAATATGCAAGAAAGGAAAGCACGCAAAAACTAAAACAAAGCAAAGAACTGTTAGAAGAATTTTTGATGTTTTTGATTTCATTTTTCTTTTTCCTTTTAAATTTAGTCTTGCATAGTATATCGAAATTTTATTAAAAAGCAAAATAAATTAAATAAATTTTAAAAATTTAAAGATAATATATCGATGAAAAAGTTCAAAGATAAACTTGCGTTAATTTTAAGCGGATTGGCAATTGGAATTGTTAACGGCTTTTTTGGGGGCGGAGGAGGAATGATTTGTGTTCCGCTTTTGGAAAAAGTTTTAAAAATTGATAATAAAAAATCACATTCAACTGCGCTTGCGGTTATGCTTCCAATTGCGCTTTTTTCAATTATTGTTTATCTCATTCGAGTTCCAATGGAATGGCCAACTTTTGGCTTTGTTGGCGGGGGATTCGTTATTGGCGGAGCGGTTGGCGCGCTGCTTTTAAAAAAGCTTAGCGGAACGGTTGTTCGAATTGTTTTTATTGCTGTTGTTTTGGCGGCTGGAATAAGGCTTTTAATTTAGTTAAAATAACTAAAAAATTGAGAGGATAAAATGGAAATTTTCTTATACATTTTGTTTGGAATTCTTGGTGGAATTATTGGCGGAATGGGAATGGGCGGAGGAACGCTTTTAATCCCTCTTCTAACAATTTTTCTTTCCGTTCCTCAAAAACTTGCTCAAAGCATAAATCTTCTTGCCTTCTTGCCAATGGCAATTGTTGCGTTAATAATTCATTTTAAGAATAAAATGGTTGAAACAAAGGGAATTCTTTGGATTATAATTCCAGGAATAATAACCTCGGTTGGTTTTGCATTTTTGGCAAGCCTGCTTGATAACGAGGTTTTGAAAACTCTTTTTGGGGCGTACTTAATTTTGATTGCTGTTTATGAAATTTGCTGCCTTTTAACTCAAAAAAATTAAGACTTAGTTTTGAAAAAATATAATATATGGTATTTGTTTTGCTTTACAAATATTTTTTTCTATGTTAAACTCTTGAAAGTAAGTAAGGAGAAAAATATGGTAGACAAAAGAAAGTGTATTTCATGCGGAACATGCATCGACATTTGCCCAGTTGGCGCAATTTCATGGGGAGAAGACGGAAAAGCACAAATCGACCCAAGCAAATGCATCAAATGTCATTCATGCGAAAGTATGTGTCCAGTTGGCGCTATAACAATTGAAGACTAAGTTTTTTAAATTTTTAGGAGATTTATGATAAGCAAAAAAGCAGTTATTCAAATTAATAACAACAAAGTTAGCCTTGTCCTTTTGGAAACAAAAGAACAAGTTTATTACAACACAATTGATGTTTTTTACGACACTCTTCCTCTTGTTGAGGACATTGAAGAAAGCGGAATTATTAAACCTGTAACAATTAAAGAACTTTTGAAAATTTTGAAAATGTATCGCAGAATTTGCGACAACAACGCAATAACAGAAATTTCGATGTTCACGGGAAATTTTTTCAGCAAAGCAAAAAACATTAAGAGCATTAGCGAAGAAATTTATAACACATGCGGCTTTTCGCTTACAATTTTAACCCAAGAAGAAGAAATGAAAAACATCTTCACCGGGGCAGTTAACGCAAGCGACGTTCAAAAAGGAATGTATTTCTATGTTGGAGAACATTCTTGCTATTTAATTCAATTCAATCGTCGAAACATGCTTAACGCATCTTTAATTCCATATGGAATTTATGACGCAACAAAAGTTCTTGCTTCTCAAGGAACTTTGGACGAAAAAATTAAAACAATTTCAAGTTCTTTTAACGAACTTTATGGGAAAATTGATTTTGGAAAGAAAATTGATAGTGAAACTGAAGTTCTTTGCAACGGAAATTTAATGCGTTCAATTGGAAAAATTGCAAGAAAAGCAACAAAATATCCTCTCGACCTTGAAAATAACTATGTTCTTTCAACAGAAAATTTCAATAATGTTTATGCGTTAATTGAAAATCTTGGTGTTGACAAAACAAAGAAAATTAAAGGAATTTCAAGCGAAAGCGCGGATAAAATTTTTGCTGGCGCAATTTTGGCAAAATGTTTCATCGAAAACCTTGGCGCCTCGCAAGTTTCAATAAGCAGCGACGATTTGTTCGACGGATATGTTGCAACAACTCTTCTTCCAGAAATTTGCGAAAAACCACTTAGTGAAATGTTTACCCACAGCCTTGAAAACATCAATGCCTTCCTTTCAAATCCAAACTCAAACAATTGCAAGGTTTATGAACTTTGCATAAATGTTTTCAAACAGCTTAAAGTTATTCATAAGTTGCCAAGAAACTATGTTAAACCTCTTCGAATTGCAGGATATTTATATGACTGCGGAAAGAGAATTAACTTTGAAAATGCTGTTAAAAATTCGTTTGATGTTATTATAAATTCAAAAATCAAAGGCGTTTCGCAAAAAGAAATCCTTTTGGGCGCGTTTGCATGCATGCTTCAAGATTTAGATAATTTCAACCTTTCAGAATGGGTTAGATATAGCACAATTGTTAGCGAAGAAGATGCTCTTGCAGTTAAGAAAATTGGCGTTCTTGTTCAACTTTCTGCTGCGCTTGATGCAAGCAAGAGCGGCGCAGTTGACGATTTAACTTGCGATATTCTTGGCGACTCAATTATTATGAAAACAATTGTTAATAAAGAAGCAGATTTTGAAATTAAAGAAGCAATGAAAGTTAATGCAAGCTTTAAAAAAGTTTTCACGAAGTTTATTGAGGTAATCTAATGAAAAAAACAAAAATTTTTAGTATTTTTGCTTTACTTGTTTGTTGCATCCTGATTTTTACGGGATGCAATCTTTCATTTTCTGGAAATGGAGGAGGGGTAAGCGGATCAAAATACTATTCCTCGAAACATTATTCTGAAAATGAAACTTTAACAATTGAAAATGAAATGAGCGCAAGCGAAATTGCGCAATCATACATAGATATTTCGTTTACCGTTGAAATTTATCAAGTTGTTGAAACAACTTCAAACGGAAAAACAACAACAGCCGAAAATCTTGCAAGTTATGGAAGCGGATTTATCGTTCATAAAGGCGGGTTTATTTTAACAAACTACCATGTTATTGAAAGCGCGCTCGCAAATCCAGAATATGCAACAACCGCTCTTGGAACAACAAAAACTTCATATAAAGTTTATGTTAGTCAAGACGGTGGAATAACGAACTATGAAGCGCAAATTCTTTGGAGCAACAGTATGTGCGATATGGCGATTATTGTTTGCAAAGATTTTGCAACTCTTAAAGCAGCAAAACTTAAAGACAGAACAATCTATTGCCAAGAAAGCGAAAAAATTGGGCTTTTGGAAACTGTTATAACTGTTGGAAATCAAAAATCCTATCATGCTTCGGCAACAATGGGAACAATTTCTTCAACACAACTTCGAATTGCAAGTTCTTCATCTAATGTTTATGAACACTTAATTCAACATAACGCATCAATTAACCACGGAAACAGCGGCGGCGCGCTTATCGACCTTAAAGGAAATGTTATTGGTCTTAACACTCTTGGCGATGACGATGCAAATTCACTTTTCTTTGCAGTTTCAATCTATCCTGCAATTGTTGTTTTAGACAAAGTTGTTGAAAACTACTATGCCGACGGAAGCGCAACCAAGGAATTAACTCTTGGAATAACTGGGATCGACAAGGACAAAGACCATCTTTCTGGAAGTTCCTATAATGTTTCCGAAAGCGG
The DNA here is from genome assembly GCA_938034555.1 of uncultured Bacillota bacterium. Taxonomy (GTDB): domain Bacteria; phylum Bacillota; class Clostridia; order Christensenellales; family UBA1242; genus UMGS687. Next base: position 5,919 of record CALHLT010000022.1, read on the forward strand.
ATTTTATGTTACAGAAGTAAGCAAAGATTGCTTAGTTAGTGGAATTCAAGAAGGAGATTATGTTGTTTCGGTTGAAATAACTTTGCCAGACGGAACAACTTCTTCTCTTGCAGTTCGCGACAGCAACACGCTTTTATATGCAAGAATAAGTTTGTTATATGCCCAAAGCGCAGTTTTCAAAATTAAAAGAGGAGGAAGCATTGTTAGTTTAACAATGAATATCTAGGGAAATGTTTAGTTTAGTAATTGAAATTGGCGGAGTTAACACTTCAATTTATAAGAAAAATCAGGGTCTTGTTTTGAAAGAACCAAGCCTTGTTTGCGCGTCTTGCGTTGGCGAGCAATATGAAATTAAAGCAATTGGAAATGAAGCCGAAAAACTTCAAGGGAAAACCAACGACACAACCTATATTTTCAGTCCAGTTGTTTGTGGGGAAGTTAAAAGCGTTGAATATGCTTCGGAAATGTTAAAATATTTCCTTAACAAAATTGAAGTTCGAAAGTTCCCTCGCGAAAACGCAATTTTCCTTGTTCCAACGGGGATTACAGAGGAAAACAAGGAAGATTTAAGAAAAGTTGGAAAACTTGCTGGGCTTGGAAAAATTGCCTTTGTTCCAATTGTTGTTGCGGCATCTTATGCAACCTCAGTTCCTGCGTCCCAAAGCAAAACAATTTTGCTTGCGCACATTGGCGGAACATTAACCGATATTGCTGCAATCAACATGAACACAATTTTGAAAGGCGCGTCAATTGAACTTGGCGGAAGATATTTGGACATTGAAATTGCCCAATATATTTCCAAAAAACATAAAATTGAAATTAGCATTGCAAGCGCAAAAAGAATTAAAGAAAAAGTTGCTTCTTTAATTGAAAATGATGTTAGAACAACCGAAGTTGTTGGAATTGACGAATCAACTGGAAAACCAAAACAAATTGTTGTTTCAAGCGAGGAAATCCTTCCAATTTTAACGTCATTTATGCAAAACATTATAACCGCAATTGAAACAACTCTTAATGTTTGTCCTCCAGAAGTTTCGGGCGATGTTGCAAGCGAAGGATTGTTTATTTCGGGCGGACTTTGCGAAATTGGCGGCGTTGCAAAATATCTTGGAAAACGCCTTTCAATTAAAGTTAACGTCATTCAAGACGGAATTAACGCACCAATTCTTGCAGCGGGCAAATTGCTTTCAAACAAAAAATTACTTTCAGAAATTATCGAAAATTTCTAGGCGTAAAAATAAGCGAAGACGGAATATGTTTCCGTCTTTTTTGTTATATATTTATCTTAAAGTTAATAACTTATTTATGTGAAAAACTTTTTTAAAGTGTTCAAATTCTCAATGCTTATTGTTGGAACAATAATTGGAGCTGGGCTTGCAAGTGGGCAAGAAATTGTTGTTTTTTTTGCTCAATATGGTTTTGTTAGCTTATTTTTTTTAATTGCGGTTTTTGCTCTTTTCTATTTTGGATTTCGAGAGTTTTTATGCTTTGGAAAAAACTGCTATGAAATTGATTTCAAGAAAAACAAAGTTTTCGCAATTTTTGATGGGTTTTCGTTTTTCATTTTCATCGCAATTGGTTCGGCAATGCTTGCTGGGGCAAACGCACTTTTTTCTCAATATGTTTTTAATTTTCATTTTCCTCTTTGGAGCATAATTTTAATTTGCATTTCAACTTTAATTGGCTATTTTGGAATTAAAGGACTTCTTAATTTAAGTATCTATCTTGTTCCTGTTATGATTGTTGGAATTGTTTATATTTGCATTAAAGGTTCAACTGTTTCAACGCTTTCCGCGCCCGCTTTTTCAACCGATTTACCTAATCTTGTTTTGCTTTCGTTAAGCACTGTTGGCTATTGCTGTTGTAATTTAGTTACGGCAAACAAAGTTCTTTTCGAAAGCGGAGAAGGGCTTTCAAAAAAGCAAATAAAACTTATTTCTGTTGTTTCTGCGTTAATTTTAACGCTTTTAATTGGAACAATAATTGTTTCAATTTTAATTAATGATGAAATGGTTTTGTTTTCAACAATGCCGCTTATCTATCTTGCTTTTTTAATTTCAAACTGGACTGGAATTGCTTTTTCAATTGTACTTTTTTTAAGTATAACAACAACTCTTTTCACGGCGCAATATTCTCTTTCGCGAATTTTGGAAGAGAAACTTCAAAAAAGGAAGAAACTTCTTTCTTCCTTAATTTCGCTTATCATAATTTTTGTAACAAGCCTTCTTGGATTTAACGACATAATTAAATATGTCTATCCAATTATTGGCGGCTTTGGCTTTGTTATGCTTTTTCTTCTTAGAAATTTAACGCTTAAACCTTGCTTCAATTCGGCTAACGATGAAATACATTCCGCTGGCAAGAATGCAAAGTAGGAGAGTGCTTGTCATAACTAGGTCAAGTTTGAAAACTGTTCCGCCATAAACAATCAAATATCCAAGCCCAGCTTTGCTAACAAGATATTCGCCCATGATTGTTCCAACCCAACTCATTCCAACGTTGATTTTTAAAATTGAAATGAAATCTGGCATTGAGTTTGGAACAATAAGTTTAAAGAAAATTTGATATTTTTTTGCGTTCATCGATTGCATAAGCAAAATTTTCTCTTTATCGCAAGCAAGGAACGAGCCAAGCATGCTAAGCGTTGTTATGATAACACAAATTAATATGCACATAACAATGATTGCTGTTGTTCCTGCTCCAAACCAAATTATGATTAAAGGTCCTAGAGCAATTTTTGGAAGGCTGTTTAAAACAACAATATATGGATCGAAAATCTTTCGAAGCCGTTCGCTAAGCCAAAGCAAAACGGCAAGAACATAGCCAATTCCGGTTGCAAGAACAAATCCAACAACTGTTTCATAAAGCGTTGTTCCAATGTGCGTGAAAAGTTCGCCCGAGGCGTATAAACTTTTAAGCGTTTCAATCATTCTTGACGGGGAACTTATAAAGAAAGGGTCAAGCGCACCCCAGCGTGTTAGAAGTTCCCAAAGAACGAAAAACACAACAAGAATTAAAATTTGAATAAGTCTTATAATCCATTTTTCTGTTGTAAGCTTTTTAACATAAAGTTTATGTTCTTTCGAGTAGTTAATTTGTTTTTTCTTTTTAAATCTTGAAAAAATCTTATTAAATAGATTTTTCACTTTTTTCCTCCCCGCTTGAAGAAAAATCGTCGTAAACAATCAAATCCTTCCAAATTTCATCGAAAAGTTGGCTTGAAAGTTCGCTCTCACGCCTTTTAAGAGGCGAGCCAAGATGTCTTAAATTAACGTCAACAATTCTCTTAACGCTTCCTGGGCGCGCTTTAAGAATTATGATTCTGTCTGCCATGGAAATTGCTTCTGCAATGTCGTGAGTAACAAGAATTGCTGTTTTTTTCTCGTCCTCAATAATTTCCGAAACACTGTCGCAAACGCTAAGCCTTGTTTGAAAATCGAGGGCAGAAAATGGCTCGTCAAGAAGCAAAAGTTTTGGGTCGAGCGCAAGCGTTCGGATTAAAGCAACACGCTGACGCATTCCGCCCGAAAGTTGAGTTGGCTTCTTGTTTTTAAAAGGTCCAAGCCCATATTTATCAAGCAAATTGCTAAGTTTTTCTTCAATTTCCTTGTCGCCTTTTCTTCCTTGAATTTCAAGACCAAGCGTAACATTTTTCCAAATTGTTCGCCAGTCGAAAAGTTGGTCGCGCTGGAACATATATCCAATTTCGGCGTTTTGTTGTTTTTGTTTTTTGTTCTTTCCTTTAGATTTTGGCTCGCAAATGTTTCGTCCGTCCAAAATAATTCGACCTTGGCTTGGTTTCAAAATTCCAGAAATAAGGCTTAAAAGCGTTGTTTTTCCGCAGCCCGAAGGGCCAACAATTGCAACAAATTCGCCTTCATAAACACTGAAATTAATGTTGTCGAGGGCAAGGATTTCGTCATCTTTTGTGTGGTAGGTTAACGACACATTTTCAAACTTCAAAATTTCTTTTCTTTGGCTTTCCATTTTTAATCTTTCTTCCATATAGTTTTTTATTTAATAGCTTTTATCTTTTGCAAATCAACGATTCCACGATTTTTTCGTGCTATTCCATTCTATAAATATCTTGGCTAAAAAGTTCGTAACACAATCTGACTCAATTTCATAAACTTAAAAGAAGAAGAGGTGTGAATGAAAATATTTTGTTTTAAAGCTCCAAAATTTCTTTCTGCTTTGTTAAAACCATTTGTTAAAAAACAAGGGGAGGACGAAAAAGAAGAAATCAAAAACGAAACCAAAAAAGAAACGGAAAAGTTATAAGATTTACATAGAAAGGCAACAATTTTCTTATGACAATTGTTGTTTTTTGTCTTGCCATTTCTCTTATGTTTCTTTTTGCATTCATAAAGCAGCTTTTTCAGGCCGCTTGTTTGTGTTTCAAGAAAGAAAAAATTATTTCATCTTCAGAGCCTAAACATCAAAAAATTCCCTTTCAAGTTGTTAAACAAAAGAGGAATTTGCATCGAAAAAAACTTAAAAACAATCTTTGCTCCGTGAAAATCCTTGCAAAGTTTTTAAACGAAAAAACATATATCCAAGTTCCAATTGAAAGAAAAATTTTAATAAGCAGAATCTATGAAAAACTTGCGTCAAATGTAATTCAGTTTAACGCAAATGTGAACTTTGGAAAACTTTCAAACGCGGGGTTTAACTCGTGCGTTTTTCTTTTAAAAAAGCCGAAAGAGCAGCGTAAACTTTCAAATCTTCTTTTTGCGTTGGACGCTTTGAAACAAAAAGTTTGTTTCTTGCCAATCTTTGTTTCAGAAACCGAAAGCGAAAAAGTTGAAGGCTATAAAAACATTTTTCTTCAAGATTTTAACTTAAAACTTTTTGAAGAAGTTTGCAAAATTAATCTTAACTATGACCCCATGTTTAATAAAAAACTTGAACTTCCTTTTGAAGATTTCTCTTGCGAAAAAGAAATTCAAGTTAAAAGAATTGCCAGCGAAAATAATTTAATTTCATATTGTTTTAATTCAAAATTTAACACATCAGTTTGCGTTTTTATTAAACTTAATTCATTTCTTTTTAATTTAAAAAAAGAAAATAATTTGTTTGAAATAACATATTTTAATAATGAAAAAATAAAATATTTTTCAAATAATAAAATTTTAGAAATAAATTCAATAAATTATAATTTTGTTCCATATTTATGCGTTAAAATTAAAGTTAATAAAAATGCTAATTGCCTTTTATTATGCAATAAAGAGGCGGTTTTATATAAAAATTTATTAATTGAAGAAAAAATGTTTTTTGAAAAATATTTTAATATAAAAATATATACAAAAAATGAAAAATTTAATAATTTTTTTAATTTAACATTAAAAAATCAAGTTAAAAAAGAAATTTATGAAAAAAATTATTTAATTAAGAACAATTTTATTTTTAATAAAAGATTTATTTCAAAATTTTTGGGCGAAAGTTATGTCGAAATTGCAAAAATTAACACTGGAATTTCGCTTTATGAGCATGTAACTAAAAAGTCGCTTGGAATTGAAATTAAGGACGGGTTTTTGAAAGTTAAAAAGAAATGTGAATTCGATTTCAAACTTGTTGTTTGTATAAACGGAGAATATAAAAATATTTATGTTCGAAACGGGAACGAAAAACAACTTAAAATTGGCGAAACTGTTTTTCTTAACTGCAACCAAATAAACCTTAATTTGCTTTCAAAACCCGCAACACTTTGTGTTTAATTGCTTTTGTTTTTAAGACTTTTATGCTATAATATTCTTATATGATGACAGAAGAAAAACGAATTCCTTTGGCTCAAAGAATGAGACCAAAAACATTTGATGATTTTGTTGGACAAGAACATATTGCAAAAAAAGGTTCTTTTTTCAGGCGCGCAATTGAAGCGGGAACTCTTGGAAGCGCAATTTTTTTTGGACCTCCTGGAACAGGTAAATCAACTTTGGCAAACATAATTGCAAATCAAAATAATGGAATTTTCAAAAAATTAAATGCAGTTTCAAGCGGTGTTGCCGATGTTAAAAAAATTATTGACGAGGCACGAAAAGACAAGAGTTTGTTTTCGCGCCAAACATATTTGCTTCTTGATGAATGCCACCGTTGGAGCAAGGCTCAAAGCGACAGCATTTTGCCAGCAGTTGAGGACGGAACAATTGTTTTTATTGGAACAACAACCGAAAGTCCATATCATTCCATGACGCCCGCAATTGTTTCAAGATGTATGATTTTTGAGTTTAAACCACTTGAAAAGAAAGATATAATTAAGGCGCTTAAAAGAGCAATTTCAAGCGAAGACGGGCTTGGGAAATTTGATGTTGAAGTTTCAAACGAAGCCCTTGAACATTTCGCGTTCTATTGCGGAGGGGATTTAAGAAACGCGCTTAACGCTTTGGAACTTGCGTTTTTAACAACACCTCCAGATAAAAAAGGAAAAGTTGTTGTTGACCTTTCCGTTGCAGAAAACTGTATTCAAAAAAAGGCGCTTTCTGTTGATGAAACAAAATTTTACGATATATTAAGTGCATTTTGCAAAAGCATTCGCGGAAGCGATCCCGACGCGGCCTTGTTCTATGCTTTCCGCCTTATTAAAGCGGGTTGCGATCCTTTGATTATTGCTCGCAGACTTATTGCGCACTGCAGCGAGGACATTGGAATGGCAGATTCCAACGCGCTTTTGCTTGCTTTAAGTGCGCTTGATTCATTAAAAAATTTGGGCGTTCCAGAAGGTCTTTTAAATCTTTCCCATGCAATAATTTACGCTTGCACGGCGGAAAAATCTAACTCGGTTTTAATCGCAATGGAAAAAGCAAGCGAAATGGCAGAAAAATATGCCGACATGGAAGTTCCTTTCCATCTTCGCAACCATCCTTCAACAAACGACACGAAAAAAATTAAATATAAGTATCCTCATAACTATGGCGGATTTGTTGCTCAACAATATCTTCCAGACGAAATTAAAAACGAGCAGTTTTATGTTCCAAAACAAAATGGACGCGAAAAAAATGTTGTTTTAAAAAAATGGGAAAATAAAAAATAAAAACGCCAAATGGCGTTTTTTTAACTCACTTTATAAATCCATACCAATATCTTGATAGTTGAAATTTTGTTTTTTTGGAGTTTGCTTTCTGCAAGAACAAGGAGTGATAATTCTAAATGATGAAATACCTTTTGTTTCTGGGTGTTTCTTTTCAAAGTTTTGAACTGTTTCGTAGATTAATTCTTTGTTTTTAAAATCTTCGTCAAAAGTGAAAATGTTTGTTCCCGCGAAAATGCTTTCTGAAAAAATTCGAGCGTCGTGGTCGTGATTTTTATTGTGGTTTCCAACGAAAGGAAATTCAGTTTTAGGGTATTCATGTCCGTCGTGAACTTTTGTTCTAACAATTGGGGTTAAAAGGTCTTTTGTAAGTTCGTCGATTAACATTTGTTCTTTTTCCGTGAATGCAACATGTTCAACGCAAAAGTTATGGAAGAATTCGTTTGGACCGTTTTTTGAAAATTTAATGCGTGTGTCAAAAATTTCAGAAAGAACAGTTGGAGTTATAACAAATCGCAATTCGCCGCGATAGGCTTGTTTAAGTTTCCTTAAAAGCGAGGCAAGTTTCTTTTAGATTGACCATTTGGATATAACATATTAATGTTTATTTTTTGGACATCAATTCCAAATTTTTTTTGAACTTCATCAATTTTCTTAACTAACCCTAACACCGAGCAAAGCGCGTTGTTATCAATTGCAAGGCGAACGGGATTTTTCTTTTTTTCCATATTAATATTCTATTCGAAAACTCCTTTTTTGTCAAGACTAAAAAAAATAACTGCAAAATTTTTGCAGCTAAATTTTTGGCTGAAACCCTTCAAAAATTATGTTGTCGCAATATTTAACAACTTTCATATATTCTTCTTGTGAGCGAACTGTCCAGGCAAGAAGGGGAAGATTTTTACATTTTCTAACATATCTGTTTGGTAAGTTTTGCGCTTGATATGCAATGAAGTCTGGGTGGGTTACGTTGTTAAGAAGCATTTTCTTTAACGCAATTTTTTTGAAAAATCCAAGTTTTTCGTTTTTAAGAAAAGACGAAAGTTGCCCGCGAATTATGCTTGGGGCATTGTCTTTAAACCATTTTAAAACAAATGGATTAAAACTCATAATTGCAAATTCGCCGTTATAGTTTCTTAAAATTTCCAAAACTTGGCTTTCAAGTTTCCCAGGTTTTTCGGTGTTCTTAATCTCAATTATAATTGGTGTTCGCCCTGCAATTAAGTTAAGAGCCTCTTCAAAAGTTGGAATTGTTTCTTTTGTTCCGTTAAGAAAACACGCAGAAAGATCTTCTTTTAAAAGATATTTAACATAGCCGTCTTGCCCAGTTAGGCGCGAAAGACTGCTGTCGTGGAAAACAACAACTGTTCCGTCGGCAATTTGTTGAACATCAAGTTCAATAACATATCCGTTTTCAATTGCTTTTTCAAAAGCAGAAAGAGAATTTTCGGCAGATTGTTCATCGTGCAAACCGCGGTGGGCAACATATTTTTCAACAAGCCATGATTTAAAAAGTTCCATGATTTTTTTTGTTTCCTTTTATGTATATCTTAATCATAACACAAAAATTTATAACTCGAAAACTATTTTGCAAAAGATTGGAAAAAAACTTGGCGAAAAATTGCGTTTATTTTATAATATAGCCAATATGAACGACAGAATGAGCAAAATTCGCAACTTTTCAATTGTTGCACATATCGACCACGGGAAAAGCACCCTTGCCGACAGACTTTTGGAGGAAACAAAAACTGTTGCTAAGCGCGACATGGAAAACCAACTTCTCGACAGTATGGATTTGGAGCGCGAAAGAGGAATAACAATTAAATTAACTCCAACGAGAATGAAATATGTTAAAGACGGGGTTGAGTATACTTTAAATTTAATCGACACGCCAGGGCACGTTGACTTCACCTATGAAGTTTCGCGCTCTCTTGCCGCATGCGAAGGAGCAATTTTGATTGTTGACGCTGCGCAAGGAGTTGAGGCGCAAACGCTTGCAAATTGCTATCTTGCGCTTGATAATAACCTTGAAATTTTGCCTGTTATTAACAAAATTGACCTTCCAAGCGCCGATGTTCCAAGAACAAGAAAGGAAATTGAAGATGTAATTGGGCTTGACGCAGAAAATGCACCTGCAATTTCCGCAAAAGAAGGAACAAACATAAAAGATGTTCTCGACATGATTGTTTCCCAAGTTCCGCCGCCAAAAGGGGACGAAAATGCGCCGCTTAAAGCGCTTATTTTCGACAGTGTTTATGACAATTTTAAAGGCGCAATTTGCATTGTTCGAATTATGGACGGAAGCGTTAAAATTGGAACAAAAATTCAAATGATGGAAACAAAAAAGGTTTTTGAAGTAACCGAAGTTGGCGTTTTCACTCCTCATATGCAACAAACCGAAGTTTTGCAAGCCGGAGATGTTGGATATATAACCGCAAGCATTAAAAATGTTTCGGAAACAAAGGTTGGCGACACAATAACCGATTTTGAAAACCCAGCGTCTCAGGCTCTTCCAGGCTATAAATCTGTCCAACCAGTTGTTTTCAGCGGGATTTTCCTTGTTGATGGTTCAAGATATGGCGACCTTAAAGACGCGCTTGAAAAACTTAAACTTAACGATGCGTCCTTAACATTCACGCCCGAAAATTCAATGGCTCTTGGATTTGGCTTTAGATGTGGCTTCCTTGGGCTTTTGCACATGGAAATTATAACCGAACGCCTTGAACGCGAATTTAATTTGGATTTAATAACAACAGCGCCTGGCGTTGCCTATCATGTTTATAAAACAAACGGCGATATGGTTTCAGTTTCAAATCCTTCGCTTCTTCCAAAGCCAACCGACATTGAAAGAATTGAAGAACCAATGGTTAAACTCCATATTTTCACGCCGCCAGAATATGTTGGCTCGATAATGGATTTGTGCCAAGATAAACGTGGGGTTTTCCAAGACATGCAATACATTGAAAAAACGCGTGTTAGAATGGAATATAAAATGCCTCTTAACGAAATGATATACGACTTTTTCGACGGGCTTAAATCAAGAACGCGCGGCTATGCAAGTTTAGATTATGAACTTCTTGGGTTTGAACCAAGCGACCTTGTTAAACTTGACATAATGCTTAACGGCGAAGTTTGCGATGCTCTTAGTTTAATTGTCCATAAAGATAAGGCATATGCAAGAGGAAGAGCAATTGCCGAAAAACTTAAAGAGGTAATCCCACGTCAACTTTTTGAAATTCCAATTCAAGCATCAATTGGGAACAAGGTTATTGCGCGCGAAACAGTTAAGGCAATGAGAAAAGATGTTTTGGCAAAATGCTATGGCGGAGATATTTCTCGAAAGCGTAAACTCCTTGAAAAACAAAAAGCAGGAAAGAAAAAGATGCGCCAAATTGGCTCGGTTGAACTTCCTTCCGAAGCATTCATGAGCATATTAAAACTTGACGATAATAAATAATGGAAAAAGAACTTTCAATTTATGTGCATATTCCTTTTTGCAATAGTAAATGTTACTATTGCAATTTTTGCTCAAGAAAAGAAACTTTAACAACTCAAAATCGGTTTTTTAAAGCAATTGAAAACGAAATTAAAGCAAAAAGCAAAAATTTTTCAAGTTTTGTTGTTAAAACAATCTATTTTGGCGGCGGAACGCCTTCCGTGCCTTCCGAAAAACAAATTGCAAATCTCCTTAAATTAATTAAAAAAAGTTTTAAAATTTCGAAAGATTGCGAGATAACAATTGAAGCAAATCCAAATTCGCTTTCGCTTCAAAAACTTGTTGCCTATAAAAAAGCGGGCTTTAACCGCCTTTCAATTGGAGTTCAAACATTCAACAAAAAGTCTTTGCTTTATGTTGGACGTCTTCAAACAAAAGAGCAGGCAAAAGAATATAGAAGGAAAGTTATTTCTTGTCTAAACGATGCAAAACGTGTTGGTTTCCAAAACATTAGCGCAGATTTCATTTTAGGGCTTCCATATCAAAAAACATTGGAAATTCCTCAATTTTTAAAGCAACTTTCGCCATATGTAACGCATTTTTCGTGTTATATGCTTCAAGTTGAAAATGGAACTAAACTATATTCAATGCTTGATGGAAAAGGAAACGAAAACTTGATTTTAGATCAATATAAAAGAGCAGTTAAAACTCTTAAAAGACTTCATTTCCGTAGATATGAAATTTCAAATTTTGCGCGCCAAAACTTTGAAAGCAAACATAACAAAGTGTATTGGCAAAGAAAAAACTATGTTGGGTTTGGCCCAAGCGCAAGTTCGTTTTCTTTTGAAGAAAGAACAACAAACACAAATAACTTAAATGAATATATTAACTTTTGGGAAAATGAAAATCCAAATTTAATAAATGAACCAATAGCAAAAGAAAAGCTTTCAAAAGAACAGCAGGCAGAAGAAGTTATTTTTCTCTCTCTTCGAACAGCAAAAGGGCTTAATTTAACTGAATTTAACCAAAAATTTTATGATTTTAACGAAAAAAACGCAAAAACTCTTGAAAAATTAACGAATTTAGGTCTAATTGAATTTGAAAATGAATTTTTAAAGTTAACTGATAAAGGTGTTTTGCTTGAAAATTCAATTATTGTTGAATTAATTTAAAAAAACAGTCTAAAAATAGACTGTTTTTTAATTACATGAATTTATCCTTCAACAATTTTTCTGATATGTGATTCAAGTTGGTCAATTGGTAAACGGATTTGTTCCATGGTGTCGCGGTCGCGAACGGTAACTGTTCCGTTTTCAAGTGTGTCATAGTCGATTGTTATGCAAAGAGGAGTTCCAATTTGGTCTTGACGGCGATAGCGTTTTCCAATTGAACCTGTTTCGTCGTAGGCAACGCGGAAATGTTTTGAAAGGGTTGCATAAACTTCGTGCGCTTTTTCTGCAAGGTCTTTCTTAACGAGTGGGAGAATTGCGGCTTTGAAAGGAGCAATTTTTGGAGAAAGATGCATAATTTCGCGTTCTTCGCCGTCTGGAAGTTTTTCTGTTTCATAACTGTCGCAAATTACGGCAAGAATTGCACGGTCGAGCCCATATGAATTTTCAATTATGTATGGAATGAATTTTTCGTTTGTAACAGGGTCGAGATATTGCATTGTTTTTCCGCTGTATTCTTGGTGGCGTGTTAGGTCATAGTTTGTTCTGTTGTGGATTCCGTTAACTTCGTCCCAGCCAAATGGGAATTCATAATAAACGTCGCACGCTGCTTTTGCATAGAATGCAAGTTTGTCGTGGTCGTGGAATTTAAGTTTGCTTTCTGGAATTCCAAGGCTCATGAAAAATTCTTTTGAAGCGCGTTTAAATTCTTCATAATATTTTTCGTCTTGTCCTTGGTGGCAGAAAAATTGATATTCCATTTGCTCAAATTCAATTTGACGGAATGTGAAGTTTCCTGGGGTGATTTCGTTTCTGAAAGCCTTTCCAATTTGCCCAATTCCAAAAGGAACTTTTGCGCGCATTGTTCTTTGAACATTAAGGAAGTTAACATATTCACCTTGCGCTGTTTCAGGGCGAAGATAGATGTCTTGTTGGCTTTCTTTTGTTACGCCGCGGTGGGTTTGGAAAAGAAGATTGAATTCACGAATTGGTGTGAAATTGCTTTTTTTGCAAAGAGGGCATGGAACTTTGTTTTCAGCAATGTATGTGTTCATCTCTTCGCGAGTCATTTTGTCTGGGTTAACTTCTTTGTTTGAAAAATCGCTAATTAAGTTATCTGCTCTAAAACGGGCTTTACATTCTTTGCAATCAACAAGTGGGTCGGAAAAAGAAGCAACGTGTCCGCTTGCTTCCCAAACGCGTGGGTTCATTAAAATTGCAGCGTCAATTCCATATGAATTTTCGCGCCCTTGAACAAATTTTTCCCACCAAACTTTTTTGATGTTGTTTTTAAGTTCAACTCCAAGAGGGCCATAGTCCCAAGAGTTTGCCAAACCTCCATAAATTTCGCTTCCTGGGAAAATATATCCCGTGTTTTTGCAGTGTGCAACAATTTTGTCCATAGTTTTATCTGCCATAATTTTCTCCTTATTTTCTGGGCAATTATACCATTGTTGAATTTCAATGTCAAACCAAAGATTAACATTTTTTGAAATATATAAATAAATATTTATATGAAAAATATAAGCAAAGAAAGTTTAATTTCGCCTCTGGCAAAAATTGATAAAAGAGCAACGCTTGTTGGAAACTGCATTGTTGAAGACGGCGCTGTTATTTTTGGCGAGTGCTACCTTGAAAACGCAATAATTCGCAAAAACGCTAATATAAAATCAAGTTATATTTCCGACAGCGAAATTGGGCAGGAAACAACAGTTGGGCCTTTTGCAAACATTAAAGCAAACTCAAAAATTTCAAACAATTGCAGAATTGGAAATTTTGTTGAAATCAAAAATTCAACCCTTGGAAGTTGGACAAAAGCCGCACATCTCGTTTACATTGGCGACGCGGAAGTTGGGGAAAGAGTTAACATTGGATGCGGCGTTGTTTTTGCAAATTACGACGGAAAAAATAAACACAGATGTAAAGTTGGAAACGACGTTTTCATTGGCTGCAACTGCAACTTAATTGCACCGCGCAAAATTGGAAACAACTGTTTTATTGCGGCTGGAACAACGCTTACGCAAGATCTTCCAAACGGCTCGTTTTCAATTGGACGGCAAAAAGATAAGTTTGTTGAAAATAAGAAAAAATAAAGAAAAAAACAGCAATTTTTGCTGTTTTTTCTTAATAATTTTTGGGGTGACGCCAAAAAAATTATAAATAGGTTTTAAGCGATTCAATGTTGTTTTCTTCAAGTTTTTGAAGCTTTGCAAGAAGATTTAAAATTTCTTCGTCGGCTCCTGCGTGGTCGCCTTGGTCTTTAATGCAAGTTAAAACGCCCATAAATGTTCCAATTAAAAGCATTTCGGCAACATGGGTTGTTGATTTATCGGAAATTGTTGACATTTTAATTGAACTCCAAAGCCTGATTTTTTCAAACATATTGTTGTCTTTAATGTCGATGTCATCGCTTTTTGCAATCATTTCGCATTCTTCCGAAATGATGTTATATTCGCTTTCTTGCTTCGCAATTTCGCTTGCAAGCGCGTCGCATTTAACACTTGGCAAAATGTTATCGAACGATTGAAGAGCAGTTTGAACATTTTGATAGATTGAGGTTAAAAGAAGGGCATTGTTTTCCTTTTGTTTGCACTCATTAGTTTTTTCTTTTTCTTCCATTTTTTTTGTTTTCTCCTTCGAAATTAGTATTTGCGCACGCATAAAAAATTATTCGTTGCACACCATAAAAATATGAGAACTTCAACAAAAATTTGGCTTATTTTAACGGTTATTTCAAACGTCGCCCTTCTATACTTTTTCCGCCCTATGCTCGACACAATTAAATATGGAGCAGCGGGGCTGTATTTCGAGTTTACATGGGAAAGTTATGTTGGACTTGCAATGTTTGTTCTTGCAAACGTTGCCGGAACAATTGTTTTTGTCCGCTTCATTCGCGTCCAGCCGCTTAATCGCCAAATTTTCTTTTCAACAATCCCTCCAACTTCAACTTTTGTTTTTCTTATGCTTTTCTTCTTCACAATAACAATGCGCGAGCAAACCGACATCGTAACTGCCGTTCGTGTTGGGCTTGGAATTGGCGACCCAACAACGCGCTATATTTGGATGATTGTTATTGTTGCTGTTTATGTTCTTTTCCTATATTTAACCTACAGCGGGCTTTCAAAGCCAGTTAGAAAAATTGAAAAAGTTGTTGAAAAACTTAGAAACGGGAAAACAAAAACTCCAATTAAAGTTGGAAACAGCAAACAATTTCAAGAAATTGAATCCGACTTAAATCAAATTAACGAAAACTATAAAGAGCAGGAGAGAATTCTTCAAAAACTTATGCCAGAGCATAACGAAATTTCAATTCAAAACAAACAAATTGTTGAAAAAATTGACCCCACTTCTTCAAAAATTCAAAAAACACACAAAACGAAATAACATTTTGTGTATTTTTATTTTTATTTTTATTTTTCTTCTGCAATGCAAATTGCTGTTGCAATTGTCTTAGAGTGGGAAATTGAAAGGTCAATCGACTTAAATTTTTCATTAAAATTTTCAAGATATTTTTCGCTCAATTCAACCTTTGGTCTTCCTGTTTCATCGTGGGAAATTGTTATGTTATGAGGAGAAAATTGCTTCTCACAAAGCGCTTTAAAAACCGCTTCTTTTGCGCAAAAAAGCCCTGCAATTCTCTCAGTTGGGTTTTCAAATTTGCTAACATATTCAATTTCGCTTTCGTTTAAAAAACTTTTAAGGAATTTTTCGTCTGTTTTAACACGGCTTGTTTCTAAAACATCAATTCCAACTTTCATCTTCTTCTCCTTCATTTAACATATCATAAATCAAATTTTTAACAACAGGGTTAATTTCTTCAAGAGAAAAACCTTTTGAAAAAAGATGAGCAGAAAGTTTTTGCGCGGTTTTTTTGTCTTTTGGTTTCCCTTTGATAAATTTTTCTGCAAGGGCAGTTAAATCGTCGCTTTTAAATTGATATTCTTCCAAAACCTTGTTAATTATTTCTTGCGAAACACCTTTACTTTTAAGTTCAAACTCTAAAAGGCGTTTTCCTTTCTTAAAGGAATAGGATTTAACATATAAACTTGCGAAGGCTTCGTCGTCGATATAGTTATATTCTTCAAGCTTTTCAAGGCAGTAGGCAACGGTTTTTGAAGTGTAGCCTTTTCCATAAAGATAGTCTTTAATTTGTTTTTTTGTTTTTGGAACGGAAAGAAGTTTAAGACAGCGGTCGAACGCAACAAGTTTTTCGTTTTCGGCTTGCGCGCTTTCAATTTTTTCTTTCGAAATATGCTCGCCAACTTTTAAGTTGTTTTTAACAATTGTTTCCGCGTTAAGTTTGCAAAAAAAACTTCCGTCAAGGAAAATTGAATATGTGTCTTTCCCGTGCTTAATTAAATTTGTTATCTCGCTCATAATTTTAAGTATATCACACCTTTTTGATTGACAAAAATTTTTTTTTAATTTAATCTTTAAATTACTTAAACATAAGGAGAAATATGAGAGAAGTTAAAGTAACTCGCGAAAATTTGTTTGAGCACCTTAAAGAAAGAGGATTTGTTTATCAAACAACAAACGAGGAAGAAGTTAAAAAACTTTGCAATGGGGAGCCAATAACTCTTTATTCCGGTTATGACCCAACGGCGGACAGTTTGCATATTGGACATTTTTTCTCGCTTTTGATGCTTCGAAAATTCCAACAAGCAGGGCACAGAGTTATTGTTCTTCTTGGTGGGGCAACAGCTATGATTGGAGACCCAAGCGGAAGAAACGACATGAGAAATATGGTTTCAAAAGATTTTGTTACCAACAACTATGAGAAAATTCGCGCAACAATTGGGAAAGCGGTTGACCTAGAGGGAGAAAACAAAGCGATTATTGTTAACAACGCAGAATGGATGCGCGGCTATGACTATGTTGATTTCATGCGTGATGTTGGAACGCACTTTAATGTTGCGCATATGCTTGCTTCGGAATCTTGCCAAAGCAGAATGAAAGCGGGCGGGCTAACATTCTTTGAAATGGGATATATGCTCATTCAAGCATACGACTTTGTATATCTTAACAGACATTATGATTGCAGATTGCAAATTGGCGGAAGCGATCAATGGGGAAACATTGTTGCAGGAACGGAACTTGGAAGAAAACTTAACTTTCTTGCAGGGAATGACGACCCACACACTTTCCAAGCCTTAACAAGCCCACTTTTAACCGACCATAACGGAAAGAAAATGGGAAAAACATCAAAAGGCGCGCTTTGGATTTCAAAGGACAAAACTTCAACATATGAATTCTATCAATATTTCCTTAACGTTGACGATAAAGACGTTGTTAAACTTTTAAAATTGTTCACGAACTATTATGTTGAAGACATTGAAGAACTTGCTTCAAAAGACATTCGCGCTGCAAAACAACTTATGGCATACGAAATAACAAAACTGATTCACGGCGAAAAAGATGCAAACGAAGCAGTTGAAGCCTCAAAAGCGCTTTTTGGCGGCGGGGCAGACCTTTCAAACGCACCAACAGTTGAAGTTTCCAAACAAGAACTTGAAAACGGAATTCGCGTTTTGGAAGTTGCTCTTCGCGCTTCGCTTGTTCCAAGTTTTTCGGAAGGGCGCCGTCTTGTTGTGCAAGGTGCGATTGTTTTGAACGACGAAAAAATAACAAATCCAAACGAACTTCTTAAAGCCGAAAACTTTGCCCAAGGTTATGCAATTTTGAAAAAAGGCAAGAAAAATCTTGTTAAAATTGATTTGGTTTAGATAAAAAATGGCACTTGTTGAAATTAAAAAATCAAAATTTATAAGTTTATGCTTCGAAGTTAAAAGCGCGGAAGATGTTTCAAAAATTTTGGAAAACATCAAAAAAGAAAACAAAAAAGCAACCCATGTTTGCTATGCCTATCGAATTGTTGGGGCGGAGTTTTTGGAAAAAGCATTCGACGACGGCGAACCTTCGGGAACGGCTGGAAAACCAATTTTGAATGTCATTCAAAAACAAAATCTTTCAAATGTTTTAATTGTTGTTGTTCGATTTTTTGGCGGAATTAAACTTGGCGCTGGTGGGCTTTTAAGGGCATATTCGAAAGCCGCAAGCGAGGCAGTTAAAGAATTTTTGGAAAAGCAAAATTAATTTTTTGCTTTTCCTTTTTTATGGTTAATTTAACTAACTTTAACTTAAAAAATTTTTTGGCAAAAAACAAATTGTTTTTTAGCAAATTATAATCTTTTCCAAAGTAAATTTGCTTTAAAAATTAAAAAAATCATGCATTTTTGCATGATTTTTCTTAAATATACCAACTTTTTTGAGAAATTTGAGTTGTTTTTGCCTCTTTTCCAAGGAAATGGACAATGTTTGAATTGTCGCTTGAAACTTCTTCGTTTGTTGAAAAATTTTTAATTTTTGAAACAAGGAAAAATTTGGATTCTTTGTCGCTTTGAGGAAGAGTGTAGGTAACTTTTCCGTTTTGCCCGCCAAAGGTTTTAACAAGTTTATTTTCGTCGTTTTCAATTCGGTAGAGTTCATAGGTTATATGGCTTTGCGCATCGAATTCAAAAACGTAATTTCCGTTTACAATTTTTCCGTTTAAAGTTGCTGGTTCAACTTTAAGGAAGTTTGTTGATTTTTCTTTTGGAAGGTTAAATCTTGAAAACACTTCGGTAAGTTTATAGCGCGAAGGCGTGAAATCGTTTGCGGTTTGAACAATGTTGTTGTTTTCATATTCAAGCGCGTCAATTTCAACTTCTGTAATGCTTGACGGAACTCTAAAATCTTTTGGCGTTTCGGTTTTGTAAATTGCTTTGAAATAGTTTTTAATCATGTTGGTTGGGGCTTTCCCGCCGGTTAAATAACCAATGTTATTTCCTGTTAAATCGCCAACCCAAGTTGCAACTGTGTCTTTTGTTGTTAGTGCAACCGAGAATGCATCGGAGTTTGTTGCGCCAACGCCAACCGTTCCGCTTTTTCCAGCAATTTGGAAAGGAAGGGAGGCAAGTCGTTTTGATGTTCCTTTTTTTGCCGAGGTTTCCATCATCGAAACCATAAGATAGTTTGAGTCTTCGCGGAAAACTTCGTCGGGAACAAACTTTGCTTCATAAATTGTTTTTCCGTTTTCGTCTTCAATTTTTTTAATGAATTTTGCGCCATAAAATTTTCCGTTGTTAGCAAAAGTCGTGTATGCTGCGGCAAGAGTTTTAATGTTTGTTCCATATGTCATTCCGCCAAGCGCAAGGGCATAGCCGTTGTCGTTTTCGTCAAACTTAATTCCAAGACGCGTTGCATATCTTTTTGCTTTTGGAATTCCAACGTATGAAAGAATTTTAACTGCTGGAATGTTGCTTGAAAGGCTTAGGGCTTCGCGGGTGCTTAAGTGTCCGCGAAAAGTTTTTTCAAAGTTTTGTGGTTTGTATCCGTTGATGTTAATTTCCTCGTCCAAAATTTTTGTTGCGGGAGATACAATGTTTTCGTTAAGCGCTGGGGCATAAACAAGAAGAGGCTTGATTGTTGAGCCCGGTTGACGTTTCGTTTTTAAAACATTATAGGCGCTTTTCCCATAGAACGCTTCAATTCCGTGGGTTAAGTTGTTAATTGAAATTCCTGCTTGGTCGAAACCAAGTTCTTCGGCGTCGATTGCGGCTTTAAGCGCGTCTTGTTTTTCTTTCGAGAAGAAAGTGTGAATTTTATATTTTCCAATTGCAATTTGTTTTGCTGGCATCTTCAAAATTTCTTCGGCTTCCATAATTGCGCCTTGGGAATAGGTGTTTTGCCCGCGGTCGAATGTTTCGTTGATTTTAAGAACAAGGTCGGTTTCGCGCGCTTTTTGAGCAACTTCTTGTGAAATTTTTCCGTCTTTTTCCATTTCCGAAAGAACAAGGTTTCTTCGTTTAAGGCAGCGTTCTTTATGCTGGATTGGGTCGAAAAGCCCTGGGGATTTTATAAGCGCGGCAAGCGTTGCGCCTTCTTCAAGAGTAAGTTCGCTTGCACTTTTTGAAAAATAGAATTGGGAAGCATTTTCAATTCCATAAATGTTGTTTCCATAGTAAATTACATTAAGATAGTTTTCAAGAATTTCGTCTTTTGAAAGTTCTTTTTCCATTTCAAGCGCAAGCGAAATTTCTTTAATTTTTCGTGAATATGTTTTTTCGCTTGAAAGGTGGGTGTTTTTAATAAGTTGTTGGGAAATTGTTGATGCGCCTTGCGACGCTTTTCCCTTTGAAATATTGTTTAAAATTGCCTTAACAATTCGCTTTGGGTTAATTCCGTTATGAGAATAAAATGTTTTGTCTTCAATTGAAATAAACGCGTCAACTGTTTCTTTTGGAATTTTTGAAAGACTTATGTATTGGCTGTTAAAAAGGCTTTTGTCGGAAAGAAGATTTCCGTCGTCTCCATAAACTTCAATTTTCATGTTGGCGTTAATAAGTTTGTTTTGGTCGAATGTTTCGCTTCTTGAAATTGAAAAGAAAATTGATGCAAAAACGCTTGCAACAATAAACAAAAGTGCAAAAACGCTTGCAACAACAATTAAACTAATTTTCTTTGCCTTCTTCACAAAAAATATTATTTGTCATTATCAAAAATATATTATGAATGTTGAAAGTTTGTTAAATTTTTGGAAAATAAAGTTTCAAAAAAAGTTTTTGTTTCTTGAAACTTTGTGATATATTGTTTTGGAATTGATATGGAAGAAACATACACACAAAACGAAAAAGCATTAATTTTTTTAAGTTTGTTCGACATTGTTCCTCAAAAGGAAATTGAACTTCTTTCTCTTTTTGAAAGCCCAAGCGCGCTTTTGGAAAACTTTTTTGAAAGAGAAAATGAAATTAACGCGCTCTTTTCAAAAGGAATGAGAAACGGCTCGAAAGCAGCCGACGGGAAAACACATAAAACAGTTGAGCAAATGAAAGACGCCCTTAACGAAAACTTGCTTTCGTCATACATAAAAAATTTAAACAGTAAAAACATTTTTGTTTTAACGCCATACAGCGAAAACTATCCTAAAAAACTTTTGGAACTTGATTTTCCGCCTCAAACGCTTTTTTGCATTGGCGATGTTTCGCTTCTTGGGACAGATTGCATTGGTGTTGTTGGAACAAGAACTCCAACGCCATATGGAAAGATTGTAACCGAAAAATTTACGCGAGGGCTTTGCGAAAATAATTTCACAATTGTTAGCGGGCTTGCTGCTGGGGTTGACACAATTGCCCATAGAACCGCGCTTGACAACAGCGGAAAAACAATTGCGGTTCTTGGCGGCGGCTTTGAACATATTTTCCCTTCGTTCAACATTGAACTTGCAAAAAGAATTTCAAACGAAGGACTTTTGATAAGTGAATATCGCCCAAGTTTTGTTCCTGCGCAATACACTTTCCCTCTTCGAAACCGCATTATTGCCGGGCTTTCGCTTGGAATTTTAATAACCGAAGCGGGCGAGAGAAGTGGCGCGCTCCACACCAAAGAGTTTGCTCTTGAACTTGGCCGCGAAGTTTTTGCCGTTCCAGGGAACATAAACAGCCTTATGAGCAAAGGAACAAACAGGCTTATTCGAAGCGCGCAAGGCGCTTGTGTTTTAGACTTTGAAGATATTGTTTGCGTTTTTCGTCAAAACATTGTAAAATCTTCAACTGTTAATATTTCGCAACTTAGTTTTGACGACCAAAAAATTGTTTCCTTGCTTGAAAAAGGCGAAAAGACAATTGAAGAGTTAACAGAAAAAACTGGCTTCCCAATTCAAAAACTTAACGCACTTTTAACAATGCTTGAAATTAAAGGGCTTGTTAAACAGTTGCCGGGAAACACATATGTTTTAATTTAAAAATATAGGAGAATGAGAATGAAATTAGTTATCATCGAAGGACCAGGTAAAAGAGAAACATTAAAAAAATATTTAGGACAAGGCTATGAAGTTTTTGCAACAAAGGGGCATGTTCGCGACCTTCCTGCAAAAGATTTTGGCGTTGACCTTCGAACAATTGTTCCAAAATATGAAATTATGGAAGACAAAGTTGACCTTATTGCCGAACTTAAAAAGAAAGCAAAAAAGGCAGACGAAGTTTTAATCGCAACCGACCCGGATAGGGAAGGGGAAGCAATTGCTTGGCATATTGCCTACATTTTGGGAATTGACCCAGAAACAAAATGCAGAATTGAGTTTAACGAAATTTCGAAAAAAGCAGTTACCGAAGCGTTAACAAAGCCAAGAGCAATTAACATGGACCTTGTTAATGCTCAACAAACAAGAAGAATTTTGGACAGAATTGTTGGCTATAAACTTTCGCCAATAATTTGCAAAAGAATCAAACCAAAACTTAGCGCAGGACGTGTTCAATCTGTTGCTTTAAAACTTGTTTGCGACCGTGAAAAGGAAATTAATGCTTTCGTTCCAGAAGAATATTGGAACATATCTGCCGACCTTGAAAACAAGGAAAAAGCAAAGTTTAAAGCGGCTTTAAACACAATTGATGGCAAAAAAGCAAAAGTTTCAAACGAAGAAGAAGCAAACAAAATTAAACAAGACCTTTCTGGCGCATCATATGTTGTTGCAAACATTAAGAAAACTCAAACAAAATCGCATGCGCCAGCACCTTTCACAACAAGCACCATGCAACAAGATGCGCTTAATAAACTTGGAATGAATCTTAAAAAGACGTCGCTTTGCGCGCAACAACTTTATGAAGGTGTTGAGATTGAAGGCGAAGGAAAAGTTGCTCTTATAACATACATCAGAACAGATAGCACGCGTGTTTCGCCAGACGCACAAGCATTAACTCTTGCCTACATTGCAAAACAATATGGCGATAAATATGTCCCTTCAAAACCTAACATCTATAAAACGAAAGAAACAGCGCAAGACGCCCACGAAGCAATTCGTCCAATTTCAATTGAAAGAACTCCTGCAAGCGTTATGAGTTCGCTTTCGCCAGATAACTTTAAACTTTATAAACTTATTTACGAACGTTTCCTTGCAAGCCAAATGAGCGATGCGCTTTATAACAATGTTAACGTTGATATTTCCGCAAATAACTATGGATTTAAAGCAGTTGGGAAAACTGTTGAATTCTTAGGTTACACGGCAGTTTATAAAAACTACGTTGAAAAAGAAGACGACCCTTCAAAAATTCCACCTCTTTCTGTTGGTGAAACGCTTGGACTTGTTAAATTCAACATGGAACAAAAGTTCACAAAGCCACCTGCACGCTACACAGAAGCAAGTTTGGTTAAGGAAATGGAAGAAAAGGGAATTGGTCGACCTGCAACATATGCAATGACAATAACAACCCTTGCAACACGTTCCTACACGGCGCTTGACGGGAAATATCTCTATCCAACAGAACTTGGAAAAGTTGTTGACGAATACTTAGCAAAAAATTTCCATCAAGTTATTAATGTTAAATTCACAGCGGATATGGAAACGCGTCTTGACGAAATTGCTGAACAAGGAAAAGATTGGCAAGCGGTTGCAAGCAGTTTTTGGAACAGTTTCTCTGGTCTTTTAACAAAAGCCGGCGCAAACTATGACAAAATTAAAGTTGCACCAGAAAAAACCGATATTGTTTGCGATAAATGCGGCGCACCAATGGTAATTCGTGAAGGAAGATATGGAAAATTCCTTGGATGCAGCGCCTATCCAAAATGCAATAATATTATGAAACTTAATGCTCAAGCATCGCAAAGTGAAGAAAAGCCAAAATATGAACCAAAAGTTATTGGGAAATGCCCAGAATGCCACGACGGAGATATAACAGTTCGAAGAAGTAAGGCAGGAAGAATGTATTATGCATGCAATAAATGTAAGTTCTATTCATTCGTTAACCCAATGAAAAATAAAACAGAAGAAACAGCAAACTAAAACTTGCTGTTTTTTTATGTTATAAACATTAAATTAGGCAATCATTATTTCAAGATGAAAAGCAAAAAGATTTGGAATTTCATTTTGATAAATTGCTTTTAAGATATATAATACAAGAAATGGAGGATTAAATGGAACTTAGAGGAACAACAATATGTGCTGTTAGAAAAAACGGCAAAACTGCAATTGCGGGAGATGGACAAGTTACAATGCAAAACAGTGTTATCTTTAAAGACAATGCAGTTAAGGTTAGAAGAATTTATAACGGAAAAGTTGTTATTGGCTTTGCTGGAAGCGTTGCCGATGCGTTCAGTCTTTGCGAACGCTTTGAAGAAATGCTTAACAAATATTCCGGAAACTTAATGAGAAGCGCGGTTGAACTTGCGCAACTTTGGCGCGGAGATAAGGTTCTTAGAAAACTTGAAGCAATGATGATTGTTGCAAATGAAGAACAAATGTTAATTCTTTCGGGAATGGGCGATGTTATTGAACCTTCCGACGGCGTTTGCGCAATTGGCTCGGGTGGAAACTATGCCTTGGCGGCGGCAAAAGCGTTAATTGAAAACACAAAACTTAGCGCAAAAGAAATTGCAAAAAAATCGCTTGAAATTGCCGGACAAATTTGCGTATTCACAAATGACCACTTAACAATTGAGGAAATTTAAGGAGAGGAAAATGAATTTAACACCAAAACAAATTGTTGACGAATTAAATCAATATATAATTGGGCAAGACGAAGCGAAAAAAGCGGTTGCTGTTGCCCTTAGAAACAGATATCGTCGAAGCAAACTTTCAAAAGAAATGCGCGACGAAATAACACCAAAAAACATTATTATGAAAGGCCCAACAGGGGTTGGAAAAACAGAAATTGCAAGACGCCTTGCAAAACTTGTTAAAGCGCCTTTCATTAAAATTGAAGCAACAAAATACACCGAAGTTGGCTATGTTGGGCGCGATGTTGAAAGCATGGTTCGCGACCTTGTTGAAACATCGGTTCGAATGGTTAAAGACGAAAAACAACACGAAGTTGAAAAGAAAGCAAAAGTTACTGTTGATAAAATTTTGCTTGACGCAATTTACAAATCGGAATTTGCAAAAAATCCAAATTCAAATGCCGACGAACTTAAGGAAAAACTTAAAGTTCTTTATGACGAAGGAAAACTTGACGAACAAACCGTTGAAATTGAAGTTCAAGATGTTCCAAAACCTCTCGACTTAACAAGCGGAGTTGCCGAAATTAACCTTGGAAGCATGCTTGGCGGAATTTTCCCACAAAGAAAAAAGCGCCGCAAACTTAGTGTTTTGGAAGCACGCGAACTTTTAACAAACGAAGAATGCGACAAGATGATTGATATGGACAGTGTTAACAGCGAGGCAATTAAACGCGCGGAAGAAGAGGGAATAATTTTCATCGACGAAATTGATAAAGTTATTGGAAAAGCCGCAACTTCAAACGGGCCAGATGTTTCGCGCGAAGGCGTTCAACGCGATATTTTGCCAATTGTTGAAGGCTCAACTGTTGCAACGAAATATGGAAATGTTAAAACAGATTTCATTTTGTTTATTGCTTCTGGCGCATTCCATGTTTCAAAAATTGAGGACATGATTCCAGAACTTCAAGGACGTTTCCCAATTAAAGTTGAACTTAAAAACTTAACAAAAGACGATTTCTATAAAATTTTAACCGAAACAAAAACTTCTGTAACAACGCAATATGCCGAACTTTTAAAGATTGATAACATCGACCTTGATTTCACCGATGATGCACTTAAAGAAATTGCCGAAATTGCCGAAGAAGAAAACGAAACAAACGAAAACATTGGCGCGCGCCGTCTACACTCCATAATTGAAAAAGTTTTGGAAGACATTTCGTTTAATGCAACAGGCGAAAATCCTCTTGTTAAAGTTGTTATCGACAAAAACTATGTTCAAAATGCTTTTGGCGAAGACAGAAAAAAATATGACCTTAAAAAGTATGTTTTATAATGGAAAGATTTAAACGAACCGAAATTATG
This sequence comes from uncultured Bacillota bacterium, assembly GCA_938034555.1. Lineage (GTDB taxonomy): Bacteria > Bacillota > Clostridia > Christensenellales > UBA1242 > UMGS687. Next base: position 31,381 of record CALHLT010000022.1, read on the forward strand.
TTTGGAAAAGAAAACATGGACAAATTATATAATGCCCATGTTCTTGTTATTGGCGTTGGGGGAGTTGGCGGCTATGTTTGCGAAATGCTTGCAAGAAGCGGCGTTGGCGCGCTTACAATTGTTGATTTTGATGTTGTTTCGCTTTCAAACATAAATCGCCAAATCATTGCGCTTTCTTCAACTGTTGGTCTTCCAAAAGTTGAGGTTATGGAAAAGAGAATTAAAGAAATCAACCCTAATTGCGTCGTAACGTCAAAATTGCTTAAAGTAAATAAAGAAACAATTGGCGAAGTTTTTGATTCAAAATTTAACTATGTTGTTGACGCAATCGACAACTTGGAAGGAAAAGTTGAGTTAATTAAAGCTGCAAAAGAGCGAAATATTCCAATAATTTCCGCAATGGGCGCGGGAAATAGAATTCAAATTCCTGTTTTTAGAATTTGCGATGTTTATAAAACATACAACGACGGGCTTGCAAGAAAATTTAGGAAAATGCTTCGAGAACAGTGCATTGAAAGCCTTGATGTTTGTTTTTGCGATGAAAAGTCAATTCCAAATCCAAATGAAAAAGTTGTTGGTTCAACGGCATATTCGCCTTCAATGTGTGGAAGCACAATTTCTGCGTTTGTTGTTTTAAAACTTATAAATGAATGAAATTTATTTGTTAAAGAAAAGGTTTAGTGGTAAAATAAAATTGTATGAAAAAGAAAAAACAAAAACCAATTTTTGAAAATTGCATTGTTTTGGAAGCGGGAGAAAAATCTGCCTTAATTCAAGCGGGCGAAAACAAAATTGTTGCAAGAACTCCCAAAAAACTTGAAAAAGGCGAAAGAGTTTTGCTTTTTAAAGCGGCAACTTTTCCAAAAACGCTTGAAATATTTTTATATTTAATTCCGCTATATTTCTTTGCACTATCGTTTGGGTTTGGGTTCTTTTTCAAAAACAGTTTAACGCACTATTTGGTAACCCTTGGCGCAAGTTTGCTTGGAATTTTAGTTTTGCTTGTTTTGCGCTTCACAATTGGGAAAATGCCAGAAAATAAGTTTATTGCGATTAAAGATGGAGGGAAAAAATGAAAATTGTTCAAAAAGATGAATTTGAAAAAATAATTAACGAAAGCAAACCAACAATTGTTGATTTCTTTGCAACATGGTGCGGGCCATGTAAAATGCTTTCCCCAATTTTAGAAAAAGTTGAAGAGGATTCAAAAGGCGAGTTTAACATTGTTAAAATTGACGTTGATGAAAGTTATGATGTTGCAAAAAAATATGGAATTATGAGCGTTCCAACAATGATAATCTTCAAAGACGGAGATGAACAAGAAAAAATTGTTGGATTGCGTCAAAAAAATCAAATTGAAGATGCAGTTAGAAATTACATAGACTAAGAAATCATTTATCAAAATAAAACAAAACAAGCAAAAAATTTGCTTGTTTTTTAAATTATATAAGTATATAATAAATCGTATGATTTTTGTGATTCTTGGAATTTTTGTTGTTTTTTTGGCTGTTGCGCTTGGAATTGCAACCTATGCAAATGCGCAACTTCAAGACACTTTTGAAAAATATAATCATGTTCCTTGCAACAAAAAAATAACAGGAGGGCAATTTGCTCTTCACATAACAAACACGCTTTTCGAAAGCCGAATTCAAGTTGGGCGAACGAAAGGTTATTTAAACGATGGATACAGTTCAAAATCGAAAATGGTTGTCCTTTCAGAAGCAACTTGCGATGTTGCAAGCGTTGCTGCGCTGACGGTTGTTGCTCATGAATTTGGACACGCAAGCCAAGATTTAACAAACTCGAAAAAACTAAGACTTAATAAATCGCTAACTCGAACAATCAAAGTTCTTGGCTATTTTATGTTCCCGCTTGCAGTTCTTGGAATTTTCTTTTTGCTTGTTTTCCCAGAAATCCTTGCAATTGGCTTTGCGTTCTTGGGCGCATCAATTTTAATTTTCCTTTTGGCGGTTGCGTTAAAACTTTCGTGCGTGCCGCTTGAAAAAGATGCTTCAAAACGTGGTCTTAAAATAATTGAAAAAACGCAGGCTCTCGACGACGACGAACTTGAAATGGCAAAAGACCTTTTGCATGCGGCGTTTTTAACATATGTTGGCGATTTCTTGCGCTCAATTTTATGGTGGACATTCCTAACAAGAAAAACAAAAATGTTTTAAAAATATATAAACAAAAAGAGGAAAAATATGAAAATCACAGGAAAAGAATTAAGAGAAAAATGGTTGAATTTCTATAAAAGCAAAGGACATCAAGACATTGGCGCTGTTTCGCTTATTGGCGACGGAGAAACTGGCGTTATGTTTAATGTTGCGGGAATGCAACCTCTCATGCCATATCTTCTTGGAAAAAAACAACATGAAAAAGGGAAACGCCTTTGCAACGTTCAAGGCTGCGTTCGAACAAACGACATTGAATGCATTGGTGACGAAACTCATTTTTCTTTCTTTGAAATGATGGGAAATTGGAGCATTGGCGACTATTTCAAGAAAGAAAAAACTGCTTGGACTTTCGAACTTTTAACAAAAGAATTTGGTCTTGATAAGGACAAAATTTGCGCAACAGTTTTTGCGGGCGACCACGGTGTTCCAAAAGACATGGAAACTGCAAAATACTTGGAAGAAGTTGGCGTTCGAAAGGAAAACATATTTTTCCTTAAAGATAACTGGTGGAACTTGGAAGGAACTGTTGGAACTCCATGCGGGCCAGATAACGAATGGTTCTATCCAAAACACGATAAAAAATGCTGCGACACATGCGACATTAACTGCGAGTGCGGAAGATATGTTGAAATTGGAAACGATGTTTTCATGCAATATGAGCAACTTGAAGGCGGGAAATATCGCGAACTTGCGCAAAAGAATGTTGACACAGGTTTTGGATTTGAGCGCAACCTTGCCTTTTTAAATGGCGTTACAGACTGCTATTTAACCGACCTTTTCACACGCGCAATTGAAACAATTGAAAAGGCTTGCGGCGTTAAATATGGCGAAAACGAACAAACAACACGTGCAATAAGAATTGTTTGCGACCATGTTCGAACAACTGTTATGCTTATTGGCGACGAAAAAGGAATTGTTCCAAGCAATGTTGGGGCTGGTTATGTCCTTCGCCGCTTAATGAGAAGAGCAATTCGCTATGTTAAACAACTTGGTGGCTCTGTTTCGCTTATGGAAGATGTTGCAAAGGTTTACATCGACGAAGTTTATAACGAAGCATATCCAAACTTAAAACTTAAACGCGAATTTATTTTGCAAGAAATTGAGAAGGAATCGAACAAATTTGAAAAAACTCTTGAGCAAGGAATTAAGGAGTTTGATAAACTTATTTCAAATTTAACAAAGTTTGCGCCAGATGTTAAACAAATTGCTGGGAACAAGGCTTTCCGCCTTTTCGACACGTTTGGTTTCCCTCTTGAACTCACAACTGAACTTGCAAAAGAACATGGGTTCACGGTTGACGAAGAAGGCTTTAAAAAATCATTTGAAGAACACCAAGAAAAAAGCCGTGTAAGCGTTGGAACTTTCAAAGGCGGGCTTTCCGATTCGTCCGAACAAAACGCACGCCTCCACACCGCAACACACCTTCTTTTGGCAGCGCTTAACAAGGTTCTTGGCGAGGGAATTCACCAATGCGGCTCGAACATAATCCCAGAGCGTTTGCGTTTCGATTTCAATTTTGACAGAAAATTAACACCAGAAGAAATTACGGCTCTTGAAAACGAAGTTAACAGCCACATTAAAGAGGCAATTCCTGTTGTTTGCGAGGAAATGCCAATTGAAAAAGCGCGCGAAAGCGGAGCAACTGGAATATTCGAAAATAAGTATGGCGAAATTGTTAAGGTCTACACAATTGGAACTGTAAGCAAGGAAATGTGCGGAGGCCCACACGCTAAAAACACAAGCGAACTTGGACATTTTAAAATTGTTAAAGAAGAGAGCAGCAGCGCCGGCGTTCGAAGAATTAAGGCAGTTATTGAGCCAGAAAATAAATAGCCATTATGTTTTAAATATAAAAAAGCCGCAGTTTTTTGCGGCTTTTTATAAAAAAAAGACTTATATAACTAAGCCTTTTTTTGTGTTTTAATACATTTTGTGCAAGCTCTAACAGTTTTTTCTTTTCCATCAACTTCTACTGTTGTTTGTTGAAGGTTAAGATCCCAAGTTCTGTTTGATTTTCTATTGCTATGGCTAACATTTTTGCCAGTCATTTTTCCTCTTCCACAAATTTCACAAACTTTGCTCATAGGTTTCCTCCACTTAATTTTCTTAAACTAACTGCGTAAGTTTAACATATAAAAAAGAAAAATGCAAGCAAAATTTGCTTTTAAGTTAAATAATTTTCTTCTCAATATGTTTTTATGGCTTTAGAAAAAATTTTTTTGGATATATTTAGTTTATACAATTAAAGTTATATATGTAAATTTGCTTGAAAATTGTTGCATAAAATGAAATATTGGTGTATAGTAATTATCGTAAGATAGTGCGCTTACTTAAGGATTTTATTATAAATGACGGTTGACACAAAAAACTATTATGGAAGAATAACAATTTCAGACGAAAGTATAGCAATCGTTGCAGGATATGCAGCGCTTGATTGCTATGGCGTTGTTGACCTTGTTGCTAATTCATTAAAAGACAACTTCACAGAACTTTTTAAGAAACAACCATATTCAAAAGGTGTCAAAATTTCTAATGTTGATAACAGAATTTTTATCGACATATTTTGCATTCTTAAATATGGCGTTTCGGTTAGTGCTGTTGCAGAAAGTTTGAAAAGCGCTGTCAAATATAGTGTTGAAAATTTCACGGGCATGATTGTTGACACAGTTAATGTTCATGTCGTTGGTGTCCGTGTTTAGTTTATAGGTGGAAAAAATATATGCAAAAAACAATTAATGGATCGATTTTTAGAAAAATGATTATCGCAGGCGCAAGCTTGCTTGAACAAAATAAAAAACTTGTTGACGCTTTAAACGTCTTCCCAGTTCCAGATGGCGACACGGGAACTAACATGTTTTTAACAATTAAAAATGCAACAACAGAAGTTAACAATTGCATTAATAACAGCATGGATTCTCTTTGCGAAGCTTATGCAAAAGGTGCGCTTCGCGGGGCAAGAGGAAACAGTGGTGTTATAACTTCGCAAATTTTGAAAGGGTTAACATCTGTTCTTTCTCAAAAGCAAGAGGCAACAACAAAGGACTTTGCAAAAGCAATTCAAGAAGGCGCAAATGTTGCTTATAAAGCCGTAACAAAGCCAAAAGAAGGAACAATTTTAACTGTTATTCGAACAATGGCAGAAGCCGCTTTGGACGCTGCAAAGAAGCATCCAGATTTTGAGGAATTTTTTGAAATTGTTCTTGATAAGGGCGAAGAAATCCTTCAAAAAACCCCAGAGATGCTTCCTGTTTTGAAAAAAGCAGGCGTTGTTGATGCTGGCGGCCGCGGGCTTATTGTTCTTTTCACGGGTTATTATAAAGCTCTTTGCGGCGATGAAACCCTAACATTTAACTTTGACGACGCAAAACCTGTTCAATCTGTTGACGATGTTATTGCGGATATTAACAATCTTGCAGAAATTGAATTTGGATATTGCACAGAGTTTATGATTATTCATATGCTTAAAAAAACAACCGAGGCAGACATCGATAAACTCCGCGAAAAACTTATGGAAATTGGCGATTCTGTTCTTTGCATTGGCGATTTAAGTCTTGTTAAAGTTCATGTCCACACAAACAACCCAAACCGCGCTCTTGGCTATGCTCTTGAACTTGGCGAAATTTGGAACATTAAAATTGAAAACATGCGCGAGCAAAACCGTGAACTTAAAAAGAACATGAAAAAAGTTGAAGAACTTAAACCAATGGGAATGGTTGCTGTTGCTCCTGGCGACGGGCTTGCAAACTTGTTCACAGATTTAACTGTTGACCAAATTATTGCAGGCGGGCAAACAATGAACCCAAGCGCAGCCGATATTGCAAATGCGGCAGCAAAAGTTCAAGCGGAAAATGTTTTTGTTTTCCCAAATAATAAGAACATTATTTTAGCAGCCGAACAGGCAAAAGGATTAACCGACCGCAAGCTTCACGTTGTTCCAACGCGCAATGTTCCAGAGGGAATTGCGGCATCTCTTGCTTTCAACCCAGAAGCAAGCGCGGAAGAAAACTTGGAAGCAATGACAACAGCGATTGAGTGCGTTAAATCAGGTTCTGTAACATATGCAGTTCGTGCAACACACGTTGACGGTTTCGACCTTTCTGTTGGCGAAATTATTGGTCTTGACGACAAAGCAATTTTGGCAAAAGGCTCTGATGTTCAAAAAACAACCGAAGAATTGGTTGAAAAACTTTTAACCGAGGACAGTGTTAATATAACACTTTTCTATGGCGAAGATATCAACGAAGATGATGCCGAAAAATTGCGCGCATCTTTGGAAGAAAAATATCCAGAGTGCGAAGTTACGGCAATTTACGGGGGGCAACCAGTTTACTACTATATAATTTCCGTTGAATAGGAGGAGAGTATGTCTTATCCAGATTCAGTTTGGTCAATCAACGATGCATTTTCAGCAATTGCAAATAATGATGTTGCTCGGCTTAAAAAGTCAATTAGAGAAGGTCAAATCGACATCAATCAAGAAAATGAGTTTGGTGAAACTCTTCTTGGAACTGCAATTTGGCTTAAAAACTTTGAAGCAGTTAAGTTTCTTTGTTCTCTTAAAGAAATTAACGTTAACAAAAAAACAACTTTCTATTTAGGGGAGGACGCCAGCGAGCCTTATGTTGAAGTTTCTCCGCTTGAACTTGCGGCGTGTATTTTGCCAAAAATTTGTTATAAGTCAAATGCTTTTTTAGATTTAAAAACAAAACAGATGTGCGCAGAACTTGTTAAAAGAAATGCAAAAATGCCACTTGAAAAATATAAGAAAGACGGCCGATATTTCGATTGTTTAAGAGATTTGCGCGAGGTTGTTAATTCGGTTAAAACAACTAAAAACAAAAATGTAAATTCAAAAACTTTTGAAGCTTAAAAAATAAAAAACAGTCTTGATTTTAAGACTGTTTTTTTTGTTTATTTTAACTAAATTTTATTGATGTTCTTTATCGTCTTTCAAAAGCTCTTTAATAACTTCCTCAATCTTGTCCATTGCTTCGTCAAGCTGCTCTTTTGTGTGGGTTGCTGTGAATGAAGTTCTTAAAATGCTTTGTCCAACAGGAACAGCAGGGGAAATAACTGGGTTAACATAAACTCCTTTTTCCATAAGCATTTTGCAAGCTTTAAATGAGTTCTCATCGGTGTATGTCCAAATTGCAACAATTGGGGCATTTCCTGGGATGAACTTAACGCCGCGTTTTGTTAATCCTTCGCGGAAATAGTTTCCGTTTTCTTCCAAGCGTTTAACTCTTTCTGGTTCGCGTTTCAAAATTTCAAGCGATTTTCTTGCGCATGCAACACTTGCTGGGGTTATGCTTGCGCTGAAAATGAAAGGGCGGGAATTGTGGCGAATATAGTTTGCAACGCGTTCGGAACATGCGCAGTAGCCGCCAAGAGATGCAAGCGATTTGCTGAATGTTCCCATAATGATGTCAACTTCGTTTTCAAGGTTATAGTAGGATGCAGTTCCGCGTCCGCCTTCGCCAATAACGCCAAGACCATGGGCGTCGTCAACCATAACTCTTGCGCCATATTTTCTTGCAAGTTTAACAATCTCTGGAAGTTTGCAAATTTCGCCGCTCATTGAGAAAACGCCGTCGGTCACAATCAAAATTCCCTTGTCTTCGCCAACAGAGGCAAGTTGACGTTCAAGGTCTTCCATATCGTTGTGTTCATATCTTAAAAGACGGGCATAGGAAAGTTTGCAGCCGTCGTAGATGCTTGCGTGGTTTTCCTTGTCGGAAATGATAACGTCGTTTCTTCCTGCAATGCAGCTTATAATTCCAAGGTTGCTTTGGAAACCTGTTGAGAAAGTTACGCAAGCTTCTTTATGTAAAAATTCGGCAAGTTCTTTTTCAAGCATAACATGGGAATCGAGAGTTCCGTTAAGAAATCTTGAACCGGAGCAGCCGCTTCCATATTTTTCAAGCGCTTCAACGCCTGCTTTAATAACTTCTTTGTTTGATGTTAAACCAAGATAGTTGTTTGAACCAATCATAATTGTTCTTTTCCCTTCCATTTGAACAACGGTGTCTTGTCCGCTTGTAAGCTGATGGAAATATGGGTATAAATCAATTGCTTTAAGGTCTTCAATTCGAGTGTAGTCCTCACATTTTTTAAATAAATCCATTTGTTTCTCCTTTAATTTGTAATTTTTATTATACTCCCATATTTTTCATTTCGCAAACAAATAATCGAACAAATTTATTTGTTAATTTTCAAGTTAAATGATAAAATAAATTTAAGTTTAGGGGGAAAATTATGAAAAGAATGCTAACAGATATCAATATGAAAGGAAAGACTGTTCTTTTAAGAGCAGATTTTAATGTTCCACTTGATGAATTTGGAAATATCACAGATGACACACGAATTTATGAGGAACTTCCAACAATTCGTTATATTTTAAAACAAGGAGCAAAACTTATAATTTGTTCGCATCTTGGGCGACCAAAAGGCGAGTTTAATCAAACATATTCAATGTTTCCTGTTGCGCAACAACTTATTAAATACTTAATTAATAAAGTTCATTTCGCAGTTGACGTTGTTGGGCCTGATGCAATTCAAAAAGCAAAAGAACTTAAAGAAGGCGAAGTTTTGGTTCTTGAAAACTTGCGTTTCCATAAAGAAGAAGAGGCAAACGACCTTTATTTTGCAAAAAAACTTGCAAGCATGGCAGATATTTATATTGACGACGCATTTGGAACAATTCACCGCAAACATGCGTCAATCCACCGTGTTGCAAAACTCCTTCCAAACAATGGAATGGGTTTCTTAATGGGAAAAGAAATTAACACAATTGAAAAAGCAATGCAAAATCCAGACCGTCCGTTTATTGCAATTTTAGGGGGCGCAAAGGTTGCCGATAAAATTGGCGTTGTTGAAAACTTAATGGAAAAAGCAGATTGTGTTTTAATTGGCGGGGCAATGTCGTTCACATTTCTTAAAGCAGAGGGTGTTAATGTTGGAACGTCAATTGTTGACGAGAAGAGCCTTGAACTTGCAAAAGGAATTTTAGACAAGGCAAAAGCGGAAGGAAAACAAATTATTCTTCCAGTTGATGTTGCCGTAAGCACAAATTACAGCCCAAATTCAAAAGCAAGATTCTGCAAAATTGAAAGCATCCCAGAAAACTATATGGGGCTCGACATTGGGCCAAGAACAATCAAACTTTTTAAACAAAAAATTAAAGAAGCAAAAACAATCATTTGGAACGGGCCAATGGGAGTTTTTGAGTTTCCAGAGTTTGCTGCTGGAACCTATCAAGTTGCAAAAGCAATTTCAAAAAACAAAGGTTTAACAATTGTTGGCGGAGGCGACACGGTTGCTGCTGTTAAACTTTATAAACTCTCGAAAAAGATATCTCATATTTCAACCGGAGGCGGGGCAACGCTTGCTCTTCTAGAAGGAGCAGAACTTCCAGGATATGATGCTTTAACCGATGTTTAAATAAAAGCGAGGGCGAAAAAATGAAAGACCTTATCATCTCAAATTTTAAAATGTTCAAAACAAATTTTGAAACGCTTGAATATATTTCGGCGCTTAACAAACTTTTGCCAAAACAACTTCCATGCAAAATTGGAATTTGCTTGCCATACACATCGCTTTATCTTGGCGAAAATTTCGACGAAAGAATTGTTCTTGGCGCGCAAAATATGCATGAAGACGAATGCGGAAATTTCACGGGCGAAATTTCGGTTAACATGCTTAAAGATTTTAATGTTAAGTTTGTTTTGCTTGGCCACAGCGAACGAAGAAAACTTTATGGCGAAACAAATTCAAGAATTAACAAGAAAATTAAAACTGCGCTTCGACATGGAATGAAAGTTGTTCTTTGCGTTGGCGAAACGCGGGCGCAACGCAACGCAAAAATGACGCAAAGTGTTTTAACAAAGCAAATTGAAGAAGCGCTCGTTGGAATTTATGAAAACGAACTTAGCAGCATAATAATTGCTTATGAACCTGTTTGGGCGGTTGGAACGGGAATTGTTGCGCCAATAACTGATATAACAAACGCATCAAAAACAATTCGAAAAATAATTGCTTCGCACTATTCGAATTCTGCGGCAGAAAATCAACAAATCATTTATGGCGGAAGCCTAACATCCCAAACTTCAAAACAAGTTTTTAAAAACAAAGAAATTTGCGGCGCTCTTGTTGGCGGGGCTAGTTTAGACCCAAAAGAGTTTGTTAAAATCATAACCGGCTAATTTTGTTTGCATTTTGTGTTTTTTATGATACAATATGCAAAGGAATTGGGCAGTTAACTCAGTTGGTAGAGTGTTTCTTTGACGTGGAAAAAGTCAGGAGTTCGAGTCTCTTACTGCCCACCATATAAACAAAAAAGTCTTTTTAATAAGACTTTTTTTTTAGCATTTTAATCAAAAAATTAATTTGGAATTAAGTTCATCATTTCGTCAAGAGAATCGGAATATAAATAGGTTGATGGAATTTTTCCAATTATAATATTTTCGCAAATTAAAACTTGGGTTGAAGTTTCAACAGTTTGGTTTGCGGTTGGCAAAACAACATTAATTTTAGACTTAATTGTAACATAAATTCTGTGGTTTGTTTGGTTAATTCCGGCGTTAGTGAATTCGCTTTTAAACGAACTTGAAATCGAGCCAATTGGAATCATTTTAATATTAACGCTTGGCCCGCGCCCAACAAGAATTGGCATGCCGCTGAATGTTCCAATTGGAATGTCAAGCCCTTGCTGACCAATTTGTTCAAGGTTTGAGGTTGCAAGGCGGGTTAGTTTTCGTGTTAAAAGGTTAATTTGAATTGAGTTTGCTTGAATCATTGCAACATCGCCATCGTTGTTTTTCGAAATTGTTATAAGGTCGTTATAGATGTCTCCTTGGTTAACAATCTCATAAATTGCGCCGCCAACAGCTTTTGTTGCAAGGCTTCGAACTTTCGATTCGCTCATGGAAATAACAACTGGGTTAACAACATAGTTTAGGTATAAGATTATGCCAATAATTAAAAGCAAAAAAACGACAACAACAATTGTTGCCTTTTGTTTAAATGACGATTTTTTCTTTGAATTTTCTCGGTTTAAATAGCTTAAACGCCTTGAAAAAATTTTCACATTTATTTATATGCGAAGCATATTTTAAAGTTTCCTTAAATACTTTATATTATCAATAACTCCCAAATAAAGAGTTTGAAAGTGGCTTTTGCAGCAACTTGTGTTAATTTACAAATCCGTTAGCAATAACAAAGTTGCCTCAAAAAACTAATTTAATTAAATTTTAGCAGTTTATATTTTATATAAAAAAAGGCAATTCACTTTGCCTTTTTATCTTTTTTTGAATTAAATTTGAGCGCTCGAAGCGAGTTTAAAATTGCAACAAGCGTCACGCCAACATCGGCAATAACCGCGCTTAACATTCCTGTAACTCCAAATGCGCCAAGAGAGAGAAAAACAATTTTAATTAATGCGGAAAGCCCAATGTTTTCCCAAACAATTTTTTTCGTGTTTCTTGAAATTTTAATTGCCTCAACAATCTTTTCTGGATTGTCGTTTGCAAGAACAATGTCCGAAGCCTCAATGCTTGCGTCGTTTCCCTTAATTCCCATGCTAAATCCAACATCGGCAAGGGTTAGGGAAGGGGCGTCGTTAAGCCCGTCGCCAACATATCCAATTTTACTTTTTTCATTTTGCTTATAGTTTTCAATCCACTTAAATTTGTCTTCTGGCAAAAGGTTTGAAAGAGCCTCGCTTGTTCCAACTTCTTCTGCAACTTTGTCAACAATAATTTTGTTGTCGCCCGAAAGCATGACGGTTCGAATTCCCATTGCGTTAAGTTCTTGAATTGCGCTAATTGAACTTTCTTTAATTTCATCTTCCAAAATTATTTCGCCAATTTTGGTTTCATTTTCAAAAAGTTCAACAGTTGTTTCGCTAAGATTTTCGCTTTGTCTTCCAACAAAATATTTGTTTTCGTGAAGTTCAAACGAAATTCCTTTCCCAGAAATTTCTTTGAAATTTGAAACTTCTTCCAATTCTTCGCTTATTTCGTTAGTGATTGCTTTTGCAATTGGATGGAGCGAATGTTTTTCGCCTTGCGCACAAAGTTTTAAAATGTCGTTTTCGCTTTTTGTTTCGTCAAGTGAAACAATTTTTTTAATTTTGAATTCGCCTGTTGTTATTGTTCCTGTTTTATCAAAAGCAATTGTTTTAAGATTTGCCGCGGCGTCAAGATAGTTCGAACCTTTAATTAAAATTCCTTTTTTCGATGCGTTCCCAAGCCCAGAGAAATAGGCAAGTGGAACAGAAATTGCAAACGCGCAAGGGCAGGAAACAACAAGGAAAATAAGCCCGCGATAGATTGCTGTGTTAATGTCTTTTGTAACAGCCCAAACAATTCCCCAAACCAAAACAGCAAGAGCAATAACGCCAAGGGTATACCACTTTGTCATTTTTGAAATAACAGTTTCGGTTTTTGCCTTCTTTTCGCTTGCGTTTTCAATCATGTCCATAATTTTTTGCGCAGTGCTGTTCTCAAGTTTGCTTGTTGCTTTAATTGTTAAAATTCCATCAAGAACAATCGACCCCGAAAGAATTTCGTCGCCTTCCTTAAAGAATTTTGGAAGGCTTTCGCCGGTTAAACTTTGAACATCAAGGTTTGAATTACCGCTTACAACAATTCCGTCAAGAGCAACTCTTTCCCCAGGTTTAACAAGGAACAAATCGCCCATTTCAATTTCGGAAGGGTTAACAATTTCTTCATTTTCCCCAACAAGTTTTCTAACAATTTCTGGTTTTAAATTTGTAAGTTTTTCAATTGATTTTCTCGATTTTTCAAGCGCAAGATTTTCCAAAATTTTTCCAATTGAATAGAGCGCAATAACCATAAGCGCGTCCATATATTCACCAACGGCAGCCGCTCCAATAACCGAAATTGTAACAAGCATATTTTCATTAATTGTTTTCTTAAATATAAGCCAAAACGCCTTATAGTAGGTTTTATAGCCCATAAGAAGAGCGCTTAAAACAAACAAAATCCAAAACGCATAAACCGGAAGACCTTTAACAAAAAGGGCAACGCAGCCAAGAGCAATTCCAACAAGAAGAAGGGAAAGATCTATGAAAAATGTTTTTCCAAAAATCTTGTGAGTTTCGTTTTTAACAAGAATTTTTGCATCTGGCTCAATTTTTTTAGCAATGTTAATTGCATCTTGAACCGCAAGGTTAACATCGTCCGCTTCAATTTCAAGAGTGGATTTCAAAAAGTCGATTTTCGCGATTTTAACACTTCCAAGTTCGGCAATTTTTGCTTCAAGAGTTTTGGCGCAGTTAGGGCAATCTAAACCCTTAATTTTAAATTTCTTCTTCATTTTCTCCCTCTAAAACATGTTCCAAACTTATGTCGAAAACCTCTTTAACATGATCGTCGGCAAGGGTGTACCAAATTTCTTTTCCCTTTCTTTTTGCCTTAATTAAGTTCATTTCGCGAAGGTTTTTAAGTTGGTGGGAAACGGCCGATTTTGTCATGTTTAAAATAACAGAAATGTCACAAACGCAAAGTTCGTTTTTCTCCAAAAGATTGATAATTTTAATTCGTGTGCTGTCGGAAAGTGCCTTATAAAAATCGGAAATAAGCAAAAGCGTTTCCTCGTCCAAAATTTTTTCTCGTGCGCTTTTAACCGCATCTTCATGAATTACTTCGCAGTCGCAATATAATTCGTTTTTTCCCATGTTTTTTGTTTCCTTTTAAATTTTTCGCTTTTATTATAGTTGAATGCGCGTTCAACTGTCAAGCGTTTTTTAAATAATATTCAAAAAAATTTTGATTTGTTAAAAATATTTTGGAGGAGAGAAATTTCCTCTTGATTTTTTGTGAGTATGCTGTATAATTATTTTAAGGAGAAATATATGAATTTTATTGGATTTAAAAGCGCAAAATCGCCAAGCATTATTTTAGATTGCCGTGATATTGTTGGCGGAGATGAGCTTGTTCAAGGAATTCCAGGGGAAAAACATGCTTTTTCAAATTTTGTTTTCACATTTCCTTTGGAACTTTTTATTAATGAGGGGCAAGCAAAAACATTTGAAAACGCAAGAGAAAACTTTTTAAACGGAAATGTTCCAATGTTTTCGGCATATTTAAGTCAAATGGAAAAACTTGCAAATTCATCAAACGAATTTATTCACTCAAAATTTGTAAGACAAACTATTAACCGCTCAATGAATAACACAGGTGTTAGATTCATTTGCGCAAAGGAAAATCAAAACTGTATTTTAGTTGGCGAACAACTTTGGAATGAAAGCCTTCAATTTATTAAAATTGAACTTAACGATGTTCCTTTCAGCGTTGGAAATGAAGAAAGAAAAGTTGTTTCAGTTTCGTTTGACGGGCTTATGCCAGCCGATCATGCGCGCAAATATATGCGAAGCGAAAGTGACGAACTTGCAAACACAAAAATTTGCGTTAATTTTGGCAACGGGAAAAGAGCGTCAAAAGATTTTGGACGCGCAAAATTCGAAGATAACACGCTTGAAAAATAATTTAAATTATTTTGAAAAGGACTCTTGACTTTAATAATTTTTGTGATAAATTATCGCACACAAGGAGGAATTATGTTAGGTAATTCAATCGACCAATTTGCCATGATGGGCGGGGACTTAAGAGACACAACAATTCGAAGCATGGACTATTGCATAACAGAACTTCAATATGAAATTCCATCAAAAGAATTCCAAAGAGGCTATGCAATGTTTAATAAAAGCGAAAACGATAGCTTGCGCGTTCCTCATAAACATTCGTACACACAAGACGACGATTTCTCGTTATAGAAAAGAAAAAACTCTCATTCCCCCTTCCGAGAGTTTTTTTGATTTATGGGGTTGACAATTTTTTTGCATTTGCTATAATAACAATAGAATCCCTTTCGACCATTCCGGATTTGTTTAACATGGGAAAATTTATTAAAAATTCTTCTTATGAATGGCAATATTTAACAAACAATATTAAATTGGCTGTGTTAATTATTGTTATTAAAAGGAGGATTTATTTTTTTATCTTACAGCTGAAAAAATAAATTTAAGGAGAAAATTTATGAAAGTGCTTATAGCAACAAAAAACCCAGGAAAAATTCAAGGAGCAAAAAGAGCGTTTGAAAATTTCTTCGAAAACGTTGAAATTGAAGGAATTTCCGCCCCTTCCGATGTTCCAGAGCAACCTCTTAACGAGGAAATTTATCAAGGGGCAAGAAACAGAGTTAACAACCTTATTGCTCTTGCAAAGGAAAGGGGAGTTAAAGCGGACTACTTTGTTTCAATTGAATCGGGAATAACAAACAAACTTGGAAAATGGATGATAACAAACATTGCCGTTGTTAAGGACAAACATGGCTATGAAAGCGTTGGAACAAGCGCAAGTTTCCCAGTTCCAAACAAATATGTTAACGACATCATCGAAAACACCCTTGCAACCGTTATGGACAACATTTTTAACGAAACAGATTTAAGAAGTTCAACAGGCGGAGTTGGTCTTTTAACCCACGAAAAAATAACAAGAATTGACCTTAACACCCAGGCTTTCACAATGGCTTTAACTCAATTCGTAAACAAAAATTCTTGGCGCGACAGCGATATGCAAATGTAAACCTAAATCTTGAATTTAATTGTTAAATTTTAAACTTTAAATTAAAAATTTTAATAAAAGAACATTATCAAAAAAGAGATAGTGTTCTTTTTTTAATTTATTTCATTGTCATGATGAAAAGATATCAAAAGTCAGCCGTTGGACTGTTAACACAACTTATTGAATTCTTATATAATGTTTAATAGACATTATTTTTTAGAGATTTTATGAAAAAAAGTTGCAAGAGCAGTTCAAATTGCTGTTTTAAAAAACAAGTTTCTTCCTATGAAATTATTAAAAACGGGCCAAGAGGCGCAACTGGCGCAACGAGGCCAACTTTAAACACGGTTGAAGCGCGCGACACTGTAACACTTCCAGCAGGAAGCGAAGCAAAAGTCCTTACCTCGTGCGAAGATGATAAAGTATATTTCGATTTCTACATTCCAAAAGGAGCCGACGGAAAGCCGGAAAAGGTTGTTGCGGGCGAAACAACAAGTCTTGAGGCAACCGAAAAAGCAGTTGTTACAGATAGATTTGAGGAAGGCGTCCATTATTTTGATTTTTCAATTCCAAAAGGGCAAAAAGGCGAAACCGGGCCAAGAGGTTTGCCGGGCGAAATTGGCATAAGCGAGGTTATAACAATTGACGGAACGGAAACAGTTGAGCCAGACGAAGACGCCGAAGTTCAAGACGACCAAGATAGAAATATCCATCATTTAACTTTCTATATTCCAAGAGGACAGAAGGGCGATAAAGGAGATAAAGGAGAGCCGGGCGAAAAGGGCGAAACAGGCGCGCAAGGTCCAAAAGGCGACACTGGCGAAAAAGGCGAGCAAGGAGAGGCGGGTCCTGCGGGGCCAAGCGGACTTACGCCAGACCTTTAACCGCAAGCACAAACACAAGCGGAACAATAGCGCTGATTTTAAACAAAAATGATGAGGTAACTCTTGTTCCAAGCATTGGCGGTCAGAGGACATTGCTTGCTTCGGGCGCGCCAAGCGCGGTTTTAACTCTTATGATGATTTCATATTAAAAAATATTAAAAACATCTTCAAAATTTGGAGGTGTTTTTTATTAGATGTATATTAAAAGTTAAGGATCTTTTAATATGTTTTTATTCAAAACAAATGTATTTAAAAATAGGGTATTGACACGGCAACTGCTATGATTTATAATATAGTTAGTTTTTGGAGGACTAATAATATGAATTTAAAAGAACTTGATGAAAAATATGAAAAGAAATATGACGAAATGCACGAAAAATTGGATGACGAAATTGATGCGCTTAACTATGATTTTTACTACAACAAATATAAGACAAAGTATTCAAATCCAAAATATTCAACTAAATCTTTGAAGAGAAAGCAAAAACAAGCAGATTTTGCAACCGATGTTTATGAAGATGTTGCCGACAGAGCAGATATGGCTCTTGATAAATATTGCACATTTGGCGGAACAGTTGGAATTAAAGCTCTTCATGGCTTTTTAGCACTTGCTGGCGCAGCATTGATTACACTTGGAGCATTAACAATTGCAAACAACAACCAACTTGCCGACACATTTATTCAACCATGGCAAAATCTTTTCCCAGAAATGTCGAAACAACAAATTGGAAATGAATTTGGCGGAAACCTTGTTGCTGTTGGTGGAATTGTTGGAATTGCTTCAAATTACTACACTAAGAAAGGATTGTCTGCGGTGTATACACATTATCAAATTAAAGCAGATAAAAAGACTGCAAAATCTGACGCAATATATGATGTTATTGCGGAAAGAGAAGGAAGACCTTTACTCAATTCTAATCCAACCCAAGATATGTAATTTTTAAATTAAAAAACTCTCAAAATTTTTGAGAGTTTTTTTTGTTGCTTTTTAAATTTTTTAAACAAGATAGAATGTGCAAAAAGAAAGTTTTTTTCGTTTAAGCGAAAAGGTTTTTCCGTTTTGCATAACATATTTGAACCCGTCCGCATATGGGCATGCGCTACATTTTGCACCAAGATGCTCTTTCATTGGGCAGTGTTTAAGCGTCATAAAAGGAACTTCAACTTTTGTTGAAAGATTGTTCTCGGCGGAAAGAACTGGAATATTAAGAAGATTTGCGCTAACGCTGTTATAGATGTTAAGCTCGCCGCCCGCAACAAGATTTGTTTTAAGCAAAAGCGCGTATAAATTTGTTGCAATTGCTCCAACTTTTGTTTTTGAAATTATTTCTTCCAAAAGAATAATATCTTTTTCTGTTGCAAAATTTGGAAGCAAAAGAAACGCATTTTTATTTTCTTTGTCGCATTTTTCCTTAAATTTATTTATTTCATTAATTGAATATACTTCTGGCGAAAAAATTATATTTTTTTCATTAAAATTATTTGAAATATTATCAATTATTTGAAAATTATTAAATTTTTTAATGTTTTTATTAATTTTTAATTCAATTTCTTGAATTTTTTTATGATTTATTTCCGTTAATTTTTCAATTAATTTTTCATAAACATTTCTTCTGAAATCATTAAGTTGTTTTTTTGTTAAAAAAGCATTATCTGTTTCAAAGTTAATTTGTGGAATAAAAAACTCATTTTTTGAAAAACAATTTTCAATTTCGTTTTTTGAAAGTGGTTGGTTTTGTGCTTTAAGGCAAACTTCACCTTCAAGTTCAAAGTTTATATTTTTGTAATTTACTTTTGCTTTAATTGGCATGCCTTCGTTTGCTTTAATTGAAAGAGGAACATCAAGTTTGCGAATTTTTGAAACGGTTTGCGTTTCTTTTTCATAATCGGAAATAAGCCTTACTTCAAGCCCAGTTTCAACTTTTTGGGTTGTTGTTGCGTGGTAGAGCAAAGGGGAAATTTCTTGAAGGTCGAAAAGCGAAATTGTTGAAAATTCAGTTCCATCTTTAAAGAGTTTAATAACAGATTTTTTGCTTATTTTTTCAGTTGACGAAAAAGTAAATTCATTGAAATTTTTTCCATATTTAACATTCTTAATTTTTCCAACAAAAATTCCAATATGATTATTAAATTTGGAAATTATGTTTGAGTTGCCGTTAAAGTATCCTTCGGTGAAATCTCGATTAAACGCAAGAAGTAAACTTTTTTCATCAAAATTTTTCCCGTCAAGTGCGTTTCGATAGGCAGCAGTTGCCGCAGCAACATAGAAAGGTCTTCTTGCGCGCCCCTCAATTTTAATTGAGCAAACGCCAGCGTCTTCCAATTCTTTAAGCCTTCCAAGCATGTTGAAATCTTTTGCAGAAAGAAGAAAGCCAGTTTTAAGTTTTTTGTTGTCTTTCATAAGCGAAAATGGAAGGCGGCAAAGTTGTTTGCATTTTCCTCTGTTCCCGCTTGCTCCAAGAAGCTTGGAACTTAAATAGCAGTTTCCAGAAAAACAAACGCAAAGCGCGCCATGAGCAAAATATTCAATTTCAATGTCTAAATTGTCTTTAATTCTTTTGATTTCGGAAAGAGGAGTTTCGCGAGCAAGAACAACCCTTTTAAAACCAATTTCCTTTGCAACTTTTGCGCCTTCAAGGTTATGAATTCCCATTTGAGTGCTCGCGTGCATTTCAATTTCCGGAAAGAATTTATGAACCAAACTTGCAAGACCAATGTCTTGAATGATAAACGCGTCAACGCCAAGATTATATGCCTCAACAATTAAATTAAGCGCGCTTTGAAGTTCGTCGTCGGAAAAGAGAATGTTAACTGTTAAATGAACTTTAACACCGTAAATATGGGCAAAATCGGTTGCCTGCTTCAAACTTTCAAGGTTAAAACCTTCAATGTTTCGCGCGTTAAAATCTTTAACGCCAAGATAAACTTCGTCGGCGCCATAGTAAACTGCCATTTTCAAACTTTCAAAATCTCCCGCAGGGGAAAGTAGTTTCATTTTCATATGTTCATTCTACCACATATTTTTAAACTTTGTTTCTCTTTTTTATAAATAAAAAAACCAGCGTTTTTGCTGGCTTTTTCTAAAATTAAGTTTTATTTAGTTAACTGCCGTAAGTTCAATTGTTGTTCCGTCAGTAGTTAAACTTATTTTTGAACTGCTTATTGTTTCAATTTCGCCTGTAACTGTTGATTGGTCTGGGTTATTAAATACTAAACTAATAAAAAGCTTGCCGTTTTTATAGTGTTTTGTGAAAGTTGAAACAGTTGCATATTGTTCCCATTCTTCGTCATTTTTTGGAGCAGTTGTTAAACCCTGAACAAAATACATTTTTGATTCTTGCTCGTCAAACTTAACCCAACATGCAGGGCTAATAGTATCTGAGTAGTAAATTTTTGATAAGTCAAATCCTTTGTTAACGGTGTAGCCAACTGTTGTTGTTTTTCCGTTATATGTAACAATCATTGCATAAGAGCCAACTTTTTCGGTTGAGAAGTTTGAAATCATTTCCTTTGTTATTTGAATATGTGTTGTTTTTCCGTTTAAAACATATTCCAAAACCCCGCCTGTTATTTCAAGTTTTTCGCCAACAACATATTCGGTTTTAATCATGTCGCTTCTAACAACAATTTGTGCGTTATCGTCGTTTCCGCTTCCGCATCCAGCAAGAACACCAGCAAAAAGTGTTAGCATAAGCGCAAAAGCAATAATAATTGAAAATTTTAATTTTTTTGTCATTTTCACCTCCTTAAATCTATTTCCAAAATTTATTATACAAAAATTTTATATAAAAGTAAAATTTTTTTAAAAAATTTAAAAACGAATTAAAAGCTTGCCGTTTTTTATTAAAATTTTTGATATTATTCTTGTTTAATCTCAATTTTTAATTAGTTTAAAATGTGTTAGTTAATTTAAATTGAAAAAATTAAATCAATATGGACAAAAACTTAAAAATTTTTGACAAGATTGAAAATTTGTTGTAACATATTTCTGTTGTTTGTATGCACCACTAGCTCAGTTGGATAGAGCACTGGTCTTCGGAACCAGGTGTCGGGGGTTCGAATCCCTCGTGGTGCACCAACTGTGCTGTAAAAAGTTTTAATAAAAAATGGGTGACAATGCTAAAAAATTAAACATTTATGAGAGAAAGAGTTAATATCACAAACATTTCTTTAAAGCGGTTAATTAGTTGCTTGCTCGCATATTTTAAAAAATTTTAAAAACGCAAGAAGGCATTGTTTTTCTTTTGAAATGCCGTTTTGAAAAACCTTGGTAAAAGGGTTTTTTATTATAAAAAACTTGTTTTTAAGTAATAAATCAATATTGAAAAAAATTTATATTTTTTCGTTTTCCATTTCCAATTTTTGTTTTAGTGTGTTATAATCAATTCAAGTTGTTTATAAGGAGAAATATGAAAGACAAGATTTTAGAAATTAGAGAAAGCATTAAAGAAGAAATTAAAAACATTAAAAACTTGGAAATTCTTAATGCATTCAAAGTTAAATACAGCGGGAAAAGCGGTCTTTTAACAGAACTTATGAGAGGAATGAGAGATGTTCCAAAAGAGGAGCGTCCTGTTCTTGGCTCGCTTATAAACGAAGTTAGAGAATTTGTTGAAACAAAAATTCAAGAAATTGAAAAAAGACTTCAAGAAAATGCTTTAAACGAAAAGTTGAGCAGCGAAAAAATTGACATAACAGAGCCATCAAAAAACAGCGAAACAGGGTGTTTCCATCCTCTTCAAAGAACTTTTAACAAACTTATTGATGCGTGCGTTGAAATGGGTTTTGAAGTTGTTACAGGCCCAGAAGTTGAACTTGACCACTATAACTTTGAAATGTTGAATATGCCAAAAGACCACCCAGCACGCGATATGCAAGACACATTCTATATAACAGACGACATTGTTCTTAGAACGCACACTTCGCCTGTTCAAGCGCGCGTTATGGAAAAACGCCAACCACCAATTAAAATCATAAGCCCAGGGCGAACCTATCGCGTTGATAATGACGCAACCCATTCGCCTGTTTTCCATCAAATTGAAGGGCTTGTTGTTGACAAAAACATAAGTTTGCTCGACCTTAAACAAATGCTTACAAAACTTTTGCAACTTTTGTTTGGAAAAGACACGAAAGTTCGTTTCCGTCCTTCCTATTTCCCATTCACAGAACCAAGCGTTGAAGTTGACGTTTCTTGTCCAAACTGCGGGGGAGATGGCTGCTATATGTGCAAAAAAACGGGCTGGATGGAACTTATGGGCGCTGGAATGGTTAACCCAAAAGTTTTGGAAGGTTGCGGAATAGATTCAAAAGTCTATTCAGGTTTTGCCTTTGGACAGGGCATTGACCGTTTAACAATGGTTATGGACAAAATTCCAGATATGAGAATGCTTTTTGAAAACGACATAAGATTTTTAAATCAAGTTAAGTAAGAGGAAAAAATATGAAAATTTCGATAAATTGGTTAAACGATTTCGTTAAGTTAGACGAAATTGAAAAAATTGAAAAAACAAAAACAAAATTCGAACTTGCCGAAAAAATTGCGGACAAATTAACCGGCGTTGGATTTGAAGTTGAAGAAATTGAACAAACCGACAGATTTTTAAATCGTGTTGTTGTTGGCTTAATTGAAAAAATTGAAAAACATAAAGACGCCGAAAGACTTTTTGTTTGCCAAGTTAACATTGGCGAAAGAAATGTTCAAATCATAACTTCCGCAACAAACGTTTTTGAAGGTGCGCTTGTTCCTGTTTCTCTTGACGGGGCAGACCTTGCAAACGGAATTAAAATTAAAAACTCTAAAATTCGCGGCGAACTTTCGGAAGGAATGTTTTGCAGCGGCGAAGAGCTTGGAATAACCGATGGGCTTTATGACGGGGCAAGCATAAACGGAATTTTAATTTTTAAAGATAATTTTGTTCCTGGAACTCCAGTTGCAAAGGCTCTTTGCCTCAACGACGTTGTTCTTGATGTTTCAATAACAGCAAACCGCCCAGACGCAATGAGCGTTGTTGGAATTGCAAGAGAACTTAATGCAATCTATCGTTTGGAAATGAAGGAGCAAGACCTTTCGTTCAAAACAACAAACGAAAAAGTTGAAAATTTTGTTTCTGTTGAAAACAAAGCCTTCGACCTTTGTCCAAGATATATGGCAAGCGCTGTTTCAAATGTTAAAATTGAAAAAAGTCCGCTTGAAATTCGCGCAAGACTTTTTGCAGTTGGGGTTCACCCAATTTGCAATATTGTTGATATAACAAACTATGTTCTTTTCGAATATGGCCAGCCAATGCACGCTTTCGACGCAAACAACATTGGAGGGAAGAAAATTGTTGTTCGCAGAGCAAATAACGGCGAAAAAATTGCTGTTTTAAACGGAAACACATATGACCTTTCGCAAAATAACCTTGTTATTGCCGACGAAAAAGAGCCAATGGTTATTGCCGGAGTTATTGGAGGAACAGACTCTTGCATAAATGAGAACACAAAAACCGTTATTTTTGAAGCAGCAAGTTTTGAGCGTTCACAAGTTCGAAAAACATCACGTTCATTTGGAATTAGAACCGATTCAAGCGCGCGCTTTGAAAAGGGAATTGACCTTTTAAGCCAAGAACTTGGAATGAAAAGAGCGCTTAATTTAATTTGCAAGTTTAATTGCGGCGACATTGCAAACGGAATTATCGACGAAAAACAAGAAGAAGTTAAAAACATTGAAGTTGTTGTTTCAAAGAAAAGAATTGACGGAATTTTGGGAATTGAAGTTAAAACAGAGGACATTGTTTCAATTTTAAAAAGTCTTGGAATTTCGTGCGAAACAAATGGCGACGCTCTTAAATTAAGTGTTCCACCATACCGTTTCGACATTGAAACCGACGCTGATGTTGCCGAAGAAGTTATAAGAATGTATGGCTACGATGTTTATGACAATGCCAAAAAACCTTTCTTTGAAGGTGCAAGCGTTATGGAAGGGAAATTCGACCCAATTTTGGCTATGCAACGCGAAATTAAGCGAATTTTAATTATGCGTGGATACTATGAAATTAACAGTTATTCCCTTGTTCCAACAAATGCACACTTGAAACTTCTTTTAAACGACATGGAAAATGAAGTTATTAAAGTAAGCAATCCGCTTAGCGACGAACTTGGCGTTTTAAGAATTTCAATGGCGCATAGTTTATTTTCAAATATTGCATACAACTTTAAACGTAATAACAAAGATTTCAGAATTTTTGAAAGCGGAAGAACCTACCACGCAAAAGGACAACCAATAACCGAACTCCCTGTTGAAAAAAATATGATTGCGTTTGCATCAATTGCCGAATCCGACGATTTCTTTACTCTTAAAGGTGTTGTTGAAAACATTTTGGAAAAATATGATTTCAAACTTGCTCTTGACTATTCAAAAGCACCTTTCTTACACCCTGGAATAAGCGCAGATGTTATCGACGCAGAAACTGGAAAACTTATTGCGCGCTTTGGAAAAATTAACCCAAAAGTTGCCCAAGAATATGAAATTCCAGAAAGAACATTCTATGGCGAAGTTTATTGCGACAATTTAAACGAACTTAAAGTTAAAACTTTTGCAGTTAAACGCATTTCAAAATTCCCAATTGTTGAAAGAGATTTGGCTCTTGTTGTTGATGAAAACATAACAGTTGGACAAATTGAAGAAATAATTAAACAATGTTGCGGGAAAAACTATAATGATGTTAAACTTTTCGATATCTATCGCAACAAATCACAACTTGGAAACAAAAAGAGTTTAGCGTTCCGAATTAAACTTTTATCGGACGAAAAAACCCTTTCCGAAGAAGATATTAACAAGGTTATTGATAAAATTCTTCGAAGAACAGGCGAATTGTTTGGAGCAACACTTAGAGTATGATTTTTTTAGACAATGCAAGCACAACCCGTCTTTGCAGCGAGGCAAAAAGTGAGATTGAAAAATCTCACGATTTGTTTTATAATCCATCGGCTGTTTATGGGAAAAGCCTTGAAATAAGAAAAAAACTTGACGAGGCAAAACAAAACATTTGCCGCGCTCTTGGCGTTTCATACAATAACAATTTAATTATAACAGGAAGCGCAACCGAGGCGAACAACCTTGCAATTTTTGGAAGCATTAAAAAAACAGATTCCCAACTTGTTTTTGGCGCGGGGGAGCATCCTTCTGTTTATAATTGCGCCCTTGAACTTAAAGCAAGAGGATTTAATGTTGTTTTCGCTCCGCTTGCAAAAACTGGGGAAGTTGATTTGGAAATTCTTTCAAAAATTTTGGAAAAACCAACCGCTTTTGTTTCAATTATGACCGTTAGTAACGAAACTGGCGCAATAAATAACATTCAAAAAATTTCAAAACTCATTCGAAGAACAAATCCAAACGCAATTTTCCATAGCGACGGAGTTCAAGCCTTTGGAAAAATTCCAACAAATGTTTTAAACATGGATGTCGATTTGTTCTCAATAAGCGCCCATAAAATTGGCGGCCCAAAAGGAATTGGCGCGCTTTATGTTAAGAATATTAAAAAACTTAAACCAATAATCTTTGGCGGTGGCCAAGAATTTGGACTTCGAAGCGGAACCGAAAACACGATGTTTACCCTTGCTTTTGGAGAAATTGCAAAAAGCCTTAAAATTAAGGAAAATTTTGATAAAATAAACGAAATAAGAAATTACGTTAGAAACTTTTTTGAAGGCAAAGACGGCGTTGAAATTAATTCGCCAAAAGATGCAAGCCCATATGTTTTAAGCCTATCCTTTTGCGGCGTTCGTGGCGAAACCCTTGTTCATGTTTTGGAAGGTGAAAACATAATTCTTGGAACAGGAAGCGCATGTTCAAGCAAAAAAGGCGCGCTTAATCGAACTTTGGAAGAAATGGACAAAACAAAAGAAGAAAATGAGGGCGCTGTTCGAATTTCATTTTCAAAGGAAACAACGCTTGACGAAGTTAAACAAGCATGCGACATAATTTATAATTCATACTTAAAACTCAAAGAAAAACTAAAATAAAAAGGAAATAAAATGGAAAAAGTTTTGCTTCTTAGATATGGTGAAATTCACCTTAAAGGGAAAAACCGCGGTTTTTTTGATAACCAACTTATAAAAAACATCTTGCAAACGGCAAACAAAATTGACGAAAACGCAAAAATTAAGAAAGTTGGCGGAAGATATTTGCTTTGCAATTTCAGCGAAGAAAATTTACTTGCGCTTTCAACCGAAGTTTCAAAGGTTTTTGGGCTTGTTTCGCTTTCAATTGCAACGGCTGTTTCTTCAAGTCAAGAAAAAATTGAAAACTGCATTGAAAAACTTTTGGAAGAAGATGAATTTGGTCTTGAAAATGCGCAAACATTTAAAGTTGATGTTAAACGCGCGGATAAAAGATTCCCGGTTCAGTCCATGGAATATGAACGCCAGCTTGGCGGAATTGTTTTAAATAAATTTCCACACTTAAAAGTTAACTTAACAACTCCAGAAAAAACAATTTATGTTGACATTCGTGAAAACGGCGAAACATTTATTTTCTCAAATAAAATCAAATGCGCCGGCGGAATCCCAGTTGGAACAAGCGGGAAAGGTCTTGTTATGCTTTCGGGCGGAATTGATAGTCCAGTTGCCGCATACATGATGGCAAAACGCGGAATGAGCCTTTCTGCTGTCCATTTCCATTCTTTCCCATACACAAGTCAACTTGCAAAAGAAAAGGTTATTTCTCTTGCGCGCCTTCTTGTTCCATACACAGGAAATTTCAATCTTTATGTTGTTTCTTTCACGAAAATTCAAGAAGAGATTCATAAAAATTGCAAAGAAGGCTATATGATCACAATCATGCGACGAATTATGATGAGAATTTGCGAAAAACTTTCAAAAAAATTCGGATTTCAAGCCGTTATAACAGGCGAAAACTTGGGACAAGTTGCTTCCCAAACCGTTGAAAGCATGACCTCAACCGAAAGCGTTTTAAGTCCATTTTTGCCAGTCTTCCGTCCTCTTGTTGCGTTCGATAAGATTGATATTATTGAAATTGCAAAACAAATTGGAACATACGAAACTTCAATTTTGCCATATGAAGACTGCTGCACGGTTTTTTTGCCAAAAAATCCTTTAATTAAGCCAAGAATTGAGAGCGTTGAAAGAGAGGAAAGTCGCTTAAACATCGATGAACTTGTTGACCAAGCAATTGAGAACATGGAAGTAATTAAAATTTAGGCATTGACACTTAACACATTTAAGACTATAATGAATTTACATATGGAGGATAAACATGATTAAACGCGAAGATTATAATGTTATGAACTCAAAAAAACCTGAAAAATCGCCTATAATTGAAAAAGCATTTATCAATAAAAATAATGATTTAGTTTTAGTTAACGAGGGAAAGGGGGTTTACATTCCAACTTCAATGAGCACATTTAAAAAATCGCTTGACGGGCTTGATTCAAAGTTTTTCACAGAGGAATTTTCCGATGCAATTCGCGATTTTGCTTTAAAGAAAGTTTTAAAAAATGATTCAAGTTTCATTGCAAAAACAAGCAAAACAGATTTGGAAGCATCCGAAAAAACTTATGAACTTGTTAAAAAATCGGTTGAAATTGATGCTCTTATAATAAATAAACAACAAGAAAGAGAAACAAAACTTAATCAAAAAGCAATCAACACTTTTGTTAATGCATTCAACAGCATGTCGAAAACAACTTCAAAACAAAGCGATAACATTGAAACAAAGTAATTTAAAACGGCAAATAAGCCGTTTTTTTATTTTATCTGTCAAAATTCTTAAATATAAATATAAAAAAAGTTTGCAAATTTAGAAAAATAGGTTACAATTAAATTGTAAGTTTAATTAAAAGCTAATTAAATTTAGCTTACTATATATCATTTTTAATATAATTCGGCCAAATTTGGGCTTTTAGTTAGATTTAAAATTTATTTTTGGAGAAGAAATATGACAATAGTATTATTGGGTGTTTCTTCATTAGCCGCAAGCCTTATTGGAGTTGGTTGTGGAATTGCTGGAATTGCGATTGGCATTTTCGCGGCTTATTTCCTTCTTTCAAGAAAAATTGGAAAAACAAAAACTAAGGCAGCAAAGATAATTGAAGAAGCCTATGCAGAAGCAAAAACTGCAAAAAAAGAAGCGATCTTAGAAGCAAAAGAAGAAGTTCATAAACTTCGTGTCGACTTCGACAAAGAAGTTAAAGATCGCCGCGTTGAAATTCAACGCTCGGAAGACAGACTTTCCCAAAGAGAGGAGTTTGTTGAGAAAAAAGAACTTTCGCTCGACAAAAAACAAGAACAAATTGAAGAGATGAAAGACAAACTTCAACAACGCGAAAACGAAGTTGAAAAACTTAAAGAAGACGAAAACAAAGTTCTTGAATCGATGAGAGCAGAACTTGAAAAAGTTGCTCGAATGACAAAAGAAGAAGCAAAACAATCTTTAATTAACTCAATGGTTGACCAAGCAAAAATTGACGCCGCAAGAGAAGTTAAGGAAATTGAAGAAGAGGCAAAAGCCGACGGGCAAAAGAAAGCACAAAACATAATTGCTTCGGCAATTCAACGCTGCGCAACCGATATGGTTAGCGAAATAACCGTAACTTCCGTTGCTCTTCCAAACGACGAACTTAAAGGAAGAATCATTGGCCGCGAAGGAAGAAACATTCGTGCGCTTGAAGCCGCAACTGGCGTTGACCTTATTGTTGACGACACGCCAGAAACAATAACAGTTTCTTGTTTCGACCCTGTTCGCCGCGAAGTTGCAAGAGTTGCGCTTGAAAAACTTATTTTGGACGGAAGAATCCACCCAACAAGAATTGAAGAACTTGTTGCAAAAGCACAAAAAGACATTGATCAAAAAATTAAGGAAGCAGGCGAAAACGCTGCTAATGACGCGGGAATTTATAATTTACATCCAGAACTTATCAAAATTCTTGGCCGCCTTAAATATAGAACAAGTTATGGTCAAAACTGCTTAAAACACAGCCTTGAAACATCATATATTGCTGGTCTTTTGGCAGCAGAACTTGGGGCAGACGAAAAAATTGCTCGCCGCGGAGGCTTGCTCCACGACATTGGAAAAGCGCTTGACCACGAAATGGAAGGAACACACGTTACAATTGGTGTTGACCTTGCTAAAAAATATAAGGAAAGCCCAGCAGTTGTCCACTGCATTGAAGCGCACCACTTTAACGTTGAATTCCAAAGCGTTGAGGCGGTTCTTGTTCAAGTTGCCGATGCAATTTCAAGTTCTCGTCCAGGCGCACGCCGCGAAACAATTGAAGCATATGTTAAACGTCTTGAAAAACTTGAAGAAATTGCAAATTCGTTTAAGGGCGTTGACAAATCATATGCGGTTCAAGCGGGACGCGAAGTTAGAATTATCGTTAAACCAGAAGAAATTTCCGACGATATGGCAGTTTTTATGGCGAAAGATATTGCAAAGAAAATTGAAGACGAAATGGAATATCCAGGACAAATTAAAGTTAATGTCATTCGCGAAAGCAGATTCACAGAAACTGCAAAATAACAATTTAAAAAGAGCAAAAACTTGCTCTTTTTTTTGTTGCGATACGCGGCAAAAAATGATAAAATATATTTATGAAAAATGTCGATTTATACACTGATGGAGCATGCAGCGGGAACCCAGGCGTTGGCGGTTGGGCAGCTGTTTTAATTTACAAAGGAAAACAAAAAGAATTTTCTGGAGGCGAAAGAGAAACAACCAATAATCGAATGGAACTTACTGCGGTGATTCGCGGGCTTGAAGCGCTTAAAGAAAAATGCAATGTAACAATTTACAGCGATTCCGCCTATGTTGTTAATGCAGTTAATAACGATTGGATAACAAATTGGCAACTTAACGGCTGGAAGAACTCTGCGAAAGACAATGTTTCAAACCAAGACCTTTGGGAAAAACTTCTAGACCTTCTTACTTTCCACCCTTCTGTTTTTGTTAAAGTTAAGGGGCATTCAACAAACGAGCTTAATAATCTTTGTGATAAACTTGCAGTTGCGGAGGTTCAAAAAATTAAAGCACAGGACGAAAAATCTTCAATTAGTAATAACTAGAAAAAAAATTTATAAAAGTTAAAAAGAGCAGTCCGCTCTTTTTTTGTGCTTATTCCCTAAGATATAAAAAAACATTATCAAATCCGATAATGTTTTTTAATTGCCTTTTAAAAAGAGAGTTTATTTATACTTAACAAGTCTTTTTACTTTTCTAACAACTTGTTCAATAAGCATATTGATGAATGGGAAAACAACAATATGAAGGGAAAGAACAATTGGATAGATAAGAAGAGGGAAGTATTTAAGAGTTGTGTTGGCGCGGAACCCAATAATTAAGTTGATTCCAATTACAACCAGCATTATTGCAGCGCCGGCAAGAACAAAAAGCCATGGCGAAGGGTTTTCTTTTTTCATTTGAATTATGTTTCTTGCTTTAGATTTATAATAAAGGTAGGCATAAAGCCCAACAGCAACAAGCGAAAGGCAAGGAATAATGATGTAAATAACTTTGCCAATTGAATCTGCTTTAACGCCGAAATAGAAGGCAAAAGCAAAAATTAAACTTAAAAGACAGAACAAACTTCCGCGAATAAGGCGAGTTAAGGCTGGATTAACATATTGCGAAGCATTTTTGTCTTTCCCACGATATTGCGAAAATCCAATTCCTTTCGATCCATAATATGTTTCAAGGCTTGAATAACTGTTGAAAATTTTTGAATCGCTTTTTTCGCGAATATATGTGTTTTCAACTTTGTCAAATTCTTCGCGCTTTGGTTTTGGTTGTTGTTTTGGAGTTGGAACAGAAGGACGAGAAGGCATTTCAAGTTCTTTTTGCTTGCGTTTTTGCGCTTCAAATTCATCAATTTTATGTTGAATTTTTGCCATAGATTTTTCGTGGTCGAATGGTTTAACCATCAAATCCGAAATTTTTTCTTGATACATTTCTTTTTCTTTTCGGTCGGTTCTTGTTTCTTTTTCCTTGATTTTTGAATTTAAATATGAAGTGTTGCGTTGTTCAATGTTAAGAGTTGCCGGTTCAAATTTTTCAAATTTTGGGAAAGAGTAGTCTTCCAAAGTTTCAGTTATAAACTTTCCGTCGTCTGCCGCCATGTCAACTTCGTTAAACAAATCATATTGTTCTTGGCTAACATCTTTTTCTTCTTGCGCTTTATCTTCAAGCACAGGGGCTTTTTCTTGTTCAACCTTTTCTTCCTCTTGTTTTGCAAGGTTAAAGATGTTTTCTTGCGCTGCAATTCGAATTGGCTCGCTTTCAACTTCAATTTCTTTTGTTTCTTCTGGAACAATTGAAACAGGTTTTGCGCTGTTCAAAACAATCCCGCTCTCATTTGGCGCGCGATATTCTTCTGTTGCCTTCAAATTAAATGAATTTTCAAAAGCCTCTGGCTCTGGTTTAATTTCTTCTTGCTTTTCAAACTCTGGTTTAGCTTCTTCAAAAGCGCTTGTTTCTTTTTGCTCTTCAACTATTTGAGCAGTTTGGTTTGAAACGCCATAGTATGAAAAATCAACTGTGTTTTCTTCCAAAAATTTTCTTCCGTCGTTTGTTAAGCAATAGTAGTGCCTTTTTCCGCCAATTGCGCTGTCTTTCCAATATGACGAAACAAGTTTTTGAACTTCCATTCTTTTCAAACTGCTATATAAAGAAGGTTGTTTAATTTCAATTCCTGTTTTTGCTTTAATTTCTTCAATGATTTCATAGCCATATTTATCGCCCGAAACCAAGCAGGAAAGTATTGTTGGGTTAAGTTGCCCGCGTGGGAATTCATTTATGTCCATATATATACCTCGAAAATTATATAACAAAATATAACAAAAATGTCAACAAAATTGCAGGTGCTATGCATTTTAACTTGTGTGGTATGCATAAATAACACCACAATATATGGTGTAATTTTTGCAAAAACTTAAAAATCATAGTATATGAGCCCAAATTGACTTTTAAAGCACGATTTGAAAGTAACGTTTTAAATTTGAAAGATAAAATTAAAAATGGTTTATTAGGCGGAATTAAATCAAAAAAGTTTGAAGTTTAATTTAAAAATTAAAAATAACAAATGCGTTCATTTATTTTGTTAATTTGTGCAAACTAATGTATAATGTTCGAAAAAGGTGGAAAATGTCGCATTTTGTATATTATGTTGTTGCCTTTGTTTGTGCAGCCGGGTTAATTTGCGCCGGTCTTCTTTTAAACAAAAAAAGCGAAAAAGCATATAAAATCTTTTTGATTGTTGCTTCTTCTCTTGTTGCGGCAGTTTTTGCCGTTCGATATATGTATGGGGCAGACGCAATTGAGAACATGCTTGCTCTTGAGGGAACGCCTTTTGCAACGAAAGCGGAAAATTTCTTTGCAGTTTTCCTTGTTTGGTTTAGTTACAGTTCGGCTCTTTTGCTTTCACTTTATGGATTTTTCAAAGTTAAATTTTTAGACAACTTTATTAAATTTTTTGCATTACCAGTAAGTTTGCTTAGTTTATGCTTCATGAAATATCATTTCACGGCAATAATTGGCGAAAACGCAATAAATGAATATAGCGTTCGTGGGTTTATTTTTGCCGCGGAAATTGGTCTTGTTTTTGGTTTTTCTCTTCTTGTTTTGATTTTGAAAACAAATTGGAAAAATGTTTGGGAAAAACTTTGCAAGGGTTGGGCAAATTTCGTTTCCCTTTTCAAAAAGGAAACATGGAAATTAAAGAAAGAAAAAAGAGCAGAGAAAAAGGCACAAAAAGCGCTTAAAAAAGAGGAAAAGAAGGCGCTTCGCGCAAACGCTAAAAAGAGAACTTTTGTTCAAGTTTGGAACTTAGTTTGGGAAAAAATTAAATGGTTTTTCTCGAAATATTGGTTCCCAATTTTTGCCGTTATAATTATTCTTTTCAGTCTTATGCCAGCCTACACCTTCCAAGGACTTTTTGGGTTTATCCATCAAACGGCTCTTGCAAAAAGTTTTGAGTTGCCACACAGAATTATCTTATACATTGGAATTATTCTTCCTTTCATTATTCATTTTTCGCTTAGAAAAGAAGAATTTAGCGAAAGAAAATTCTATCTTCTTTTCATTTGCCTTGGAACGCTCATAACATTCTCTCTCCACCATAAGTTCCAATCGTTTTTAGACCCAGTTAATTGGCCATTGCACCTTTGCAACACGGCAATGTATATCATGCCAATTGTTTTAATCTTCAAAATGAAGAGATTTTTCTATTTCACGTATTTTATCAACGTTGTTGGCGCATTTTTTGCGATGTTTATGCCAAACTACAGCGAATCGCTTAATATGTTTTCAACGCGAATTTTAATTTTCTACACCAATCACTATATCGCATTCTTTATGCCAATTTTGTTTGTTTCGCTTGGAATGTTTAATAAGCCAAAATTTAAACAATTTGTTTATTCAATGCTTGGATTCTTGGGATATTTCATTCTTGTTCTTGTTTTAAACGCGATGTTCACGGGACTTCACGAAGTTGGGCTTGCGAGCGCGGCAACCGATTTCTTCTTCATTAACAGCGATTTTATTGCCGACAAACTTGGAGAATGGTGCGTTCGGCTTATGGATATTAAGTGGGTTATTCCGGTTGGCCGAATTAAAATGACGTTCTATCCCGTCTATCAAACAATTTTCTTTATTGTTTACATTGGAATTGGCTTTGCAATGTGGTTCATCTATGAACAAGCCTACGACATTGCAAGGAATTTTGAAGATATGAGACAGCGCAAAAAAGCAATTAAACTTGAAAGATTGGCGCTTGAAGCAAAAGTTGGGGGAAGGAGTTTAAAAGAACCTATGGAAAAAGAAAACGAAAACAAATTGATTTTAAGAAATTTCTCGAAAAAATATGGAACAAGCAATGTTTATGCTGTTAAGGACGCAAATTTGGAAGTTCATGGCGGCGAAATTTTTGGGTTCCTTGGGCCAAACGGCGCGGGAAAATCAACAATCATTAAAACTGTTGTTGGAATTCAACCAATAACAAGCGGGGAAATTGTTGTTTGCGGCTATGATGTCAAAAATCAGTCGGTTGAAGCAAAAAAACAAATTGGATTTGTTCCAGACCACTATGCCCTATATGAAAAATTAACTGGAAGAGAGTATATCAACTACATTGCCGATTTATATGAAGTTTCGTTGGAAGACAGAAACAAGAGAATTGACGAATATGTTAAACGTTTCGAACTTGAAACGGCTTTCGACAATCAAATGAAAACCTATTCCCACGGAATGAAACAAAAAATTGCAATCATGTCCGCTCTTGTTCACGACCCAAAAGTTTGGATTTTGGACGAACCTTTAACTGGACTTGACCCAAACAGCATTTTCCAAGTTAAAGAATGCATGAAAGAACACGCAAGAAAAGGAAACATTGTTTTCTTCTCAAGCCATATTATCGATGTTGTTGAAAGAATTTGCGACAGAATTGCGATAATTAAAAAAGGAACAATTTTAACCTGCAAATCGGTTAAAGAAATTGAAGAGAGCGGTGTTTCGCTTGAACAATTCTATATGGACACAATCGAACAACATGTTGATGTTCAAGTTGACGAGCCAAAGCCAGAAGATGCTTTGGGAGAAGACGAGAACAAAAAAGAAAGAAAATTTAGAAGAAGAGATAAAAAGTCGAAAAAAGGTGAGTTAAAAGCTTAGGAAAAATGAAATTCAAAGAAAAGAAACAAAAGGAAGTTAGCCAAGTTAAGGCAAAGAAAACGCCTTCAAAAGCCCAAAGATATGTTAAATCGCTTTGGACTCTTGTTATGCTTCAACTTAAAGATAAAATTGATTTTTCTTTCCTTAAAAGCACCCGAAAAACAATTTTTAAGATCATATATTCAATTTTATGGTTTGCTGGCTTAACTGCAATAATCTATTTAATGTTCTCGCTTGTTGTTAAGTTTGGGCTTTTTTCGTTCCTTCAAACTTTCAATTTCCGCGCGCTGTTAATTCTAATGACCGTTTTGTTTATTTTGTCGTTCTTTTCGTGTTTATTCAACGTAACTCGAACACTGTATTTTTCGAAAGATAATCAAGTTTTAATGACGATGCCGGCTTCAAACGGAACAATTTTCTCATCTAAACTTATTGTTTGCTTTATCTATGAACTAATAAAGAATGTGACATATATTCTTCCTTTCTTCATTGCTTATGGGCTTGTTATGAAACTTTCGTTTTTCTTCTTCCTTTGGAGCATTCTTTCGCTTATTTTCATAACTGTTATAATTGTTGCATTAAGCGGACTTCTTTCAATTCCGGCAATGGGAATAACAATTCTTCTTAAACGAAATAAAATTCTTGAATTTATTGTTGTTGGACTTGTTGTTGGAGGAATAACAACCGCTGTTGTTTTCACAATTGGTCTTCTTCCAACCGACCTTGACCTCGTTCGAGATTGGGGAAAAATTTATTGGTCAATTCAAAATTTCCTTGCACGTTTTGCCCAAATTTTCTTTATTTTCGATTATTTCCTTCAACTTCTAACCGGAATGGTCTATAACGGAACGGCTTTTTCGCCTTTTAACACGCAAAATGCAATAACATTTGGAATTTGCGTTGGAATTGTTCTTGTTTCAATTGGTCTTATTGTTGTCCTTTCAAAACCACTTTTCTTAAAAATGGTTAGCACGCCTTTTGAATATAAGAAAAACGAAAAGAAAAAACCACGCAAAAATCGCAAATTTGCGGCTCTTCCTTCTTCAACAATTCAACATATGAAGCGCGAACTTAGAACCCCAAGCATAATTTACAGCATTGCAATTGTTGCGCTTCTTACTCCAATTGCAATTTTCCTTCAAAACAAGATTATTGCCGCAATGGACACTCGAATTCTTGGAAACTATATGGGAATTGCCTTCAACATTTTAATTATTTTGCTTATGATGCTTGCTTCAAATGTTACTTTGGCAAGTGTTTACAGCAGCGAAGGAAATTCTGCCTATCTCAACAAAATTGTTCCCGTTGCGTTTGGAATTCCGTTAACAGGAAAACTCCTAACAAATGCGTTTATTTGTATAGTTTCAATTATTGTTTCAACTGTTTTAATTGATGTTTTTGCGCATATTGGAGCCGTTGCAACAATTCTTCTTTCAATTTCGCTTATATTAGTTTATCTTGCACATCTTTATTGGAGCGCAGAACTTGATATTATGAATCCGCAAAATAGGCTCTATCAAACAACAGGGAAGCAACAAAAAAATCCAAACGAAATTAAGAGCACACTAATTGCGTTTTTAACCTCTGCAATTTTTGCTTTCATAAGTTTCTTCCTTATGAGCGAAAATATTCAAATTGTTTTTGTTAAACTTTTGTTAATTTCTTTTGCATTCTGCGCAGCAAGAATATATTTGTTCTATACAAGAGTTAATTTATATTACAAGGAAAAATAGGAAAAATGAAAAAGTCGACAATTCTTCTAATATTCTTAATATATTTAGCATCAATCGTTGTGATTGGATTTTTTGGTATGAAAATTAAAGTTTATGATGAAATCAAATATGTTAAAAACATTGAAATGAGCGTTGAAGCTGAAAATGAAAATATGTTTACATTTATCGACGAGGGGGTTGACGCAGCAACAGGAAACAGAGCATATAAACTTGTTATTAACTTTGATAACTACTTAATTGGCTCGTTCACGCGCAAAAACGGAATAACAGAAGATAGAAAATATATCCCTTTAACTTTAATTCCTTATGTAACCTATGACACGGGCGATGTTGCAAACTCCGAAGAGGAAAGTATTAAATATAGCATTTCAAACGAGGTTTTTGTTGACAAAGAATATGTTTCGCTTTCCGAAAGGGGTCAGCTTTTGTGCTTCAAAACAGGAATTGCATTCATAATTTATGTTGACCCTGCCTCGAAAGGCGGAAACGGAACGGGGGCAATCATTTCAGTTTATGTAAACTAAAAATTTTGGCAATCGCCAAAATTTTTTTGTTGTTAAATCGCTTTGAGAAAAAAATTATTTATGTATAATAAATAATATTGAATTTATTTCAAAAGATAAAACAAAGGAGAAATTCAAATGAAAAACAAAAAAATTGTTGTGTTCTTGCTTTCATTTCTTGCTTGCATTTGCGTTGGCGTTTTTTGCGTGTCTTGCGGAAAACCAACAGTTAAAGAAATAAGCATTAATGCAGATTCTGTTCAAACAGAAATTTTGTATAACAGCGAATTTAACTATGACGACATTGAAGTAATTGCAAAACTTTCGGACGGAACAGAGCAAGTTCTTAGCCATGAGGAATGCGAATTTTCGAAAATTGACACAACTGTTTTAGGAAAACAAACTTTAACAGTAACCTATGGTCTTTACGAAGCAAAAATTGAAATAACCGTTTATGAAAAACTCGAAAGAATTAGTGTTCAATATGTTAATCCTGCCGATGCAACAACAGGTTATGTTCTTCAAGGCGAAACTCTTGACCTTTCAAAGTTCAAAGTTGTTGCTTTCTATAGCAAAAACCAAGTTACATTAAAAAATTCCGAAGTAACTTTCAGCACTATTGACACCTCAACACTTGGCGAAAAAACTTTGGAAGTTTCCTATAACGGAAAATCAACTTCTGTTAAAGTTCATGTTATTGAATCTTGGGCAGATGTTATCGGCTTGGAAATTGAATCAATTTCAATTGTTCCTTCTTCCGTTGCAACTTCTGTCTATCAAAACGAAACTTATAATGTTTCAAACTTGCAAATTGTTGTTACATACAAAAACGGCTTAACAGCAACTCTTAACTATTCCGACCATTTGGAAGGGGAGGACAAAATTTCCGTTTCAACAATTGACACAACAAAAGTTGGAAAACAAAACTTAGTTGCAACATTTAAAGAGTTTTCTTCGCCTGCAATTGAGGTTGAAGTTAAAAAAACATACACAGTTATGGGATTTAGCGACCCAGCATTCGTAACGCTTTATAACGCAAATAAAGCTAACGCAAATGAGTTTAACAAAACTGGTTCAACAGGCAAAAAAGGTTTTAGCGTTACAAACAACGAATATCTTGTTGGCGACGACAATGCGTTCATTTTCTCGCCAATTATGCAAGTTAGAACAAAAGACGGCGAATACAAAAATTTTGCTGAATATAAGGCAATTATTTCAGTTTATCTTTGCACAAACGAGATAACAGGAACCTATGAACTTTTGGAAGGTGAAAACCTTGCAAGTTATGTTGAAGTTGACGAAATTAAACACACCTTTAAATTCACAGAAAAAGGTCTTACAAAACGCTTTAAAATAACTATTCTTCCATATGGTTTAACATCTTCGGAAGCTGCTGAAATTGAAGCAAAGTCCTTTGAATTTAGAGTTGTTGACGGCTGGAACGCATATTCAGCAAAGGACATCTCTCTTATTGATAACGCAAACGTTAACAATAAATGGGGCGAACTTAAATCGGCAGAAGAAATTGAAATAAGCAAAAATATTAAAAGAATTATTCTTCACACTAACATAACAATTTCCGATAGTGATATTCCTTCTGTCCATTTCTTAACAAATCCAAGCGACATTCCTGCCGAGGCTGGTTCAGAAGATTATAACAGAGCATTTGGCTCGCTTATTGACTCAACAAAAGATGGAATTGGATATATCTATCAAAGAAATCTTAAAAACGGCGAAGAATTTACAATTGAAGGCAACTATTTCACTCTTTCCGCTCAAAATCTTAGTTTAATTGTAACTCAAGAGGTTGATGGAGTTTTAAAGATTTTTAAAAAGGATGAAGCATTAACTGTCCACACAACACTTTTTGCTTTCTGTGGCGACAGATCAAACCCAGAGGGCGAGAGTGCAAATTGTAATTTGAACAACATTTCTCTTTATGGAAACACAAAAAAATCTGAAGATGCAACACTTTCAGGCGGAGTTATGTTTGTTAAATCTTGGGGACTTAATTTCACAGCATATAACAACCTTTCACAATGCTGGTTCATTAGTTATATGTTTGAAGGATCTTCCGAATATGACGACAAAATGGTAAACACATTTAACCATGTTAACGCATTCGATGCATATAACACACTTCTTTATGTTTGGGGCACAAGAGATGTAAGAATCCAAAA
The DNA here is from genome assembly GCA_938034555.1 of uncultured Bacillota bacterium. Classification (GTDB taxonomy): domain Bacteria; phylum Bacillota; class Clostridia; order Christensenellales; family UBA1242; genus UMGS687. Next base: position 70,103 of record CALHLT010000022.1, read on the forward strand.
CTCAACATTTATTGGCGCTGGCGGCCCAGTTATGATTTGCGACCACGTTAGCAACAATCAAACAACAGGCGAAGGCGGATATATAACAAATGTTAAAACAACAAATTCAATTCTTGAATCTTATGTTGCAGGAACAGAAGGTTGGTTCAACACCTATCAAGGTTCTGGGGCAATAGTTCAAGGGATTAAAGCAATGAACGCGCTTGTAACTCCTTATGGAAACACACTTTGCGATAAATCTGGTCAAAAAATCAACCTTATTGCAGTTTATAAATCTGGTTCGCAAGAAGGCTTAACACAAAGCAAAATCCGCGGATCATTTACCGATACAGATGAAAAATATACAAATGGTTTAGACCTTTCAAATAGTGGAATTGAAGCAACTAAAAATCAAATTATTGCTCAACTTGCAGCATCTGGTAAGAGTCCAGAGCAAATTGCTAAAACTTTGGAACAAATGGCAATTTTGCAAACATTCAATGGTGCAGTTGGTGTTCCAGGAACAGACGGTTGGCTTAGCGCTCCAGATTCCGCAACTTTTGCAGCAGCAGAAGGCTATATGAATATATATTTATTCAACGGAATGGCTGCAGTTCTTGGACTTGAAAAAGTTGCATAAACAAAATTTAATATAATAAAAAAGGCTCAATAATTTTTGGGTCTTTTTTTATTTTAAAATTTTTGGAGTATGAAAAAAAATTAAATGTTAAAAATCAACTTGAAAAACAAAAAAAAGTTTTTTAAAAAATTTAAAAGGGGAATTAAAAATGAAAAAACTAATTAAAAAAGGAATCGTTTTTGCTCTTGCATTATTTATTCTTGCGCCTGTTTCAATTTTGTTTGCTGCTTGCGGCGAAACAATTTCAAAAGTTTCAACCTTCGACGAACTTGTTCAAGCGCTTGGCGGAACAAGCGATATTGTTCAACTTACAAATGACATTGATGTCACAAGCGAAATTTTTGTTAATCGAAAAGTAACACTCGATTTAAACGGAAAAACTCTTTCAAATTCAAAAGATCTCTGGAACCTTAAAACAAATCAATTTTCGCTTATAGGTTCGGGAAAAAACGGCGATTTAACAATAACTGGAAACGGAAGAATTGTTGCAAAAAAAGACGACTGCTATGGCGTTGACGCTCGCGATGGGGGAAAACTTGTTATTGAAAACACGGAAATTATTGGAAACGTAACTGCGGTCTATTCCTATGAAGGCGATGTTGAAATTCGAAGCGGAACATTCTCAATCGAGCAACTTAGCGAGAATTTTGGGCATAAACTTTTAATCAATTTATACGACCAAAACCGCGACGCCGGCAAAACGACCTTAAAGGTTTATGGCGGAACTTATGTTGGATTCGACCCAGCAAACCCAATGGAAAACGGCTATAAACTTCTTCCAGAAGGTTACACTTCAACATTAGTTGACGAAGCAACAAACACTTATAAAGTTACAATGTCTTAAAAATTAAAAAATTGCACATTTCAAATCGAAATGTGTTTTTTTTAAAAAAAGTGTTGACAAATGATTTTTTTTGGCATATATTAATTTTAGACAAACAAAAGGAGAAACTATGTTTCAATTATTAATCAATAACAATAATAATTCAAACAGCGCACAAAATTGTGGGTTTCTTTTTGTTGTTGATTTAATTTAAAAAAACAAATTAAATAATTAGATAAATTAACACCTTTGGAACCCCCCGAAAGGTGTTTTTTTAATTTCAAAAAAAGGAGTAATGCAAAATGAAAAAACAAGCAAATGCCGTAGCGGGCGATGGAAATAATATTTTGCATTTAAGGATTTAATTAAAAAATAAATTTGTCCTTAAATGCGTTAAAAAATAATTAAAAAATATAAAAAACAAAAATAAAAAAACAAATTTAAGGAGAAATTTTATGAAATTTATTAAAGAAAAATATGCTTATTTAAGCATGGCAGACAAACAAAAATATATTAAAATAATTAAAGACAAATTTGAAAGAGAACTTGCAAAACAACTTGATTTAATTCGTGTTTCGGCTCCACTTCTTGTAACGCAAGAATCTGGGCTTCAAGACGATTTAAGCGGCGTTGAAAGAAAAGTTTCGTTCGACATTTTGAAAGACGGAAAAGAACTTGAAATTGTTCAATCGCTTGCAAAATGGAAGCGCTATGCGCTTAAAAAATATGGAATTCCAACCCACAAAGGAATCTACACCGATATGACAGCAATTCGTCGCGACGAAAAACTTGACGAAATCCATTCTGTTTATGTTGACCAGTGGGATTGGGAAAAAGTTATTGAGCGCGAAGATCGAACTGTTCAATATCTTAAACAAACTGTTAAAAAAATTGTTAAAGCAATTATTGCAACAGAAAAATATCTTAAAAAAGACGGGCTTGAACTTGCGCATCTTTCCGATAAGGTGTATTTCATAACAAGCCAAAAACTTTTGGATTTATATCCAACTTTAACACCAAAGCAACGCGAATATGAAATTGTTAAGAAATATAAAACAGTTTTCATAATGCAAATTGGCGACGATTTATCCGATGGTTTCCCACACGACCTTCGCGCGCCAGATTATGACGATTGGAAATTAGACGGCGATTTAATGTTCTATCATGAAGTTTTGGATATGGCGCTTGAAATTTCAAGCATGGGAATTCGCGTTGATAAAGAAAGTTTGCTTTCCCAACTTAAAAAATCGAAAAAAGAAGAAAGACTTGCGCTTGACTATCATAAATCAATCCTCGACGAATCCCTTCCTTTAACAATTGGGGGAGGGATTGGACAAAGTCGACTTTGCCAACTTCTTCTTAGAAGAGCGCATATTGGCGAAGTTCAAGCGTCCTATTGGGACAAAGAAACCCTTGAAGATTGCAAAAAGAAAGAAATTGAATTGCTTTAATTAAAAGTGTTTGACAAATTGATTCAAATTTAGTAATATAAAAACATCCATAAAGAGTGTGCGAGGGACAGCCCCGTTGACCACACAGCAACCTGCAAATTGCAAGGTGCTAATGGCTGACCGATGGGGAAAAATCAATATCAAAAATCCTGTCGGAAACGATGGGATTTTTTAATCCCTTTATGGAAATATAAAAAAATAAGGGAAATAAAAAAATGAAAAAAACAAAAGAAAAAGATGCTTCAAAAGAAGCAAAACATATGCGCCAAATTATAACAAGCGAAAGCGTTAACATTGGTCATCCCGACAAAACTTGCGACTATATTGCCGATTCTTTCCTTGACGCGGCTCTTTCTCAAGACCCAAATTCGCAAATGGCAGTTGAATGCGCAATTAAAGATAACAAATTGTTTATTTATGGAGAAGCAACAACAAAAGCAAAAATTAACTACAATTCAATTGCAAAATCAATTCTTAAGGAAGTTGGATATAAAAATAAATTCAAAATAATTAAGGAAATAAGCGAGCAAAGTCCAGACATAAATCAAGCAGTTGTTCGCGAAGAACTATGCGCAAACGACCAAGGCATTGTTTATGGATATGCAACAAATGAAACAAAAGAATTTATGCCTTTGCCAATTTTAGTTGCTCATAAAATTATGAAAAAATATGAGGAATTTCGAAAAAAGCGAAGTGATTTTTTCGCCGACGCAAAAAGCCAAGTTTCGGTTGAATATGAAGGGAACACGCCAAGAAAAATAACAACCGTTCTTGTTTCCGTTTCCCACGCCAAATCGCTTACATTAAACGAAATTCAAACCATAATTCAAGAAAATGTTTTAAACGAAGTTATGAAGGAATATAAAACCCTTGCAAAAAAGACGAATTACATTATTAATCCAAGCGGAAAGTTCACAATTTGGGGCGCGCAAGGTGATTCCGGATGTGTTGGGCGCAAAATTGTTGTTGACACCTATGGCGGCGTTGGGCGCGTTGGAGGGGGATGTTTTTCAAGCAAAAACGCAACAAAAGTTGATCGTTCGGGCGCATATTATGCGCGTTATGTTGCAAAAAACATTGTTGCCCACGGCTTTGCAGACAAATGTGAAATTCAAGTTGCCTATGGAATTGGACTTTCAAAACCAATTGCAATTAACATTGAAACTTTTAACACAGAAAAAAAACCGCTTAAACAAATTTATAAGTATGTTGAAGAAAACTTCGATTTCAGCCTTTCAAATATAATTATCGAGCTTGATTTACTTAAACCAATTTACAAGCAAACAGCCTGCTATGGACATTTTGGAAGGCAAGAATTCACATGGGAAAAAAATAAACCATAAATAAATTTGTTATTTCCGTTTGTTGTTTTTTAGAAAAAAGTATATAATTTTTTTATGGAAAAAAAGTTCAAACTTGTTAAAATAACTAAAGATAATGTAAATTTAGCAACCGAATTTCAGCTGAGCATTTTCCCAGGGGAATGCGCATATGGAAGTTACATGTATTCAATTAAAAGGGACAGCGACTACTTTACATACTACTTGGCATATGATAACGAAAACTTGATTGGCATAACGGGCATATATTCGTTCGAAAAAGTTGAGGAAACAAACTCGTTATGGCTTGGGTGGTTTGGAGTTTCTCCAATCTATCGGGGAAAAGGCTATGGGAAAGCCTTGTTAGAGCAAACAATTGACATGGTTAAAGAATATGCAAAAAAAGACCCAAGAATTAAATATTTTAGACTTTACACGTCGTCAAGGGATAACCCAGTTGCATGCAAAATGTATCGAGAAGTAATGGACTATGAAGAAAAATATGAATGTGACGGCGATTTTAACTATGACGGAACTTGCCTGATTTTCACTAAATGCCTTTATAAAGATTGCAAAAACCCTCTTTGGAACAACCGTTTTTTAAATCTAAGCAGCGTAACAGAAATGGAAAAAATTGAACCACAAAAATAACTTACAACAAAAAAAGTCTTCAAAACGAAGAATTTTTTATTTTGGCGGAGGCTTAGAGATTCGAACTCTAGGAAGCTTTCACTTCGCCGGTTTTCAAGACCGGTGCTTTAGACCACTCAGCCAAACCTCCACATTTTTATTTATACTTTGTCAATTTTTTATAAGAGTTAGCTAATCGACTTTGTTATATTAGCATATTTGTTTTCCTTTTGCAACTGTTTTTTAGAAATTTTAATTTAATATTTTTGAAAAAGTTTGTGTGTTAAAAAGATGTAAAAAAAATATGACAAACTTGAAAAATGTTGGAGCATTTATAAAAAAATGCTGCAATGTTTTTGTTTTTGGAGAGTCAACTGAGGCAACAGAACAAACCTGCTTGCAAGGCGAAAGAAAGCTAACAGAGGCAAGAGGAGGGGCGGAAAATCTTAGTGCAACTGTTTTTAATTTGAAAAACCTTTACTTGTTGAACCAAAACCGCCTTGGCGAACTGCTGTAACTTCTTTTTCATTATCTGCCTTTAAAAAGTATGTGAAAACTCCTTGACCAATTTTATCGCCACGTTTTATAACATAATCATCTTTTCCAAGGTTGATTAGGCGGAAACCTAAATTACCGTCGTTTGAAGGGTTTGAATAGTAGTCGCATTCAATAACTCCCGTTCCGTTTGCAATCATAATGTGTTTTGCACCCATCTTGCTTGTTACAAACAAGAAAAGAACTTCATTATCGTTAAAAAACGCCTTAACATTTGTCCATATAAGTTCGCTTTCGCCTGGTTTAATTGTTAAATCAATTGGACTGTAAAAATCATATCCGCAAGAATTTTTTGTTGCGCGAACAGGCATTTTGGTTTCCTTTTCGTCATATTTAACAAATTCGTCTTTAACTCTTTCAAAGCCTCTCATTGGTAATTTTTCTCCTTAATTTTTACTTAAAAAGAGTATATCATAATAAGCAAATTTAAACAAAACTTTTAAACAATGAATTAAAAGTTTTTAATATTTTTTCTTTTGTGATAAAATTAAAATAATTGAGGTGAAAATGACAGATATTGAGATTGCAAGAAACGTTAAAAAAGAAAATATTTTAAAAATTGCGAAAAAACTTTCGCTTGGCAAAAGCGATTTATTTTTATATGGAAACTACATTGCAAAAATTAAAAATTTCAAAAAGGGAAAGAAAAACGCAAAGTTAATTTTGGTTACGGCAATTAATCCAACATCAGCAGGGAACGGAAAAACAACAGTTTCAATTGG
>CALHLT010000023.1:0-34706 GCA_938034555.1 uncultured Bacillota bacterium
GACTACAACAAGTTCCGCAACACCATACTTACCGACTACGATAAGTACATGCAAGGTGTGTGGAAAGAGTATAAGAAATTTAAGGGAGATATACGATCACAGGTTCCTAAGCCAAAGACTCCACCTACCTATACGGAGCCTAAGCAGCCGGAAAAGCCGGTGACCGTGAAGCCTAAGATGCCGGTGAGTCCGATTGCACCTAAGGTGCGCCCTACCATCGACCCTGTAAACAAGCCGAAGCTGCCGGAGGTGAAGCCGGATATTCCAGATATCGACTACACCGGTTCGGGCATCGATATCCCTGAAGGTGGATTGGGCGACATCAACAAGAAGCCAGACCTTACCAAGGTTCCGGCGCTGCCTACCGACCCACTGGCAAAGGTGCCTACCAACAAGAAGAATCCGAAGGCACCTACCATCCGTCCAGGTGTTGACCCTGTGAACAAGCCGAAGTTGCCGGAGGTGAAGCCGGATATTCCTGACATCGAATACACCGGTTCGGGCATCGAACTCCCGCTGATGCCAGCCGTATCTGCCATCCCTGTGATGCCGGCACTGCCGCATATCGGACATGTGAAGGTGCCAGTGAGCAAGCAGACCATCGACGTGGATTACTACGGAGAGAACATCCAGTTCCAGAAGGCCATATTGCTGGCAAAGAAGGACATCGCCTCTACCAACGACGTAGTGGCTTACTGGAAGACGCTGAAGAAATCAGACCTCAAGGAGGTGACCCAGGCTTTCGCCACCGAATCGCGCAAGATGGGACTCAGCGACTGGGCTTCTGCCATGCTCGTAGAGAAATACATCAACGCCGTGATGCCGAACGCCAGCCAGAACGAAAAGATTGTGGCGGCACAGTATGTACTGGTGAACTGCGGCTACAACATCCGATTGGGTATGAACGACCACCAGGTGGCGATGCTCGTGCCTTACGCCGAGCACGTGTTTGAGAAATCATACATCAACATCGACGGCAAGAAGTACTATATCTATCCGAACATCGACGACAGCGGCGCTTTCCGCACCTGCGACCTGCCTAAGGATGCAGAACTGGGTAAGGACATGGAGCTGAGATTCACCGGAAAGACCGTGATAGGAAGCGGCACCAAGCCATTCAGCTACGAGGCGGCGGGCATCACCCTGAAGGGCGAAGTGCCTACAGGCATCATGCCGATGCTCGATGAATATCCGGTGATAGATATTCCTACCGTGGCTTCCAGCGTGGTAGACAAGAAGTTCCGCAACGAAGTGGTGGAGCAGATCCGCACCCAGGTGGCAGGTTTGGACGAGCAGGATGCAGCCAACCGAATTCTGAGATTCATACAGAAGGGTTTCCCATACGCCACAGATGATGAGCAGTTTAAGCGCGAGAAGTACTTCTACTTTGAGGAGACGCTCTATTATCCGCTGTGCGACTGCGAGGACCGCGCCATCTTCTACGCCTATCTGGTGCACGAGATTCTGGGTCTTGATGTGCATCTCATCCAGTTCCCTGGTCATGAATGTACTGCCGTGGCTTTCAACCAGCCAGTGGCAAACGGCACATCTTACGAATACAAGGGCAAGACCTACTATATCTGCGACCCAACCTATATTGGTGCAAGAATAGGTAGATGCATGCCAAGTTACGCCAAGGAGTCACCACAGATTGAAGTGTGGTACTAAAGAATAAAAATGCAAAAGGCACCCATCCTGGATGAGTGCCTTTTGCATTTTTATTCATTTTTGTCTTATATTTCCGTCTTATCTTATTCATATTCCTCAATATGCCGGAACCTGCCCCAAGGGGAATCGCGATAAATAGCGAGGCTGCCCTTAGGAACCAGCAGCTTGACCTTCTCAAAACAATGCGAATCGAAGACATCCGTTATCCGGGTCTTCCAGATGGCATTGCCGATGACCGGCGGCTGATTGCTGCGAAAGATAATCTCCTCCAGATGAGGACTGCCGGTAACGATGTCACGCATTACATGAAGGCGGGTATCCGGGAACACCAGACGTTTCAACACCTGATGACGGGCAAAGGCTTCCTTCTCTATCTCATCCACCTTATAGGTCATGCCCTGATAAGTCACCGACTTGGGAACCTCGATGCAGGAATCCTTCTGGTTGATGGCCTTCACCGAAACAACACCGCCGCCCCAGGAAGTACACAGAAAGTTGCCCACCTTAAACTGGGATACCACATCATAGATGGTTTCGGGCTGGTTCACCTTATTATATATAGCACCTCCGGCGATGCCCACCAGCAGCAACCCCAGAACTATCCAGAACGCCATCAGGGAGCGGTGGAGAAACAGAATGTGATTGCGCAAGGCAGCTACATTAGGATAGCGAGCTTCGAGGGGACAAAGACAGCGCCCGATGGAAAGTCTGCAGGACAAGCCGAGCTGCAACTTATCCAGGATGATGCCCAGACTGTAGATGTCGTTGCGCACATCGGTGGGTCCACCCCGCTGCTGTTCGGGCGAGATATATCCCTCGGTGCCCGCAGGCGACTTCAATATCGCATAGTAATCGGCATCCGACAATCCGAAATCAATCACCTTCACCACGCTTCCGCTGCGCGTAACCATGATGTTCGAGAGTTTCAGGTCGCGATGCACCACCTGCTGGCTATGCACATACTCCATCACTTCGAGCAGCTGGTGAGCCACCTGCCTGCGCTGCGACCGGGTATGCGGCGTGCTGAGCCATTCATCCAGGGTAACGCCATCAATCCATTCCTGCACCAGGCATTCTCCGTAGCCATCCACCTCTTCGATGCCCTCCACATAAACCACACCCGGATGCTGAATCTTGGAAAGGATATCATACTCCTTATGCAACAGGTTTCGGAACACTTCGTTATGGCGTACATCGGGTGCCAGCGCCTTCAACACCCACCATTTGCCATCACGCTTGGCACGAATGAGGATATTAAAGCCACCAACCGAGATTTCCTCCATTTCCGAGAAACCGGAGGAAGTCTGACCAGAAGGAGGGAAATAGAATCCCGAAACTTGTTCCATACTGCAAAGATACTACATTTTTATACAAATACGACAAAGAAATTAAATATTTTCGTCATATTTCGGAAAAACATGCATGATAACTCATTTTTTTGTTGTAATTTTGCAGCGAAATTGCAATTTTACATAATTAATTAATGAAGATTCTAGTAACGGGTGCATCGGGATTCATCGGCAGTTACATCGTGGAAGAAGCCTTAAGACAAGGCATGGAGACCTGGGCGGCAGTACGCCCCAGCAGTTCCAGGAAATACCTGCAAGACGATCGCATCCATTTCATCAATCTCAATCTTTCTTCAGAGGAAGAGTTGGAGAAGGAACTCGCTCCGCACGAGTTCGACTATATAGTGCATGCAGCTGGCGCTACCAAGTGTTTGCATGCAGAGGATTTCTATAAGGTAAACACCGAGGGCACCAAGCACCTGGTGAATGCCATCCTGCATCTGGGGATGCCCATCAAGCGATTTGTCTTCGTCAGCTCGCTCAGCATCTTTGGAGCCATCCGCGAGGAGCAGCCTTATCAGGAAATCTGTGAGAACGATGTGCCTAAGCCTAATACGGCATACGGCAAGAGCAAGCTTGCCGCAGAGCGCTATCTCGACAGCATCGGCAACAACTTCCCTTATATCATCCTGCGCCCTACCGGCGTATACGGTCCCCGAGAGAAAGACTATTTCCTCATGGCTCAGAGCATCAGGCAGCACGTGGATTTCGCCGTAGGATTCAAGCGTCAGGACATCACCTTTGTGTATGTACAGGATGTGGTGCAGGCTGTGTTCCTGGCTCTGGACCACGGTATGAACGGCAGGAAATACTTCCTCAGCGATGGCGAGGTATACCAGTCGGAAACCTTCAGCAACCTGATTCAGAAGGAATTGGGCAACCCATGGATGCTGCGCATCAAGGCGCCTATCTGGGTATTGCGCATCGTAACCTTCGTGGGCGAATACCTGGGAAGAATGACCGGAAAGATGTCGGCACTGAACAACGACAAGTATAACATCCTGAAGCAGCGCAACTGGCGATGTGACATCGAGCCAGCCATGGACGAGCTGGGCTATCATCCCCACTATCCATTGAGAAGAGGCGTGAAGATCGCCATCAAATGGTATAAGGATAACGGATGGCTGTAATTTAGTTAATAGTTAAAAGTTAATAGTTGATAGTTGATAACGGCTACACCGCATAGCGAGATTGCCCTATAAACTGTAAACTATAAATTATAAACTAATAAGAACCGTGATAAAAGATTATTTTAAGATAGACAAGAACCCAAAGAAGGGACTCCTGCCACTGGAATGGGCGATGCTGGGCTATATGGCCATCACCGTGATTACCATGCTCTTCGCCTTTACCAAGGTGGTGAACCCGGAATCGATGCTTTGGGGACGATTGAGAATTCTAGTCATCACCCTCGCCCTCTGGGGCGTATACCGCATGATTCCATGCAGGATAACGAAGATGGTGCGCATCATGGCACAAATCGCCCTGCTTGCCTGGTGGTATCCAGACACTTACGAGATCAACCGCATGTTCCCCAACCTAGACCATATCTTCGCAGGATGGGAACAGGACCTCTTTGGATGCCAGCCCGCCCTGCTCTTTGCCAAGGCGTTGCCCTGGGCGGTGGTGAGCGAACTGATGTCGATGGGCTACTTCATGTATTATCCGATGATAGCAGCAGTGGTGCTCTACTATTTCTTCTGCAGATACTACGAGGCAGAAAGAGCTAGCTTTGTGCTGCTCGCCAGCTTCTTCCTCTACTATCTCATCTACATCTACGTGCCGGTGGTGGGACCTACGTTCTACTTCGATGCCGTGGGAGTGCAGGATATTGCCAAGGGCATCTTCCCGGCAATGGGCGATTACTTCAGTACCCATACCAGTTGTCTGCCAACCCCAGGCTATACCGACGGAATCTTCTACCAGCTCGTAGAGGATGCCAAGGAAGCCGGAGAGCGGCCTACCGCCGCCTTCCCGAGTTCGCACGTGGGCGTAAGCACCATCTGCATGCTCCTTGCCTGGCACAGCAGAAACCGCAAGCTGCTCTTCACCATGCTGCCATTCTACATCTTCCTGTGTATGGCAACCGTGTATATCCAGGCGCATTATCTCATCGATGCCATCGCCGGATGGATCTCTGCCATAGTCATCTACTTCATGCTGATGGCAGTTTCAAAGAACATGAAATGATGCGGCATGGAAGATACAGGAAAGAAATCATATTAATACATCAAACATAAATTAGAATTCATCTAGAACAATGAAGAAACTGTTTATTGAGACTTATGGCTGCCAGATGAATGTGGCAGACAGCGAAGTTGTAGCCAGCATCATGCAAATGGCAGGCTACGACATGTGTGAGAAGGAAGAAGAGGCCGATGCCATCTTCCTCAATACCTGCAGCATCAGAGAGAATGCAGAGAACAAGATTTACCACCGTCTGGAAACTCTTCACGCCGAACAGAAGAAAGGACGGAAAGTAATATTGGGCGTGCTGGGCTGTATGGCAGAACGAGTAAAGACCGACCTCATCGAGAACCATTATGCCAACTTGGTATGCGGACCAGACAGCTATCTCAACCTGCCCGACATGATAGCACAGTGCGAAAACGGCAACAACGCCATCAACATAGAACTATCCAAGACTGAGACTTACCGCGACATCGTGCCTCAGCGAATCGGCGGAAACCGTATCAGCGGATTTGTAAGCATCATGCGTGGATGCAACAACTTCTGCCACTATTGTATCGTACCCTATACACGAGGCCGAGAGAGAAGCCGTGATGCAGAAAGCATCCTGCGCGAAGTACGCGACCTGCACGACCGCGGTTTCAAGGAAGTAACCCTGTTGGGACAGAACGTCAACAGCTACGGTCTCTCTCCATCGGGCAAGCGCGAGGAAGGAAGCCTGTCCTTTGCCCAGTTGCTGCACATGGTGGCACAGGCCGTGCCCGATATGCGCGTACGATTTACCACCTCCAACCCCGAAGACATGACAGAGGACATCCTGCAAGCCATAGCCGAAGAGCCCAACCTCTGTAAACATATCCACTTCCCTGCCCAGAGCGGAAGCAACAAGATTCTGAAACTCATGAACCGCAAGTACACACGTGAGGAATATCTGGACAAGATAGCCGCCATCAAGCGCATCATTCCAGGTTGCGGCATCACTACAGATATCTTTGTGGGCTACCACGACGAGACCGAAGAAGACCAACAGCTCACCTTGTCGCTCGTCAAGGAAGTCGGCTTCGACAGCGCCTTCATGTTCAAGTATTCTGAGCGTCCCGGCACCTATGCAGCCAAGCATCTGCCCGACAACATATCAGAGGAGACAAAGATAGCCCGACTCAATGAACTCATCAAACTGCAGACCGAGATCAGCGCCCAGCAGAACAAGAAAGACGAGGGCAAGGAGTTTACTATCCTCATCGAGGGCTTCAGCAAGAGAAGCCGCGAACAACTCATGGGACGCACCGAACAGAACAAGGCTGTCATCATGGACAAAGGCAATCATCACATAGGCGAATTTGTGAAAGTACGCATCACTGGTTCCACCTCTGCTACACTCTTTGGTGAGGAAATAACAGAATAAAAACAAGAAAAACGCAAAAAGGCTTTGCGTTTTTCAATAAAAGCACTATATTTGCAGACTATGAAGGAATTCTTGCAAGTCTTACGACGCTTTGTGCCACCCTACAAGAAGTACCTGGCACTTTCTATCGTCTTCAATATCCTGTCAGCGATATTGAACATCTTCTCATTTGCAGCACTCATACCAATCCTGCAAATCCTGTTTCAGGTAGACGGAGGCATACGTGCCAACGACTACATGAGCTGGAATGGAGACCTTGGCAGCATCAAGGAAGTAGCTACCAACAATATGTACTACTACATCCAGGAGTTTATCGTAGAGTATAGTGCCTCTACGGCGCTTTTGGTCATCGGTCTGTTCCTGGCCTTCATGACCTTCCTGAAGACAGGTGCTTACTTCCTGTCATCTGCCATGATTATACCTATCCGTACAGGCATCGTGCGCGACGTCCGAAACCAGCTCTATCACAAGATTACCTCCCTCTCGTTGGGATTCTTCAGCGAGGAGCGCAAGGGCGACATCATTGCTCGTATGAGCGGCGATGTACAGGAAGTGGAAAACAGCATCATGTCGTCACTCGACATGCTCTTCAAGAATCCTATTCTCATCATAGCCTACTTCACTGCTCTCGTCGTCATCAGCTGGCAGCTCACCATCTTCACCATTCTTTTCGTACCAGGATTCGGATGGTTTATGGGCTTTGTGGGCAGGAAGCTGAAAGCACAAAGTACGGAGGCACAGTCGCTATGGAGCGACACCATGAGCATGGTAGAGGAAACACTCGGAGGCTTGCGCATCATCAAGGCTTTCTGTGCAGAGAACAAGATGAATGCAGCTTTCGCCAAAGTGAACGGATTGTATCGCGACCACATCATGCGAGTAAACATCCGTCAGCAGATGGCGCATCCTATGAGTGAGTTCTTGGGCACCATACTCATCGTCATCGTTTTGTGGTTTGGAGGTATTCTCGTTCTCGACTACGGACGCATCGACGGTCCTACCATCATCTTCTATCTCGTGATGCTCTACAGCATCATCAATCCGCTGAAGGAGTTCTCGAAGGCAAGCTACAACATCCCTAAAGGTCTTGCCTCCATGGACCGTATCGACAAGATACTGCAGGCAGAGATAGAAATCAGGGACAAGGAAAATCCTAAACACATAGTAAGCTTCGAACACCAGATAGAATTCCGCAATGTATCCTTCGCCTATACCGACCACCGCAACAACGAGTTAGTTTATGTGCTGAAGAACATCAACTTGGTGATTCCCAAGGGAAAAACCGTTGCCCTGGTAGGACAGAGCGGTAGCGGAAAGAGTACGATGGTAGATCTCATTCCTCGATACTACGACGTACAGGAGGGCGAGGTGCTTATCGACGGTATCAACGTAAAAGACCTGGCCGTGCACGACCTCCGACAGCTGATAGGCAACGTAAACCAGGAGGCAATCCTCTTCAATGCTTCCTTCAAGGACAACATACGATTTGGCAAGACTGATGCCACAGATGAAGAAATAGCCAACGCAGCAAAAATAGCCAAAGCCTACAACTTCATCACACAGTCAGAGCAAGGCTTCGATACAAATATCGGCGACCGTGGCGGACGTCTCTCTGGCGGACAGCGACAGCGCGTGAGCATAGCCCGAGCCATACTGAAGAACCCGCCCATACTTATCCTCGACGAGGCTACATCGGCGCTCGACACCGAGAGCGAACGACTCGTGCAGGACGCGCTGGAGCGCCTTATGAAGTCGCGCACAACGGTGGCTATCGCCCACCGCCTGTCTACCATCAAGAACGCCGACGAAATATGCGTAATGCACGAGGGCGAGATCGTAGAGCGTGGCACACACGAAGAACTTATAGCGCTCGGCGGCTACTACAAGAAGCTGCACGAGATGCAGAAATAACTATTTTTCAAAATATCAACTATCAACAAAGCAGAGGTCACATCACTGTGGCCTCTGCTTTTTTTTACCCTAACAGTAGCGGAGGTGAAAGCCTCCGCAGCACCAAGCCAAATAGTTTCTACTAATAGCATTGCAGCTTGCTGCGGCGGCTAGAGACCGCCGCTACTATTCAGTTTTAAATAATACAGGTTATCCACAACTTACAGAAAACTGTTGATAACTCTGTAATAAACTGACTCACAATATATAATTATCAACAAACCTGTGTATAACTACGTTAGTTTACTGCACACAGGCAGGCTTCTAACAGAGTTATCCACAGGGTTTATCCACAGGTTATACTAAACAGGCAGCCTGTAGCAAAACCCAGAATCACGATGCCGTAGTCTCCTATTGTTAGGTTTATGGGCAATTTCATAGTTTAGACACACACTCTACGGAGAAGCAACAGGCATAAACCTGTCCAAACTGACAATATAGACAGACAACACACTCATACCAAACAACCGAGTTATCCACAATTTTCAACAACCTGTTGATAACTTCCTAACACACTAACTCTTAGCACATTAGTATTAACAAACATGTTGATAAACCTGTTGGTTTGAGTCTCTACAAGCCTACTAATCAACCCATACATCCTAACAATCTATCATAATCTTACTAACAACAGCCGACATAGCACGAACAACCGCTGCACATGTTATCAACAACTCCCAAGACAGGGTAATATTGAAAAACGCCTGTATTATTGTTGATAATGTTGATAACACAGGTAAAAGACTGATTTACAACAAGAAGTTATCAACACATCCTGTTGGTTATGCTGTTAGTATTCAGACGAAACGAGGTTAAAATCAACATAAAACAGGACTGATATCAACATTGAACGAGGTTGATATCATATAAAAACCAAGTTTAGGCAGCATTAAACAAGACTGCAATCCACAAACCATCTTATTACCGTGAACTGGTAACGCTGTTACCGTTGCGCGGTAATAAAGTTACCGAACTGTGGTAATGACGTTCTTGCTACGTGGTAATTCAATAGCACGACAAGGACTATAGCGAAGAAATACACGAAAAATCCACAAAACCTGTTGATATTGTTGATAACTGCTGTAAAACACTGATAAACAACAGGAAGTTATCAACACACCTGTGGATAACTATGTTAGGATAATGGATTGAATAGCAAAACAATCTGTTTGCGAGTTTTGCCCCCTCCTACGATTAGTATTTCATCACTATTTATAACCTGGTTGCTAATATCCTACAACCGCCAGTAGTTATTCACAAACCTGTTGATAACCTGTGAATAACCTACTAACAACTATGTTAACAACTCGGAGATTATCAACAGGTAAACAGGCAGAGTGGGGCAGATGTGGATAACTGTGTGCGTTATCAAATTAATATTCTAAAGTTTTCCACAGGTTTTTTAAAGAAAAAGATATAAACTTATTAACTTTGCAGGTGTAACGGCACTTTTGTGAATAACTCATGTATATCGTTCATTTTCAAAGAGAAGATATAAACACTACCTGTTGAGATGCCTGTACCACAGGTTAATAACGAAATAACCAAAGAAACAGGCGGAAAGTTTTCAACGTACTAACAGCATATCATACTCATATTCTTTTTCTTTTCTTTAAAAATAAAAAGAAATAAATATATAGATAGGTGTTGAGAAGTTGAAGGGGTGTTGTGGTGAGATGGTGAGATGGTGAGATTTGAAAGCGGCGCCTGTTGGTCTTTTCAAACGTGTACAGAACAGGGACAGGCGGCGAAGGTGTGGCAGTACGGATAGAGTAGGGTGTAGGCAGATGGCGCCTTAAAGCAAGACAGTCTGAACGCCCCACAATATAAATAGAAACAATATTAAACAAAGATATATGAACAACGATTGGAAAGAGAAGGGTTACATCGACGAGCCGGTTGATGGATCCGTTGACTTGAAGAAGGAGATACGTCGCTTGTGTGAGGAGAAGGACGCTGTGGTGCTGGCTCACTACTATACGGTGGGCGAAGTGCAGGAGGTGGCCGATTTCATCGGCGACTCGCTGGCATTGGCGCGCAAGGCTGCAAAGACCGACGCTAAGATCATCGTGATGTGCGGCGTGCACTTCATGGCTGAGACATGCAAGCTGCTTTCGCCGGAGAAGAAGGTGCTCTGCCCCGACCTCACAGCCGGCTGCTCGCTTGCGGACTCTTGCAAGGCTGAGGACCTGAAGGAGTTCAAGGCGCAGCACCCTGGCTACAAGGTGGTGAGCTACGTGAACACTACGGCTGCCGTGAAGGCGCTCACAGACGTGGTGGTCACTTCGGGCAACGCGAAGAAGGTGGTGGACAGTCTGCCGAAGGACGAGAAGCTCATCTTCGGTCCCGACTACAATCTGGGCAACTATATCAACAGCGTGACGGGTCGCGACATGCTGCTCTGGAACGGCGGCTGCCATGTGCACGAGAAGTTCTCGGTAGAGGCAATCGTGAAGCTGAAGCAGGAGCATCCGGAGGCTGTAGTGATGGCTCATCTGGAGTGCAAGGCGCCGGTGCTCGCCGTGGCAGACGTGAAGGGCTCTACGGCTACGATGCTCAACTACGCCAAGGAGCACAAGGAGACGAAAGAGTATATCATCGCTACCGAGGCTGGCATTCTGCACGAGCTGCAGCGCAACTGTCCCGACGTGAAGTTCTATCCGGTTCCGCCGGAAGTGTCTGAGGGTGGGGTAGGCTGCTCTTGCAACGAGTGCGAGTACATGAAGAAGAATACGCTGCTGAAGATATACAATACGCTGCGCTACGAGCTTCCGGAGGTGACGGTAGACGAATCTATCGCCAAGGATGCCGTTAAGCCGATAGAGCGCATGCTGGAGCTGTCTTAACAGGAGCGAAGACACACCTTCAAGGAATATATATGCTGAAAGACATCAGAAATTGAGAAAGAAAAAAGACATTGAAAAGTTCAATGTCTTTTAGTTTTTGAATAGGTCGGAAAGGAACTGCCCTTTTTGAAGTTCAATTTTAAGAGCGGGGCGCTGGTCTTGCTGCGAGTTTTTATAGAATTCATGGATAACATGTTCGCCAAGCATTTCGTTTATGAAGTTTTCTTCGTTTCCGCGGTTTCTCATTCGCTCTTTATATTCGTCGATGCAATCAAGCGAATGATAGACATAGCAATATGGAATTTTTTCTTCAACAAGTTTGTTAACAATTTTTGGGTTTGGAGCAAGAAGAACAATTTTGTTTTGGCTTATGCACTCATGAAGTCTTTTCATAACATAATCGGTTGAATCTTTTCTAACAACTTCCCCGCGATTATATTTTTCTTTTTCAAGTTCAAGTTTCGATTTCCCTTCAAGCCCATATTTATAGACGGCACGCTCGCTGTCGAGGTCAACAAAGTTTGGGTTTTGAGTTGCTAAAAAGGTTTTTCCAACGCCAGGAACGCAAACAAAAACTTTAAAATCTTTCAATTCCATGTATATAATATATAAATAATTAGTAAAAATGTCAATATTCATTATAAAAATAAGAATTTTTTTTAAATAATTGCTTTTGAAAAAAAATTGTTGTATTATGTTTTTATCCAAAGGAGAAATTTATGATTAAGAAAAATGAATATCGAACAAACACATGCGGCGAACTTAGAATTTCCGATGTTGGAAAAGAAGTTGTGCTTTCTGGCTGGGTTAACTCAATTCGTAAACTTGGCGGAATAACATTCTTCACTTTAAGAGATAACTATGGACTCACACAAGTTCTTGTTCGCGAAGAAGAAAAAATTTCAGATATATGCAAAGAAACTGTTATTAAGGTTTCGGGAAAGGTTTTGGAGCGCGAAAGCAAAAATCCAAAAATGCCAACTGGCGACATTGAAGTTTTGGCAAGCGACATTGAAGTTTTGGGAAAATGCAATCCTGTTTTGCCTTTCGAAATTTCCGAAAGTCCTAACACAAAAGAAGAATTGCGCCTTAAATATCGCTACTTAGATTTAAGAAACCCAGAAGTTCATGAAAACATTTTGCTTAGAAGCAGAGCGATGAATTTCATTCGAAATAAGATGCTTTCGCTTGGATTTAATGAATTCCACACTCCAATTTTAACTTCGTCTTCCCCAGAAGGCGCAAGAGACTTCCTTGTTCCAAGCCGTCTTAACCCAGGAAAGTTCTATGCTCTTCCACAAAGCCCACAACAATTTAAACAGCTTTTAATGATTTCGGGCTTCGACAGATATTTCCAAATTGCACCTTGCTTCCGCGATGAAGATGCGCGAGCAGACCGCAGCCCTGGCGAATTCTATCAAATGGACATGGAAATGAGTTTTGCAACACAAGAAGATGTTTTTGAGGTTTTGGAAGAAGTTCTTTATGCAACATTCAAGGAATTTGCACCAAACAAAGAAATAACTCCTCCACCTTTTGAAAGAATCAACTTTAAAGATGCAATGGAAAAATATTGTTCCGATAAACCAGATTTAAGAAACCCACTTGTTGTTCAAGACGCAACAAACCTTTTCAAAAACAGCGAATTTTCGCTTTTCCACGATAAAACAATTAAAATGATTATTGCAGAAACAGGCGAAAAACCAAGAAGCTTCTATGACAATCTTAATAAGTTTGTTCAATCGTATGAAGGGAAAGGATTGTTCTGGCTTAAAAAAGTTAACGGCGAAATTTCAGGCTCAATTGCAAAAACACTTAATGAAACAGAAAGAAAGTTTTTTGAAGAAAATCTTAAAGACGGACAAAGCGCATTCATTTTGGCAGACACAAAGAGCAAAGTTGTTTCGCTTATGGGAACATTCAGAAACAAACTTGGGCAAGAACTTAACTTAATCGACAACAACAAATTCCATTTCTGTTGGGTTGTTAACTTCCCATTCTTCGAGTGGGACGAAGAAAACAACTGTATCGCGTTCTCCCATAACCCATTCTCGATGCCACAAGGCGGAATGGAAGCCCTTGAAAAACAAAATCCTCTTGAAATTTTGGCATATCAATATGACGTTGTTTTAAACGGAGTTGAAATGGCAAGCGGCGCTGTTCGAAACCATAACCCAGAAATTATGGTTAAAGCGTTTGAAATGGCGGGATATAACAGAGAAATAGTTGAAAATAAATTCCCTGCCCTCTTTAATGCGTTCTCCTATGGCGCTCCACCACACGCTGGCGCAGCATTTGGATTCGACCGCGTTGTTATGTTCCTTGCAAACACAGAAATCATTCGCGATGTTATTGCCTTCCCATTTAATAAAAATGCGCAAGACCTTCTTATGAGCGCGCCAAATGATGTTTTTGAAAAACAACTTAAAGACGTTCATATTAAATTAGATTTGGAGTAGAAAAAAACTATGAAAAGAACACAAATTAAAGAATTAAACACAGAATATTCAAAATTTGCCGAAAAGGAAGTTAGAATTTGCGGCTGGGCAAGAACCATTCGTGATTCAAAAAACATTGCTTTCCTTGAACTTAACGACGGCGCATTCAAAAGTTGCCAAGTTGTTTTGGAAAAGGCAAAAATTGAGAACTACGACGAAATTGTTAAACAACTTACAGGAAGTTCGTTTGAAATTGAAGGAAAAGTTGTTTTAACACCAAACGCAAAACAACCTTTTGAAATTAACGCAACAAAAGCCGTTGTTTTAGGCTCTTGCGAAGCGGACTACCCAATGCAAAAGAAAGGACACAGTTTCGAATTCTTGCGCGAGCACGCTGCTCTTCGTCCAAGAACAAACACTTTCAACGCTGTTTTCAGAATTCGCTCGGTTGCGGCGTTTGCAATCCACAAATTTTTCAATGAAAAGGGCTTTGTTTATGTTAACACCCCAATCATAACAGCAAGCGATTGTGAGGGCGCGGGAAGTATGTTCCAAGTTACAACACTCGACCTCGACAGAATTGCTCAAAGCGGAAAAGTTGACTACTCCAAAGATTTCTTTGGAAGACAAGTTTTTATGACCGTTTCCGGGCAAATTGACGAGGAACCAATGACCCACGCTTTTGCAAACACCTACACTTTTGGGCCAACATTCCGCGCAGAAAACTCAAACACAACGCGCCACGCAGCAGAATTTTGGATGATGGAGCCAGAAATTTGTTTTGCCGATTTAAACGATGTTATGGACAACGAAGAAGAAATGGTTAAGTATGTTGTTCGCTATGTTATGGAGAACTGCAAAGACGAACTTGAATTCTTAAACAAATTTGTTGACACAACTCTTCTTGAAAGACTTAAATCCATAACAGAAAACGATTATGTTCGCCTTGACTACACCGACGCAATTAAAATTCTTGAAAAAGTTAAAGATCGTTTCCAATTCCCAGTTTATTGGGGCGTTGACCTTCAAAGCGAACACGAAAGATATATTACCGAAGAAGTTTATAAGAAACCAGTTTTCTTAACAAACTATCCAAAAGAAATTAAAGCTTTCTATATGCGTCTTAACGACGACGGCAAAACCGTTGCGGCCGTTGACCTTCTTGTTCCTGGCGTTGGCGAGCTTATTGGCGGAAGCCAAAGAGAAGAGCGTCTCGACTATCTTCTTAAACGCATGAAAGAACTTGGGCTTAAAGAAGAAGATTATAAAGACTACATTAACACTCGCCGTTATGGAACAGCAAAGCACGGCGGCTATGGGCTTGGCTTTGAACGCTTAATTATGTATATAACAGGCATGAGCAACATTCGCGATGTTGAATATTTCCCAAGAACGGTTGGAAGCATTTAATTAAATTTGTTAAAACATTAAAAAAGAGCAAGATTTTGCTCTTTTTTGTTGTTTAAAACTTTTATCTCCTCCATCAACCAAAATCATTTGTTTTCAAAATAAAATTCCGCAAGATTTTGCAGAATTTACATTTAAAGCTTCTAATAAAAAGAATTAAAAAAACAGCGCTTATTTGCGCTGCTTTTTGATTAAATTAAAGACCTAATTCTTTTTTTCTAAGGTGTTCATATTCTTCTTCTGTTATTGCGCCAGATTCTTTAAGTTCTGTAAGCTTTTGAAGTTTATCAACGTTAATTGAATCGTTGGAAACTTCTTTTTTTGCTGGTTGAACTTCTGGTTGTTGAGCTTCTTGGTCAAGTTTTCCAGATACTTGCGCTATGAACGCATAACCAATGTAGCGAAGAACAACAACTGCAATCATAAGCAAAAGAACAACTAAACTTACTGGATCAAAATCTGTTACAACCCCAATGAATGAGAAGAAAAGAATAACAGACTCAACAATTGCAAATGACAAGAATTTTGGTTTTTTATCACAATATGCTTGACCTTTTTCCTTTGCATAGCAAATTGTTGCAATTCCAAAACCAAGCATGCATCCAACTTGTGCGGCAGAAATCAAAATGCTCATAACAAAAACCGGAATATATTCGCTTGGAATTGACGATGAAGCTCTTGCGATAATAGCAATTGCATAGATAAGACCAACAATTGCAAGCGCTCCAATAACAATGTCAACAATTCCGGCTGCTAAGTTAACACCTCTAGCCTGTTTATACTTTTGTTCCATATTTCCTCCCTTTAATTTAGATTTCAAGTTAATGATACACATATTTATACGTTTTGTCAATAACTAATATGTGAACTCACTTAATTTATTGCCGCGTTTTGCTCTTTCATTTTCAATGAGTTCTTGAAGCATTGCGCGAACTTTATATGGATTTTTAACACGAACCAAGTTAACCGTTTCATGGTTGTTTGCTTGACAATGCAATGTTATTGTTCCCGTGTTAAACATTCTGTTTGAAAGCGATTGAGTTACGGTTAAGTCGTAAATACGATAGACATTAACCTCTTCTTCTTGAACGCCAAAAAGTCCAACAGACGTAAAAAGTTTAAGCCAACTGTCTTTCTTTTCAACAATGTAATATCTCGTGAACGACCATGGCAAACCGCACCATCTTTTCCTGTCTTGCCAAAGAATTTTTGTTCCCTCTCCAAATTGTGTTTCGTCTTTATTTTCCATATTCATTTCCTTTTTTATATTATTATAGCATCTTTCTTCTTAGATTAATATTATTTTCTTGCATTTCTAAAAAATTCTTTTAAAAGCGAAGCGCACTCCTCTTCCATAATTCCACCTTCAAAAATTAGGTTGTGGTTAAGACTATTGTTTTTGCTTGTTAAAAACCCTTTATTGCAACTTTTATTATCTTTTGCCCCGAAATAAACTGCTTTAATTCGTGAATTTAAAATTGCTCCAATGCACATTAAACAAGGTTCAAGCGTAACATACATTTCGCAATTTTCAAGGCGCCAATCTCCAATTTTTCTGCACGCCTTCTTAATTGCTATAATTTCCGCGTGGTTAATTGCACACTTGGATTCTTCGCGATTGTTAAATCCTCTTGCAATAATTTTATCGTTTAAAACAATAACTGCCCCAATTGGAACTTCGCCTTTTCTTTCTGCTTTTTTCGCTTCTTTAAGCGCTTCTTTCATAAACTCATTCATTAAGTTAATGATACAACTTAACAAAAATTTTGTCAAAAAATATATTATATGGTTTGCTTTTAAAATTTTTTGTGTTAAACTTACGATAAGGAGAAAATTTATGGGAAGAAATTTATTAAATTCTGGTTTTGAAGACTTCTTAAACGGAAGCGGAGTTTGGATTGTTGTTGGAGTTTTGGCGGCAACTTTCGTAGTTAGCATGGTCTTTTTAATTTTAAACATTTTGAAGGATAAAAAAGCGGCAAAAGAAGCAGCCGAAAAACAAGAAGGTCAAGCAAAAGAAGACGAGCCTAAACAAGAAGAAATTAAAGAAGTTAAGGCAGAAGACCTTGAAGAAAAACCTAAGAAAAAAAGAAAAGTTAAAAAAGACGATAAACAAGAAGAAACCATAGAAACAGAAGAAAAACAAGAAGAAGAAAAAACTGAAGAAGAACAAGAAAATCCTGTTAAGGAAGAAAAAGAAGAAGAACCAAAAGAAGAAGTTAAAGAAGAAAAACCAAAAGCAAAAAAACAACCTAAAAAAGCAGCGGCTAAGGAAGAAGAAAAGCCAGCCGAAGAAACAAAAGAAGAACCAGCAAAAGAAGAAGAGGCAGAAATGAAAAAAGAAGAGAAAAAAGCCACCTATGGCGTTACGTATGATAAAGAAAAACGCGAATGGGTTGTTAAAAAATCTGGGTCGACGCGCGCTTCAAAGAGATGCGCAACAAAAGCAGAAGCATTGGAAGTTGCAGAAAAACTTTCCGAAGCAAGCGGCGCAAATCTTAGAGTTCATAAGAAAAACGGAAAATTCCAAAAAATTTAATAAACAAATTTAAAAAAAGCGACAGATTTCTGTCGTTTTTTTATATATTGTGTCGAACATGTTTTTTTGCCCTGCTTATTTTTTATTTAATTTGACTTTTACTCCTTTCGCGGCTATACTATCTTAATAAAGGCAAACAATGAAACAGCAAAAAATAAACTACATAAAAAAGGTTAATATATATAAAGAAAAATTTCCTCTTTGGGCAGTTCTTCTGTTCAAATCTATTTTCATAACTTTCATTATATGTTGCGCCTTTGTTGCTGTTTTTTCTTTTATTTACACCTGCACGCCTGTTGACGGAAAATCCATGCTTCCAACTCTTAACGTCCAAAAATATGACGACCTTGGAGAAGAAATTGAAAGCGCTCCAAAAGACTCGGTTTACATCAATCGTTTTGCCGAAGCCGACTACAGTGATATAATTGTTATGGTTAACCCAAATGCAAGTTTAAAAAACCGCTATGTAATTAAGCGTCTTATTGCAAAAGGGGGCGACAAAGTTGGCATTGGCGCCGTAACAAACGAATCTAGCCCAGCCTATCGAACATACAAAGTTTTCTTAATTAAGAAAGGAACAAACGTTGTTGAAGTTTTAGACGAGCCATACCTTGCAGAAGGAACCGACATGTATTTTTCTTTCTGTTATATGAACGAATTTCGCAGAGATAACGAGGAAAAATTCCAAGAAATTGAAACAAGTTTTGGAAATGTTTGGTTTTTAAGTGTTGGCGAAAACGAATTATTCTATCTTGGCGACAATCGTCATTTCAGTTTAGATTGCTCAACTTATGGCGCTCAAAGCAAAGAAAATTACGTTGGACGCGTTGACATAATTGCCTATGAAAGTAAAGATTATTTCAGTTATATATTCTTATATTTCTGGCACAAAATTTTTGGTTAGGAGAAAAAAATGAAAATCATTGTAACAACCGACAGCACTTCGGACATATCGAAAGAACTTTTGGAAAAGAGAAAAATTTCTGTTTCCCCTCTTCTTGTTAACCTTGGAGATGACGAATATATCGACGGGCAAAACATAACAAACGAAGACATTTTCAGTTATGTTGACAAAACTGGAATTTTGCCAAAAACCGCCGCAAGAAGCATTGAATTCTATAAAGATTTCTTCCAAGAAGCAATGAAAAAATATGACGCGGAATATGTTGTTCACATTTCTCTTTCAAGCGAACTTTCATCGTCCTATTCCAACGCCAAACTTGCCGCCGAGGAAATTGGGAACGGCAAAATTGAGGTTATTAACTCTCTTTCTCTTTCAAGCGGATGCGGGCTTCTTTGCCTTTCAGCGGCCGATAAAATTGACGCGGGATTAAGTTTTGAAGAGGTTGTTAAACAAACGCGCGAGGAAGTTTCAAAGGTTCAAGCGTCGTTTATCTTAAATGATTTAAGATATTTATATAAGGGCGGAAGATGCTCGGCGCTTGCTGTTTTTGGTGCAAATCTTTTATCGATTAAACCAAAAATTAAACTTGCAAATGGGAAAATGGGCGTTGACAAAAAGTATATGGGAAAATATGAAAATGTTTTAAGCAAATATACCGACGACCTTTTGAAAGACTACCCAACTCCAAACTTAACAAGAGTTTATATAACCTACACAACAGAAAACGCCGCAATTAACGAAGTTTTAATTAAAAAACTTCAAGACCGCGGGTTTAAAGAAATCATAACTAATTTTGCAGGCTCAACAATTGCAAGCCACTGCGGAAGAAACTGCCTTGGGGTTCTTTTCCTTTGCGAAAATGAAATTTAGATTTTAGTTTTAATTTCCGCCCCATTTTGTTTCATATCGCGCAAGTATTTTGCAAGAGATTTACTTTTATTTGATGAAACAACTCGATCGCTCAAATATTGGGCGATTTTTGTTTTTAATTTAATGTTTTCGTCTTCAAGACGCGACGAGCGCGTTTTAACTTTTTCAAGTTCGCAGGAAAGTGCTTCAATTTTTTGATTTGCGAGCGCAAGTTTTGAAAGTGAGTTTCGAAGAGCATTCGACGCAAATTCGCTTTCATTTTCAAATTCTTTTGCTGCCGTTTGCGCAGCACTTCTTTTAACAAGACGAATAAGTCCAAGGAAAAGACTGTTAATGTCATCGTCGGAAAGTTTCTTTTCCTCTTGTTTTTTCATAAAAACAACATTGCTTCTTTTAATTTCTTTTTCGCCAAGGCCTTCTTTTCGAAGTTCCTCTAAGCACTCGGAATATAATTTTTTGTTTCCGCAAAGAACGCTTCGAAATTTGTTTTGATATCTAATCATTTTCCCCGCGTCGCCGTTTGCCAAATTTAAGCACGCTTTTCTAACTGAGTTTCCAAGGCATTTTTGACGCAAAATTTCTTTAATGAGTTTTTTTGTTTCCTCGTTTGAAAACTTTTTTGCAACAGAAACGTTATGGTTCTTGGCGCAAATTCCAAGTTCGTCTGCCCTGCCTGCGTCGTTTTTAAGATTTTCAACTTCTTGATAGTAGAAATTTCTAACACTGTTTGGTTTTCTTCCGGTTTTTTTAGCAAAAATTTTGAATGCTTCAAGCAAACTTTTGTTCTCGCTTTTTGTTTTTTCAACAACTGAAAAAAGTTTTTTAATTTGTGTGTTGTCCCATTTTGAATGTTTTTTCATTTTTTCTCCTTTTCGATAGTTGAATTATTAACACTAAAAAAGAAAAATAAACATTTTTAAATTTTTTATTGAATAAACTTATGGTATGAACTGCATAATGCATATTTTAAAAGATTTTCCGCTTTCCCTTAAATTTTTCGACGGCGAAAAAGAAATTTTTTCATGCTGCTCGAAAGAAATTCTTGGCGACGAGTTAAACCTTGAAATTAATGATTTAAAAGATTTAAAAATAAATGTGTATCCGCAAAACACTAAAAAATTTTTGCCATACTCTCTTAAATTTTCCAGCGCAAACGAAAAACTTCAACTTGAAAGCAAATTTGCAAAACTTTTTTCTCTTCCCGAAAATAATTACATCTTAAAACTCTTTCCTCTTTGTGCTTTTTCAAACGAGTTTGAAGGAAATCAAATTGAAGTTGAAAGCGGAAAAATTAAACGGCTTTGTTTCATGCAAGACATGGCAGGACGCGCAAAAGTTGAAATTTTTGCACCTGGTGAAGATTGTCTTTGTCAAACCGAAGAATACTATGTCTATCTTAATAAGAAAAAGCGCGAACTCCCAACCGAACTTTTCCTTCTCGATTTTTTTGAAGCAATTGCGGCAAACGATTTCAACTATGCAAAAAATTTGCTTTCGCCAAACCTTTCCGAAACTTTAAGCAAAGAAACAATTGAGCAGTATTTTGGAAAGTTTGACGACTGCAAAATTGTTAGTTACTATTCAAATCCAAGCGTTGTTCTTTTCTATGAAAACGAAGCAAAAGTTTTTGGCGCAAGTTTTTTTGAATCAAAAATTGCCGATATCTTTGAAATAAATTAGTTTGACATTTAACGCTCTATGTTTTAAACTTAAAGCGTGAAAAATTCAATGTATAGAAAATGCCCAAGATGCGGCGAAAAATGTTTTTCCCACGAAAAATCGTGCCATGAATGCGGTTTAATTTTTGAACGTCTTAACTACACTTCAAATAAAACTGCAAAAAAACTTATTCTTAAAGGCAACAGACGGGACACAATTCGAACAAACGATTGGCCATATGACGCAAAAAAATCAACCGCACTTTTGCTTTGCGGTTTTTTGGGATTCACCGGCGCGCACAATTTCTATCTTGGAAGGTTCTTTAAAGGCGCCGTTTCTCTTTTTGGGCTTATTCTTTCGCTTGTTATGGTTATTTTAACCGACACTCTTTATGGAACAAATGTTTGGACATATTTATATCTTCTTGTTATAATTCCCGGCTCATGCGTTTTAATATTTTGGGTGTCCGATTTTTTTGCAATATTTTTCGAGCGATATAAAATTCCCGTTGCAATTGACGAAAATTTATTAAAACTTAAAGAAAAAATTATTGAAAATAAAGAGAAAAAATTAAAGAAAAAAGACAAAAAAATTAAAAATAAAGCAAAAAATAGCGAAAAAAATCAAGAAAATCATTTAAATAATGAAATTATTATTGAAAATAATAATACAGAAGAAAAAAATTAAAGGTGAAATAAAAAAAATGGAAACAGTTGTTGTTGGAATGAGCGGCGGCGTTGATTCTGCCGTGAGCGCATATCTTTTAAAAGAGCAAGGTAAAAATGTTATTGCTGTTTTTATGGTTAACTGGGAAGAGCAAGACGACGGAGTTTGCACAAGCGAAGCCGACTATGAAGACGTTAAACGCGTTTCTCAAAAAATTGGAATTCCATACTACACCGTTAATTATGCAAAAGAATATTACGACAGAGTTTTTGAATATTTTCTTAAAGAATATTCCGAAGGAAGAACCCCTAACCCAGATGTTCTTTGCAACCGTGAAATCAAATTTGGACCTTTTTTGGAATTCGCAAAAAAAATTGGCGCAGACAAAATTGCAACAGGCCACTATGCAAAAGTTGTTGAAAAAGATGGCAAATTTTATCTTTACAAAGCAAAAGACAAAAACAAAGATCAATCCTACTTTTTAAATCAACTTTCCCAAGAACAACTTGGAAGCGTTATTTTTCCTCTTGCCGAAATTGAAAAGCCGGAAGTTCGCAAAATTGCGGAAAAACTTGAACTTTCCAACGCAAAAAAGAAGGATTCAACGGGCGTTTGTTTCATTGGCGAAAGGAATTTTAGAAACTTTTTAAAGAACTTTTTGCCAGCAAAACCAGGACAAATTAAAACGACCGACGGCGAGGTTGTTGGAACTCATGAAGGTCTTATGTATTACACGCGTGGTCAAAGACGCGGTCTTAACATTGGCGGGAAGAAAGGCGGAAACGGCGAGCGCTGGTTTGTTTTAGATAAAGACCTTAAAAACAATGTTCTAATTGTTTCGCAAGGCGAAGACGATTTGCTTTTTTCAAACGGGCTTTACGCAAAAGAATTCAATTGGATTCCAGATGTTCCAAAAGAAAAAACTTTTAAATGTTTTGCAAAATTTAGATATCGCCAACCAGACCAAGGCGTTAGCGTTGAAGTTCTTGAAGACAAAAGAATTAAAGTTGATTTCGACGAAAAACAACGCGCAATAACCCCAGGACAATTTGTTGTTCTTTACGACGAAAACGAACGATGCCTTGGCGGAGGAATTATTGAAAGTTATTTCAAATTAAATTAACCAAAAAATATATTTTAAACAAAAAAATAGCAAAAAACGCTATTTTTTTGTTTTTTTTGCTATTTTTTAGATTTTTTTATTGATTTTAATTAAATTTTAAATAATTATTTAAAATTATTTTTGTTTAACAACTTCAAAAATTGAAATTGCCGCAGCAACAGAAACATTTAGCGAGTTTATTTTTCCAAACATCGGAATTGTTAAAATTCCGTCGCAATTTTCTTTAACAAGACGGCTAACTCCTTTCCCTTCGCTTCCAAGAACAAGAGCAATTGCGCCTTTCAAATTTGCCTTAAACAAATTTTCGCCCCCAACTTCAACCGCGTAAACCCAAACGCCATTTTCCTTTAACTCCTCAATTGCGTTTGAAAGGTTGTTAACTCTTGCAATTAAAACTTTTGATGCTGCCCCAGCGCTTGTTTTAAGGACTGTTTCGTTAACCGAGCACGCGCGACGCTCTGGAATTATAACGCCATGTGCCCCGGCGCATTCTGCTGTTCGAATTATTGCCCCTAAGTTATGTGGATCCTCAACGCCGTCAAGAATAACAACAAAAGGTGCTTCATTTTTTTGCTTTGCAAGGTCAATCATATCTTGAATTGAAGAATATTCAAACTCCGTAACTTCTGCAACAATTCCCTGATGATTGATTTTCCCTTCCGCTTGCGACTTAACTTTTTTTTCAAGAGCTTCGCGTGGCAAAAAATCGATTTTAACATTTTGTTGGCGTGCAAGGTCGATAAGTTCTTGCGTTGTTTTATCTTTCAAGTTTTTGTCGATTAAAAGCCTGTTAAAAGTTTTTTCGCTTTTAAGCGCTTCCAAAACTGCAATTTTTCCATATATAATCATAAATTTTCCTCCATCGAAATTTTTGCAATTTCGCTTGCTCTTTCAATTTGGCCGGTTAAAAATAGATATCCCAAAACCGCTTCAAAAGCCGTTGCCTTTTTATACTCAATTTGCGACGAACTTTTAACAGTGTGACTTCTATGGTTCCTTGCGCGAAGCGCAATTGATTTCTCGTCCTCACTTAACACATCAAAGATTTTATCAAACGCCTTTGCTTGGGTTTTTGCACAGCAAATTTTTGATGCTTCAAGATGAAGTTTATTCGCCGGCAAATCGCTTGCTTTTAAAATGTTTTCGCGAACAAAAAGAGTGTGGAAAGCATCGCCAACCGATGCAAGCGAAAGCGGGTTAAGTTCAACAATTTTTTCCTTTTTAATTTCTTCCATATTCTTGATTATACCCTTTTGATTAAAAAAAACAAAATGTCTTATTATTCTTTCTTTTATTTGTTTCAAATTGGGCATTTCTCGCGGCATCTTCCGCATAATATAAAAAGAAAACCACAAAAAGTTATCCACATTTCCACAAATAAATAATTATTCACAACTACTTATAATTATAAATTTTTATTCATTTTTGGTGGATTTTGCCAATTATTGAATAAGTTATCCACATTTCCACATATTTTCTAAACAAATTTTTAAACATTGCTATATTAGGGCGTTTTATGCAAGACGCTTATGTTGACAACTTTTTCTTGAAACCTTTTGTTAAAAATGAAACAAATTTTTTACAAAATTAAAACCTAAATATAGTTAAGATTTCAAGTTTAAACACGACATCTTGAATGAATAATATTCATAAAATGTTGTGCCATTTTTTTATTACACTCTCCCCCGTTGAAGAGATTGCAGTTCTTTTTTTTGCCCGCCCAACTTAAAAAGAAAACTTTTAAGGTTTTTGCGTTCATTTCAAATTTAGTATAAAAAAAACGCAAGCAATTAAGCAAGCGATTTTTCATAGTTTCTCAAACTAAATTTTCTTTGTTTCAATTTCTTTTAAAACTCTTGCAAGGAAATCTTCAAGTTTCAAGCCCGAAGCATTTTCGTTTCCTCGTCCTCGAATTGAAATTGTTTTTGTTTGAACTTCATTATCTCCAACAATAATCATGTATGGAACTTTCAAAAGTTGTGCCTCACGAATCTTATATCCAATTTTTTCGTTTCTGCTGTCAAGTTCAACGCGAACACCTTTTTCTTCAAACGCTTTTGTAACTTCTTTTGCATATTCAAGCGACGCGTCGGAAATGTTCATAACGCGAACTTGAACTGGGGAAAGCCAAAGAGGGAACGCCCCGGCAAAATGTTCGGTTATAATTCCGATGAAACGTTCGAAAGACCCTAAAATTGCACGGTGGATCATGATTGGGGTTTTCTTATCGCCGTTTTTATCGATGTAGGAAAGATTGAATCGGCCTGGGAGTTGGAAGTCGAGTTGGATTGTTCCCATTTGCCATTCTCTTCCCAAGCAATCTTTCATTTTAATGTCAATTTTTGGGCCATAGAAAGCGCCGTCGCCTTCGTTAACACGGTAGTTTCCTTTCCCGCAAATTTCGTCCAAAACTTTGCGAAGATCGTCTTCCGCCTTGTTCCAGGTTTCAATTTCTCCCATGAAATCTGCTGGGCGAGTTGAAAGTGTAAGTTGATATGGAAGCCCAAAAACACCATACATTTCGTTTGCAATTTCCAAAATTGCTTTAATTTCACTTCCAATTTGTTCTTCGGTTACGTAGTTATGCGAATCATCTTGACGGAACATTCTAACACGGAAAAGTCCGTTAAGTTGCCCAGATTTTTCGTTTCTATGGATAACATCAACGTCGTTAAAACGAAGTGGAAGATCTTTATAACTTCTCATTTTCGAGTCGAAAACCTTAATTGAGTTTGGACAGTTCATTGGTTTAAGTGCTTGTTCTTTTCCGTCGCTGTCTTCAAGAACAAACATGTCTTCTTTATAGTGGTCCCAATGCCCCGAAGTTTTCCAAAGAGCGCTGCTGTTAAGTTGAGGTCCCGAAAATTCTTGATATCCGCGTTTTTTATGTTCGCCGCGCCAATATTCAATTAATGTGTTAAGCATTGTAAAGCCTCGTGGAAGCCAGTATGCCATTCCAGGAGCGGTTTCATCGAAGAAGAACAGTTCTTGTTCGCGCCCAATTTTTCTGTGGTCGCGTTTTTTTGCTTCTTCAAGCATATTCAAATAGTCTGCCAATGCCTTTTTATCTTTGAAAGCGTAAACATAAATTCTTTGAAGCATTTTGTTTTTTTCGTTTCCGCGCCAATATGCCCCGTTAACTTTTGCAACTTTAAAGCCATAGTTTTGAAGTTTGCGAGTGTTTTCAACATGAGGGCCGCGGCAAAGATCAACAAAATCTTCGCCAAGATAGTAGATTGAAATTGGTTCATTTTCTGGAAGTTCGTTAATAAGCTCAACCTTATATGGGTTATCTTTAAAAAGTTCAAGAGCCTTTTCTTTTGAAACAACCTCCCTAACAAAATCCTCACCTTTGTTAATTATTGAGGTCATTTCTTTTTCAATTTTTTTCATGTCTTCTGGCGTAAACGCATTGTCAACATCAAAATCATAATATAGCCCGTCGGCAATTGCAGGCCCAATTGTTAATTTTGCGTTTGGATAAAGTTTTAAAACAGCCTTTGCCAAAACGTGCGCAAGCCCGTGTCTGCCAATCATTTCGTCATTCATTTCTTCTTTTTCCATAAATTTTTCCTCTTGCAATAATTTACAACAACTGCGCAAAGATGTCAATTTTTTTATGGAAAATTTCAAAAATTAAAATCACTTTGCTCTTTTCCCCTGCTGTTTCTGTTGAAAAAGCATGGTTAGGAAAGAGAAATTATCACTAATAGGCCTTATCTACTCCCTCTTCCTTTTCTTATCTTCCGGCATTTTCGGGGAGAATTGAAACGCGGTTTTCGAAAATTTGCGAAATTAAGGTTAGGGCGCAATTGTTTTCGAAGGGGCTGCAATAGACATTGATTTTCTTTGGAGAAAGAGCAATTAAGGAAGTTACCAAGCCAACTTCCCCGCTTTCTTGCTCGAGGTTTGCAAGCGGGCATTGTTCGGGCTGGATTTCGTTGAAACTTTCGTCGCAAAGTTTAAACTCGTTTCCTTCTTTAACAACATTGATTGTTCCGCGCGAAATTTCGATGTTATCTATTAGGAATTTAAGAAGGTCGAGAAAGGTGTCGCTGCAAAGAAGGTAGGAGGCGTTGTCGTTTGCAAGTTTAATTATTTCAAGCCATTTTGTTCGAAGTTGTTTAAGGCGAAAGTTATAGAAGGCGTCAAGGTTAAGTTCATTTTCAATTTTAAGCGAGCGAGAAACTATGTATTTATCTGTTTCGCGGTCGAAAGCGACGAGGGCTTTTTTGAATGCTTGGAAACTTATTTCGTTTTTAACGGGAATTTTCAAGTTATCTTCAACGAATTCAAGTTTGAAGAAAGTTGAAATTGCGTCCGAAATTGCGTCCGAAAGGAAAAAGCAAACGCGAGGTTTTTCAACTTCGTCGCAAGCAACAACAATGTTATTTCTCCCGTTTTCCGCATAGGAAGTTAAAACGGCGTTTGACTGTGCAGTTGTTTTTTTAAGTTCGGAAAAGATTTGATTTGAAACTTTTTCGTTTAGAGTTGAAAGCTGAAATTCAAACATTTTATCTTTTTTCTTATTGCATAATTTGAGCCAAAGCGCAGCAATAAAAAACCCTTGCATTGTATTTTATGCAAGGGAAGAAATTTTAACCGCGGAAATGTTATTTTGCAACATCCAAAGTTTTGATTACAGTGTTAACAAGTTCATTAACAAATTTATACGACTCAACGGCGCTTTCCATTGGGCGCGAAGTGTCAAGTTTTGGAACAGAAGTTCCAAAGCAAACAAGGTTTCTGTCGAGTTTAACAAACAATTGCAAGGAATAGCTTCTTCCAATGTTTGTTGCAACGTCCATTATGTTAACAAAAACATTTTTTCCATAAATTTTAACTGCTTTATGGTAAACAGGTTTCATGCTTGATGTTTCGGAAACAGCATAGTCGGCTGCGTTTTCTTTAATGTAGTCGTTAACGCCTTTAACATCTCTATTATTAAGTTCAAGGCGGTTAAGTTCCTCGTTAAGTTCTGCAATAAACTCTCCCGAGCTTTCGCCGTAATCGAACATGCTAACAACATCAAAACCTTCGTTTTTTTCAATTGCGAAGCCATAGATGCAAGGAACAAGTTCTGTTGAAAGGATTGAGAAATCTCTATATCTTTCTGGTTTAATAATTCTCCAACCGTCTGGTTTAACAAATTGATAACGTTTTTGTGGCATAATTCAAACTCCTTTTATTTGATTATATTATTACACAAAAAAAAGTATTATCCAAACATTTTAAAGCAATTTAAGAAATAAAACGAGCCATTGCCCGTTTCATTCTCCATATCCCTGCTTACACGAAAAAGGAAGATATCTTTTCTCTTCATAAACTTTCCTCGTGTCGAAGAACTGCGCATATTCCTTCTCGCAAAGTCGAAGAGCCGTTCCGTCAAGCGGATGACGATAGAAATATGTTGCTCCGTTTTCGTTTTCCTCGCCTTTTGTTGGCGCTTGCCCCGTGCAAAGAAACGTCGTAAATCCGTTCGCCTTCAAAAATTCATTGTTTTGACTTTGTGCTTTATGGTTCCCGCCAGGATAGCAATATATATTTGTTTCTCCAACATATTTTCCAATTTCATTTTGCCATTTTCTTAAATCTTCCCTAAACTGTCCTGCGCTTGCATAGGCGCAATTGAAATGGGAATAACTGTGGCACCCAAAGCGATAACCCTTTTCTTTCAAGAGTGCAACAAGATTTTTTAAACTTTCTTCTTCTTTTTCAAGTTTTTCGCCTGAAAGATATGTTCCTTCAAAAACGCGATGCCCAAATGCGCCGTTATACCCCGTTACACACAAAATTGCTCGCGCGCCGTTAAAGGAAAAATCCGGATTTTCTTCAATAAACTTTTCAAGAATTGTAACCCCGTCGCGCTCTTGCGTGAACTGCTGCTCCTCGCAACTTGTGTAATCCCAAATTTCGCCGTCCTTTTCAACAATTTTTTCAACAATTCCTCTTTCGCGCGTGTCATAAGTTAAATCGTCGAAACTAAGCACAATTGGCTTTTTCCCGTTTAATTCGACGTCTTTCTTTTCGTGCCATTTCCCATTCTCAAAAGCGTAAACATCTTCAATGTTAACAAGAACATAGCCGCGCGAATGCCATTCCTCTAAAATCTTTTTAAACTCACTTGCTGTTAAATGATCTCGGTCGAAACAACGTCGCAATCTGTTCGCCTTGCAATACGCCCGCTCGGGGCTGTAAACAAGTTCGTGGGAAAAGAAATGGGCAACCCCCGCTTCTTGCGCCTTTGCAACGTCAATTTTCCCCAAATTCAAGATGGTTAACACACACAAAAACGCTAAAACCGCCGCCAAAAGTTTTTTCTTCATTCTTTTAGTGTTCCAATAAAAATTTAATTTATGTTTATTTTTTTAAAATGTTGACTAAAAAAAAAGAATATGCTAAAATGCAAAATGTCAGTTGAAAAGCTTTGTGGAAAAACTCTCTCAAACGCGCACCCAAAGCCTTTCAAATGGCAAATTGAAAAGAAAAAATGGAGAAGTACCCAAGTGGTCGAAGGGGCTCCCCTGCTAAGGGAGTAGGCTTGTAACAGGGCGCGAGGGTTCAAATCCCTCCTTCTCCGCCAGTAGTGAATAATACGAACGAGAAGGATATCTTTGAGTTCGTATTTTTTCATTTAGAGTTCTTTTCTGTAATTTATCCATTATCTTTTACAGACTAAAACAAAACACTTTGCATCTAGCAAGGTGTTTTTTATACGATTTAAATAAAATAATCAATAAAATAAAGCATTTTATATGCTAATTGAATCGTTTTTATTCAAAAAACTTGACAAAGTTGTTCTAAAATGTTATATATGTTATAAAATATTGCAAATTGGAGAAATTAAATGACTATTTCAGATAAATTAAAAAAGATAAGAACTATAAAAAATTTAACTCAAGAGCAACTGGCTGAGGAATTAAATATTGCCTTTGCAACAGTAAACAGATGGGAACAAGGCTTAACCATACCTCATGGTGCAAACAAAGATAAAATTGAGCAATACTGTAAAATTAACGGCATCATGTTTGATGAGGGAGACAATAAAAATCATATCTCTCATATGAAAATTATAACTGCTTCTCAATTAAAAAACTGGTTTAGCGAATCACAAAATTTAGCTAGAGGATTATTCCCCGAACTAGTCGAAAGATTAATAAAAGAAAGTTGTAACAAAATTAATAAAATTTTATTTCCATCAGGCGATAATGTAAATGTAGATGGTTTTGATGGCGAACTCTTAGCAAAAAGTGATAATTGCCAATTTATTCCAGATGGACATAGTTTTTGGGAACTAGGAGCTACAACAATCACTGCAACCAAGAAAATTAATAGTGATTTCCGTAATAGAACAAAAAACACTTCTCAACAAGAACAAAAAAACACTTCATTCGTGTTGATTACACCAAAAACTCTAACTAGGAAAAATAAGCAACAAAAGAAAAAAGAATTAATTAAAGAAAGCCATTGGAAAGATATTTACATTGTTGACGGAATAGATCTAGAAGAATGGTTATCAAGTTGTTTCATGACAAGTGTATGGTTAGATGAACAATTTAGCAACAAGAAATTAAACTTAAACTCACTTCAAATTGCCAAATTACAGATTCAAAATGAAACAACACCATCAATGTCATTAAATTTATTTACAATAGCAAGAGAACAAGAAATCAAAAATTTATATTCTTTAATAAACACAAAACAAACAATTCGAATTGCGGGTTCATCATTTTTTGAAACTTACAGGTTTATTATTTCAGCCTTATCGCAAAATTTAGAGATAGCAAATCGAGTTGTTATTTGCAATGATTTTGCAACATTTACAGAAATAGATAACAAACTTCAAAATATAATCATAGTCGCCAACTTTGTGTTTCCGCACAATGTTAATCTAAACTCCCAAAATGTTCACATCATAGTACTTGGCAAAGATATAAACGATTTAAAATATGAGATTTTGCTAACATCCAGACCACAACAAGCCCTATACGACATATTAAAAAATGATATGAAACTAGAAAGCTCAAAACTACAATCTATTCAACATAGAGCTAATAATAATGTTATGCTAATCGTTAGAGAGTTAGCTAGCCAGAACTTTCTTTGTTCTAATGAATGGTTAAAAGATCCAAATATAATTGATTTGATACCTATAACAATACTTGGTCAAATAAATTTAAAAGATGATACAGAAAAAAATATTTTATCTAGATTTTTACCTCAAAATGAAAGTGTCGATTCCTATGTTTCAAATTTAAAACAACACTGGGAAAACAAAGACAATAGCCCATTATTTGTATACAACGACCAAATAAAGGTAATTTTAAGAGAAGAAGTTTGGTTTGCATGCAATAACTTCATTTCAAACAAAGCGAATGAAATTTTTAATGTGATAAATGAAATATTTAAAAATTCAAATCCAAAATATAACCTTCCCGTTGAAAAACAAAATTTTTCTAGCTTATATTCGTTAAGTTGGAAATTCTCAGCAAAAACCATTGAAGGATTGTTGGATTCGCTTATTTTATTAACTATTTACAATGGTAAGCAAGATGATGTAGATATATTTGTCAAAAAACTTTTAGATGATATCACATCAAAAGAACAAATGTTAACCATTTCCCAATTTTTGCCTTTAATTGCAGAAGCTGCCCCAAATATATTTGGACAATTTGTTTTTGATTGCTTAAAGCAACAAGACAGTGTTTTAGATCACTTATTCCTTTCAAGAACAAATAATAATATTTTATTTGAAGGACACGAATACTGCGAATTATTATGGGCATTAGAAAAACTTACATATATTGATGACACAAAATTTATCGCTTGTAATTGTCTATTCCTATTATCAGAACGAGGATATGAATATAACATTTCCAATAATCCAAAAGACTCATTAATAACCACACTTCATTGGGTGAAAAAGAATGCTCTATCGTATAAAGAAAAAGAAACTGTGGTAAATGATATTGTGAGCAAAAATAAAGAAAAAGCATATTACTTACCACTTGAATTAATAAAAAAAGATATGATTTCTTATTCATCAACAACATTAAAGTGGCGCAACGCCATACTTATCAATAACACTCCAACATATAAAGAGATATTTGATAGCGCCAAAACTTTCTTACAAAACATTCTCAGTTCCGAGGATAAGCCCGATGTAAAAATAATAAAACAAATGATTGATATTCAACCAAAAATTAATTTTACATCTTTCGATGTAGTAAAAAACTATATTTTGCAAAACTATGTTAAAGAGAATCAAGACAAACTTGAACTTTATGAATATTTGCAAAAAAAGCTTTACTTTATGCTCAAATATCAAAGAAACTTAGCTACAAAAGATTTATTGGATGAGTTCAATGTTTTAATAAAACATTTAAAACCAAAAGATCAA
Organism: uncultured Bacillota bacterium; assembly: GCA_938034555.1. Taxonomy (GTDB): domain Bacteria; phylum Bacillota; class Clostridia; order Christensenellales; family UBA1242; genus UMGS687. The sequence continues at coordinate 32,415 of CALHLT010000023.1, forward strand.
TTAAAAGCAAGTCTTATATACTTTAAGGATTTTAGTTATAGCGGATGTCCTAATAAAAGTGTTATTGACACTAATCACGAAAACGAAGAAAAGAAAGCATTAGAATTTAGACAAAATTTAATGAAAAAACTTTTAAAAAAATATCCTGCAAGAATAGTAATTGATAACATAATTAATGTGGTAACCAACAATCTATATTGTGGCTCAATGTTTTATAATATAGTTTCAGGTATTAACAATGTTGAAAACATAATTGTTGAATGTGGAATTAATGCACATAAATATGAATTGCTGAGTGGTTTCTTTAACCAACTAAATCCGCAAATTGTTGATAGATATTTTGACGAAATGGATTATGATACAGTTAAAAATATAGCAAATTTTTGTTATGACAATATTTACATACCTCAAAGATTTCTTACTGATGATGAATTGACTAAAATAGTATTTAGTAAGAGAAGATTTTTTAACACCGAAAACACGCAAGAAAAGAATCTAATAAAAAAGTATAATCCAATAGGATACATCTGCTGGATATATAAAAACAAACAAAATATAAATCAGTCCAATATAAATGAGATTTGTGATATACTAATTTCAATAGATGTCAACGACTTTAAATTCAACAATCACATAGAATATTATGAAATCCAAGAAATCTTAAGAACTATCGATAATGAATACTATAACGAAAAGGTTGTTCAGGTTTGTTTTAAATATTTAAAATTTTTCGAATTTAATGAGATACCTAATTCAATTAAAACATACTTCTTTTACAACCCTAAAGAATACATTGAATTGATAACATGCCAAAAATTTGATGCTTCATTAGTTTATCATTTTGACTCGTTTATGACTCTTCCAAAAGGTTTTTATCTAGAAGAACAAGTTTTACAAAACTTTATTAAAACATTTATGGATTTTAGAAATGATGATGACAATTTAATTAATATGGTTCAGTCGTCATTAGGACAAATATTGGCTAGATCGTTTGGAAATGGAGAAACAGATTTTTTAAGCGAAAAATTTATGAAAATTATTGAAAACAACTCTACTAAGGCATTTGATATTGGAGTTGCAAACGGATATTTTAATTCTAGAGGGGTTAGAACCATTGGCGATGGCTCTGATGAAATGAAAAAATATGAACAGCTAATTGAACAGGCAAAAAAATATCAAATTAAATATCCAGAAAGTTCAAAAATATTAAAATCAATAGCAAATGATTATTATAGAAATGCTATTATGGATAAAGAAACAAGACTTAAAATAGACGGTCTTTTATAAGTTTTCCTATTTATCTTTTCCGTTCGTCCGCCCTATCGTAGAAAATTTGGTTGCAGATGTAAATGGAAAAAATTATTGCATAAGCAATAGGCTTTCAAATCTGTTTTTCTCTTTTAAACAATTTCAACAGTGATAAAACTTTTTGACTAAATTTTAAAAAGTGGTATCATATTTCTTATTAAAAGGAGGAAGGAAAAATATGGAAGAATTTAAAAGTTTTTTTAAAAAAGTTAAGTGGGACAGCATTTTAATTGCCGTTTTAACAATTGCAACAGGAATTCTTTGCGTTTCTTTGCCAGGCGCAACAGGCGACGTTTTATGCATTGTTTTTGGCTCTTTCCTTATTGCCATGAGCGTTGCACTTTTCATTCGCTATTTCAGCGTTGGCCGTTTGTTTGGAACTCATCTTCTTGTTTGCTCGGCCGTTATGTTAATTTTAGGGCTTTTTTGCTTAATCTATCCAAACGCAATTCAAGGAATTTTAACAGTTTTGTTTGGTCTTTTCATTGTTGTTGATTCAATTTCAACTCTTTCCGAAAGCATCTACTGCGCAAAAGCAAAAATTAAAGGTTGGCCGGTTCTTTTTGTTTTGTCAATTTTAACAACTGCTCTTGGAATTGGAGTTATGTTTTCAACATTTGAAACTGTTATGATTTTTGCTGGCTGCTCTCTTATCATTGAAGGTGTTAAACGTCTTGTTTTAACATTAACATTCAGCCATAAAATTCGCCAAGCAAAGAAGGAAATTAACAAACAGCTTGACAAGGAAAACGACATCATTATTGAATAGGAAAATTTAATTTTGAAACGCCTAGCAATTATAACAAGCACTTATATGGTGCTAAAAAGATTTAAATTAAAAATATAAAAAATTATTTATTTTTCAATTACCATTTGTTTTTTCTATGAAAAAATGGAAATCTAAAACGGAAAATCAAAATTATTAAAAATAATTAAAAAATAAAAATAATTAATTAATTTTTATGATAAATAATTAAAATATTT
>CALHLT010000024.1:0-11155 GCA_938034555.1 uncultured Bacillota bacterium
TTGAAGGTAAACAAGGTCGTTTCCGTCAAAACTTACTTGGTAAACGTGTTGACTATTCCGGCCGTTCAGTTATCGTTGTTGGACCAGAACTTAAAATGTATCAATGCGGCTTGCCAAAAGAAATGGCTCTTGAACTTTTCAAACCATTCATCATTAAACGCCTTGTTGAACTTAATCAATCAAACAACATTAAGAGTGCAAAACGTCTTATCGAACGCGAAAAACCAATTGTTTGGGATGTTTTGGATGAAGTTATTAAAGACCACCCAGTTCTTTTGAACCGTGCTCCAACACTTCACCGTCTTGGAATTCAAGCCTTCGAACCAGTTTTGGTTGAGGGCAGAGCAATTAAACTTCATCCATCAGTTTGTCCTGGATTCAACGCGGACTTCGATGGTGACCAAATGCCAGTTCACGTTCCACTTTCAATTGATGCTAGAACGGAAGCAAGAACTCTTATGCTTGCATCAAACAACATCTTGAAACTTTCCGACGGAAAACCAATTTGTAGCCCTGCGCAAGATATCGTTCTTGGCTGCTACTATTTAACAATGATCCGTCCAGGCGCACTTGGCGAAAATAACATCTATTCTTCCTGCAATGAAGCAATTATGGCATATCAAACAGGAAACCTCGACATTCAAGCACAAATTCAAGTTAGAAGATCAACCGAAGTTGAAGGCGTTAAATACACCGACAGAATCACAACATCTGTTGGACGAATCATCTTCAACTGGGCAATCCCACAAAACTTGGGCTGGATCGACAGAACAAAACGCGAAAACTATAACGCGCTTGAAATTAACCAAGTTGTTAAGAAGGGTGACCTTAGCAAAATCGTTAATATGGCTTTTAACAATCTTGGAACAACCGAAACCTCAAAAATGATTGATAAAATTAAAGCAACAGGGTTTAAATATTCAACACTTGGCTGCTTAACAATCAATGTTTACGACATGACTGTTCCTTCCCAAAAAGATGAAATCATTGCCGAAGCAGATAAGAAAGTTTTGGAAAACGATAAGTTCCTTGCAAGAGGTCTTATCACAGAAGACGAAAAACTTAACGCAAACATCGCAATTTGGGCAGACGCAACAAAGAAAGTTCAAGATGCCTTAATTTCCGATTTAAGCGATTTCAACCCTCTTAAAATGATGGTTGTTTCCGGAGCCCGTGGTTCCAACGTTCAAGTTAACTCTCTTTGCGGAATGCGTGGTATTATGGCTGGTGCATCAGGTCAAAAAGTTGATGTTCCAATTCGTTCCAACCTTCGCGATGGATTAACTCCAATTGAATATTTCCTTTCATCTCGTGGTGGACGTAAAGGTTTAACAGATACCGCTCTTAAAACAGCCGATTCTGGTTACTTAACAAGACGTCTTGTTGATATTTCCCACAACGTTGTTGTAACCGAAGATGACTGCTTCGAAAACCTTGGCGAAAAAGTTAAAGGAATGAAAGTAACTCCAATTGTTCTTGATGGCGTTGTTATCGAACCAATTGAAGATAGAATTGCCGGAAGATACACAGTTGATGCTGTTATTAACCCACAAACAAAAGAAGTTATTGTTCCAGCAAACACAATGATTTCAGAACAAAAAGCAAAAGAAATTGCAGATGCTGGAATTAAAGAAGTAACAATCAGAACACTTTTAACCTGCAAAAGCAAACACGGTGTTTGTGCTAAATGTTATGGACGTAACATGGCAGGAAAAGACACTGTTAACATTGGTGAGGCTGTTGGTATTATCGCTGCTCAATCAATTGGTGAACCTGGAACACAGCTTACCATGAACAACAAGCACTTCTCTGGTGCCGTTGTTGCTTCCGATATCACGAAAGGTCTTCCACGTGTTGAAGAAATCTTTGAAGCAAGAAAACCAAAAGGTGAAGCGCAAATCACAGAAATTTCCGGAACTGTTACAGTTAAGGAAGAACCAAAACGCTTTGTTGTTACTGTTCGTGGAGCAGATAACGAAGCAGAATACGAAATTAAGAAACCTGCATATCTTAAAGTTAAATCGGGCGATAAGATTGAAGCCGGAACCGCTCTTATGGAAGGTTCAATCAACCCAACCGACCTTCTTAGAACAAAAGGACTTAAAGGCGTTCAAGACTATCTTCTTTCCGAAGTTATCTCTGTATATCGTTCGCAAGAAGTTAAGATTAATGATAAACATATTGAAGTTATCATTCGTCAAATGCTTAAAAAGGTTAAGATTGAAGATGCTGGAACAACTGAACTTCTTCCAGGTGAAGTTGTTGATGTTTCTCGTTATGAAGAAGAGAACTTAAAAGCGCTTAGCGAAGGTGGAGTTCCTGCAACAGCAAAGAGAATGCTTCTTGGAATAACAAAAGCCGCTCTTTCAACAGAATCTTTCCTTTCGGCTGCATCCTTCCAAGAAACTTCAAGAGTTTTAACAGATGCTGCGCTTAAGAGCAAGGTTGACACATTGCAAGGCCTTAAAGAAAATGTTATCATTGGAAAACTTATTCCTGCGGGAACTGGTCTTAAACAATATAGAAATGTTATGCCAGTTGAAACAAACGAATAAGCCTTGGCAAAATAATAAATTAATAAAGAGAATTGAAAAATTCTCTTTATTTTTTTTGTCAAAAAATGTATAATTAAGTTATGTTTTACTATATAACAACTTTCGGATGTCAAATGAATGTCCACGAATCGGAAAAACTTGCTGGGGTTTTGGAAAACCTTGGCTATTTGCCATGCAATAAACTTGAAGATGCAGACGTAATCGTTTTTAACACTTGCGCAATTCGCGAAGGTGCAGAATCTCGCGCGCTTGGAAATGTTGGCGCTCTTAAAAGACTTAAAAGAGAAAATCCAAACAAAATTATTGCTGTTTGCGGGTGTATGACACAACAAAAAGATGTTAGCGAAAGAATTAAAAAAGTTTTTCCTTTTGTTGACATTATTTTTGGAACAAAAAACATGGATAAATTTGAAGGATTTATCAAAGAAGTTTTAAAGGCAAAAAGCGAAAACAAAAAGCAAAGAATTGTTCAAATTGAAGATGAGGACACGGTTTTGGAAAATCTTCCAATTTCGCGTTCAAGCGGCGATAATTTTTGGGTTAACATAATTTATGGCTGCAACAATTTTTGCTCATATTGCATTGTTCCTTATGTTCGCGGGCGTGAAAGAAGCCGAGATAAAGAAGAAATTTTAAAAGAAATTAAGCAAATAATTGAAGATAACAAAGGAAAACATATAACAATAACTTTGCTTGGGCAAAATGTTAATTCCTATGGAAAAGATAAATATGAAAACTATGGCTTTGCCTCTCTTTTAAAAGATATTTGCAAATTGGAAGGCGATTTTGATCTTACTTTCATGACTTCCCATCCAAAAGACATAACCGACGAAGTTATTGAAACTTTGGCTATGGAAGAAAAAATTAAGAAAGAACTTCATTTGCCGGTTCAATCGGGCTCTAACAAAATTCTTAAAGCAATGAACAGAAAATATACAATTGAAAGTTACCTTGAAAAAGTTAACAAGCTTAAAACGCTTGTTCCAAACATAAGGCTTACAACCGACATAATTGTTGGTTTCCCAGGCGAAACAGAGGAGGATTTTATTCAAACTTGCAACCTTGTTAAGCAAGTTGGCTACGACGGCATTTTTGCGTTTATGTTCTCGCCTCGCCCTGGAACAGTTGCCGAAAAGATGGAAAATCAAATTCCGCTTGAAATTAAAAACAGACGAGTTAACGAACTTTTAAACTTAGAAAAAGAAATTAAAGCGAAAAAAGCATAAATAACATACTTTTTTAACGAAAAAAATAACAAAGGAGAAAATATGGCTGGGCTTAGCAACATGATGAGGCACTATTTAAGTGTTAAAGAAAAATATCCAGATTGCATAATTTTTTATCGTCTTGGTGATTTTTATGAAATGTTTTTTGAAGATGCTGTTGAAGCGTCAAAAATTTTGGACTTAACATTAACCGGACGAGATTGTGGGCTTGAAGAGCGCGCACCAATGTGTGGCGTTCCTTTTCATGCTGCCGACACATACATTGCAAAACTTGTTGAAAATGGATATAAAGTTGCAATTTGCGAGCAACTTTCCGACCCTAAAAAAGGCGAACTTGTTGTTCGCGATGTTGTTCGCGTTGTAACTCCGGGAACAGTTATGGACGAAACAATGCTTGAAAAAGACAAGAATAACTACATTGCTTCAATCAACATTAAATTCCTTGAAAACGAACTTTCAATTGGTGTTGCATATTGCGACCTTTCAACAGGTGAATTTGTTGCCGAGGAAATTGAAAACGAAACCTCGCGCGCTCTTGACGAACTTGACGGAACAATTAACAGAATTGCGCCTTCCGAAATCTTTTGCAACACCGAGCAAATTGAGTTTTTAAAACACCTTAATGCTCTTAAAACAAGAAATATTGGAAGAATTGGGCAATATTCAACCGAAACCTATCCAAAAGAAAGCGTGGAAATGATTTTGCAATCGCAATTTGGAGTTGTTTCTGTTAAGCCTAAAAGCCCTGTTGGAGTTGCCTGCGCATCTCTTGTTTCCTATCTAAAAGAAACCCAAAAACGTGGGCTCGACCATGTTAACGAAATTGTTTTTTCAAGCGAAAAAGATGTTATGCATCTCGACAGCGCAACACGAAGAAATCTTGAACTTACCGAAACCATCCGCGACCATAAAAAACGCGGATCGCTTCTTTCCGTTTTGGACAACACATCAACTTGTATGGGCGGAAGGTTGTTTCGTCTTTGGCTTTCAAGCCCTCTTCAAAGCGACAGCGAAATTAACAAGCGTCTTGACGCAACAGAAGAAATTATTTCAAACATAATTGTTCGCGAGGACATGAAAAGACTTTTAACAAAAGTTTCGGACATTGAAAGAATTGCCGGAAGAATTGCCTATGGAAACTTCAATCCAAAAGATGCGCTTTCGCTTAAACAAACTGCTGCGCAACTTCCAGAGCTTAAAGAACTTCTTTCAAAATTTAATTCAAAAAAACTTAAAGGATTTTTCGAGGAATTCGATTCATTAAACGATGTTTACGACCTTCTTGATAAAACAATTTCCGATAACGCACCTGCGCTTCTTCGCGAGGGAAATGTTATTAAAGCAGGGTTTAACAAAGAACTTGACGAATGCAAAAACGCGAAAGAACTTGCGGCTGGCTGGCTTGCAGAATTGGAAGCAAAAGAAAGAGAACTTACTGGAATTAAAAATCTTCGAATTTCATATAACAAAGTTTTTGGCTATTTCATTGAAGTTAACAAAAGTCAAATTGCGAATGTTCCATATCGCTATCAACGCAAGCAAACTGTTGCAAACAACGAGCGCTATATAACCGAAGATTTAAAAATTATTGAAGAAAAAGTTGAGAATGCAAGCGAAAAAGCGTCAAAACTTGAAGTTGAAATTTTCACACAAGTTCGCGGAGTTCTTTTGGACAACTTGAAAAGGATTCAAAAAACTTCAAAAATTCTTGCCGAACTCGACTGCCTTTTAAGCGGAGCAATTGTTGCAATTAAAAACAACTATTGCAAGCCAAAAGTTTCAAACAAAATTCATCACATAAAAATTCAAGCGGGGCGTCACCCTGTTGTTGAAGCAATAAACAAAAATGAAGTTTTTGTTCCAAACGACACATTTATTAACGACGACACAGATAAAACAATGATAATAACCGGCCCAAACATGGCGGGAAAAAGCACATATATGAGGCAAGTTGCGTTAATTGTTTTAATGGCACACGTTGGTTTGTTTGTTCCGGCAACAAGCGCGGAAATTTGCATAACCGACAAAATTTTCACTCGTATTGGGGCAAGCGATGATGTTGCATTTGGTCAAAGCACATTTATGGTTGAAATGGTTGAAGTTGCAAACATTTTAAAAAATGCAACAAGCAAAAGCCTCGCGCTTCTTGATGAAATTGGGCGCGGAACTTCAACTTTCGATGGGCTTAGCATCGCTTGGGCGGTTATGGAGCATATCAGCAACAATATGAACATGAAAACTCTTTTCTCAACCCACTATCATGAACTTACAGAACTTGAAGGCGTTTTGGAAGGCGTTAAGAACTATCGAATTACAGTTAAGGAATTTAACGATGAAGTTATTTTCCTTAGAAAAATTGTTCGTGGCGGGGCAAACAAAAGTTTTGGAATTGCTGTTGCAAAACTTGCGGGGCTTCCAAGCGAAGTTATTTCAAGAGCAAAAGAAATAAGCAAAAACTTGGAAAATTCCGATTTAAACAGACATATAGCCGAAGGAAACGAAAAATCGGAAGCGGCAATAAGCGAAAATCGAAACCTTGGAGCGAATGTTGTTGGAATTTTAAAAGATTTAGACATTAATAAAGTAACTCCACTTAGTGCTTTTGAAATTTTGGCAGATTTAATTGAAAAAGTTAAATAATGGAAATAATTTAGGAGAAAAATATGGGAATTAACATTCTACCAAGCGAAATATATAATAAAATTTCAGCGGGCGAAGTTGTTGAAAGACCAGCAAGTGTTGTTAAAGAACTTGTTGAAAACAGCATCGACGGCGGTGCAACAAAAATTACTGTTGAAATTTTTGAAGGCGGAATTAAAAAAATTATTGTTTCCGACAACGGAACAGGAATTGAGCCAGAAGATGTTGAAAAGGCTTTTTTGCCACATGCAACAAGCAAAATTTCAACCGAAACCGACCTTTTCTCAATTGCTTCGCTTGGCTTTCGTGGCGAGGCTCTTGCATCAATTGCAGCAGTTAGCCAAGTTGAATTAATTTCTAAAACCGAAAATAATGATTATGGAATTTCATTTAAAATAAACGGGGGAATCCCAGAATCAAAAAGCGAAGTTGGATTTGAAAAAGGAACAAGAATAAGCGTTTCAAATTTGTTCTATAACACGCCAGCGCGCCTTAAATTTCTTAAAAAACCAAAATCGGAAGAGGGTGAAATAACATCCCTTATTGCAAAAATCATTTTGGCAAATCCAACCCTTTCAATTCGCTATATTGTTGACAATCGAATTGTTTATAACACTTTTGGAAACGGGCTTGCCGAAGCCATGTATATAATTTATGGCAAAGAAACCTACGATAATCTTTTGGAGGTTTCATATAATCGCGACGACATTTCTGTTAGCGGATATATTGCGCGCCCAACTTTCGCAAAACCAAACAGAACCTATCAAACACTTTTTGTTAACGGCCGCGTTGTAACAAACTATATGATTTCTTCGGCTGTTCAAGATGCTGTTGACGCATACATTATGAAAGGGAAATTTCCGCTTTTCGCTCTTAACATTTCAATTCCTTTCGAGCAAGTTGATGTTAATGTCCATCCTTCAAAGCAAGAAGTTAAGTTTGAAAATTCAGGGAAAATTTATGGGATTGTTAACTCTGCAATTTATAAAGCCGTTTCAAACGCAAACTATATTCAAGAAACAACAATTTTTGAAGATCCAGTTAAATCAGCAAATGAACCTGAAACTTCAAAAAATAATTCAAGTTTTGAACTTGCAAAACTTTTGCAAGAGCATGCTTCAAAAACCAATGAAGGAACAATTTTAAGAAGCTCGGATTCAACGCTTTCAAAAATACTTGCAGAAAATTTAAATAATAATTTAAATAAAAATGAAGAAAAAATTGATTTAAATCAAATTAAATTGGAAGAAGTTGAAATTTCGCCAATAATTCCAGAAAAAAATGAAGAAAAAATAACAGAAAAAATTGAACAAAATATTATTCCAGAATTTTTTGAAAAATATAAAATTGTTGGTGTTCTTTTTGAAACATACATTTTAATTGAACAAGATGATTTATTTTATATAATCGACCAGCACGCTGCCCACGAGCGCCAACTTTTTGATAAATTTTCGAAAGAAGTTGAAGAAGGGGGATTAACTCTTCAATCTCTTCTTGTTCCATATGTTTTTTCTGCGAACTTAAAGGAAACAGAATTTTTGGAAAACAACTTGGATGTTTTAAATTCAAGCGGAATTGAAATAACTCCTTTTGGAGAAAACACATTCAAAGTTTCCGCTGTTCCATCAATGCTTTCGCAAATGAATTTGAAAGAATTTTTCAGTTCAATTTTGGAAGAAACAACAGGAGTTTCAAGAAAAACAAATGAAGCGCTTAAAAGCAAAATTGCGCGTCATGCTTGCCGCTCGGCTGTTAAGGCGGGAAACAAGCTTTCTGAGGGCGAAATTAATGTTCTCTTAAAATCTTTCAAGGAAAACAAAAACGTTCTTCTTTGCCCTCATGGACGCCCAATTGTTGTTGTTTTTAAGAAAACAGAAATTGAAAAATGGTTTAAACGAATTGTTTAAGGAGAAATTTTGGAAAACACTGTTATTGTGATTTTTGGGCCAACAGGAGTTGGGAAAACAAAAACCGCCGTTCAACTTGCAAAAAAACTTAACGGCGAAATTATTTCATGCGACAGTATGCAAGTTTTTTCAAAAATGGACAAAGGAACTGCAAAAGTAACAAAAGAGGAAATGCAAGGCATTCCGCACTATCTTTTGGATGTTGCCCAGCCTTGGGAGGAGTTTAGCGTTGGAAAATATGTTGAACTTGCAACCGAAAAAGTTGATGAAATTTTTAAAAAAGGGAAACAACCAATAATTGCTGGCGGAACAGGTCTTTATATTAATGCATTAATTAATAATTATGATTTTGGAAATGCAGAAAAAGACGAAAAAATTCGTGAAAAATATCAAAATATATTAGAAAAATATGGAAATAATTATTTATTTAATATTTTAAAAGAAAAAAATCCTGAAATTGCAGAAAAAATTCATCCAAATGACACAAAAAAAATAATTCGTGCGCTTGAAAAAATTGAAAATAAAAATAATGAAAAAAAAGAAATAAAAAATAATTATAAATATATAATTTTTGGATTAAATTTGCCAAGAGAACAAATTTACGACAATATTAATAAGCGAGCAAAGCAAATGTTCGATGACGGACTTGAAAAAGAAGTTGATGGTTTGCTTGCTCTTGGACTTACATTAAACAACCAAAGCATGCAAGGGATTGGATATAAAGAAATAATTCAAGGGCGCGAGCAAAATATGAGTCATGATGAAATTATTGAACTTGTTCAGCGAAAAACAAGAAACTATGCAAAAAGGCAACTTACTTTCATGCGTGGAATTCCGGGCTTAATTTGGGTTGATGCAAAAAACGCAACAAATGAAATTTTGGAGGAACTTAATGGAAAACAAAATTGAAGTTTATGAAAAGAAACTTGAAAACATTTTCAAAAATTTGGAAGATGTTTCTCTTTTCAACCAAGCAAAGGTCCTTCGCGCTTTTCAAGAAAATAAGATTAGTGCAACCGATTTTTATGGAACAACAGGCTATGGCTACGACGACAAAGGCCGCGAAAAACTTGGAAAAGTTTTTGCAAATGTTTTTGGGGCAGAAAATGCAATTGTTTCGCCTCAAATAACATGTGGGTCCCATGCCTTAACAATTGCGCTTTTCGGGATTTTGCGCCCTGGCGATGTTATGCTTTCAGTAACTGGCAAACCTTACGATACTCTTGACGACACGATTTTTGGGGTTGAAGGAAAAGATAACGGAAGCCTTAAAGATTTTGGCGTTAAGTTTAAACAAGTCGATTTTAAAAATGACAAGTTGGATTTTGAAGAAATTGAAAAACAAATTTCCTCTTTAAAGCCAAAAATGGTTTACATTCAACGTTCAAGAGGGTATGCTTGGCGCGATGCGCTTTTTATTTCCGATATTAAAAAAGTTGTTGACCTTTCAAAAAAACTTAGCCCAAAAAGTTATGTTGTTGTTGATAACTGCTATGGCGAATTTATTGAGAAACTTGAACCAACCGAAGTTGGAGCAGACCTTATTGTTGGTTCGTTAATCAAAAACCCAGGGGGAGGGCTTGCTTCAAGCGGCGGATATCTTGCCGGAACAAATGAAGCCGTTGAACTTGTTAGTTCGCGCTTAACTTCACCTTCGCTTGGAACGGAAGTTGGATCATATGAAAGAGGCTATCGAGAGTTCTTCCAAGGGCTTTTCCTTGCGCCACACGTTGTTAAAGAAGCCTTAAAAGGCGCATATTTAATTGGCGCGGTTATGGAAGAAAAAGGCTTTGAGGTTTTGCCAAATTCCGCGTCGAAAGCGGGCGACATAATTAAATCAATCAAATTTGGCAGCGAACAAGACATGGTTTCGTTCGTTCAAAAAGTTCAAAAATTTTCGCCTGTTGACAGTTTTGTTTTGCCAATGCCATGGGACATGCCGGGGTATAACGACCCAGTTATCATGGCGGCAGGAACATTTGTTTCGGGGGCGTCAATTGAACTTTCGTGCGACGGCCCGGTTAAACCTCCGTTCATCGCATATTTCCAAGGCGGATTAACGTATGAACAAATTAAACTGATTGCAAAGGAATTAATTTAAAAAATCGATTGAAAAGTTTTTAAAAATTGTTGACAGTTTTTAAAAAATAGTGTAATATTACACTTGCTATTGTGTTACGGGGTGTAGCGCAGTTGGTAGCGCACGTGGTTTGGGACCATGGGGCCGGGAGTTCGAGTCTCTTCACCCCGACCATAATAAAGCACAATAGCACGCATTAATTGCGCGGACCTTTAGCTCAGTTGGTTAGAGCAACCGGCTCATAACCGGTCGGTCCTAGGTTCGAGTCCTAGAAGGTCCACCAATTAAATTGTGGCTCGGTAGTTCAGTTGGTTAGAACGCTAGCCTGTCACGCTAGAGGTCGTGGGTTCGACCCCCATCCGAGTCGCCAGTTTGCCTTGATAGCTCAGTCGGTAGAGCAAGGGACTGAAAATCCCTGTGTCGGTGGTTCGATTCCGCCTCAAGGCACCAACTTCTCGAAAGAGAAGAGCCTTGAAAGGAATAGAAACACCAAATCTCCTGAAAGGGAGGGTTAAAGTTCCGCCCAAGGCACCAACTTCTCGAAAGAGAAGAGCCTTGAAAGGAATAGAAACACCAAATCTCCTGAAAGGGAGGGTTAAAGTTCCGCCCAAGGCACCAACTTCTCGAAAGAGAAGAGCCTTGAAAGGAATAGAAACACCAAATCTCCTGAAAGGGAGGGTTAAAGTTCCGCCCAAGGCACCAACTTCTCGAAAGAGAAGAGCCTTGAAAGGAATAGAAACACCAAAT
>CALHLT010000025.1:0-98142 GCA_938034555.1 uncultured Bacillota bacterium
CATCAACCCCGCGCCAAAGAGAGCGTTTGATTTTCTTTGTTGGTTGTTTTTCTTCTTCGTCGTCGTCAACAAAGAAGTATGGCGCCATGCTTTCTTTAAAGAAAGGACCGTTTTTGTTTCCTGTTGGGGTTATTGTTACGAACTTATTTTTGTTAACTGTTTCTTTTGCTGAAGCGGTTGGGTTGTTTGCTTGCCATTCTTCAAACGAAACGCCGCTGAAAATCCCCGCGCCCGATGGTTTAACTTCCGAAGAGGAAAGCACCGATGCAATTTTTTGAGGGAACTTTGTTGAAACAAGATTAATGCTCATAAGTTCAATTCCAATTTCGTCAAGCCATTTTCCAAGTTTCGTGAAAATTGTTTCCAAAATTGTTTGTTTTTTGTTAAACAAATTTCTTGCAGTTGGGTTTTCTTTTTCAATAACTCTTGCGATTCTCTCGTTAACAAGATTCTCCAAAATTTTTCTTGTTTGAACAGAACTTATAATTCCCATTTTTGGAAGCAGGAATGCAACAAGTTTCTTTGGGTTTACAATTCGAAAAGCAATTTCGCCGTTTGCTTTAACGGAGTAAACTCCAAACTCGTGGTCTTCAAGTTCAATTGATGGTGTTTCAAAAGCAAAATTTGTTATTGTGTTTTGGTTAACAAAATATGCTTCTGTCTCAAAAAATTTTGGCATTCTTCCTTTCTTATCAAGTTTATATAATTTTAAATATTGAGTTGTTTCTGGAAGAGATTTAACAGAAACAATGAATTTATCACAAACGCAGTCAAAAACTTTTTCGTCTTTTGTTATAACAAAAGCAAAGTTTCTTGGAACTTCAACTGGCGTTCCAAAATAGATTCTATTTCTCTTAAACTCTTGAAAGAAAACAAGTTCTTTTGATGTTATGTTTAAATTTGGTTTAACAAATTTGGTTCTTCCGAAGCACATTTTTTTGCCCTCCCTAATTATTAAATATCTTAGCATAAAAACGCGAATAATGCAAGTGTTAGCATAAAATCGGGCGCGAAAAAATAGATTAAATTAATTGCAAAATGTGTTTTAAGGGAGGCAACAATGCAAAAAGTTTCACAAATAATTTCAAAACCTGTTTACAGTTTGTTTGAAGGGGCTCTTGCGGGAACAGTTAAAAACTTTTTATTTAACCCGAAAACAAAGAAAATTTCAGGTTTTTTTGTTTTCAGCGACGAGTCGGAAAACGAGTTTTTTCTTGCAACAAACAAAATATATTCAATTGGCGAAAGCAGCATAACAATTCGAAATTTAAACGACCTTGAAATTTCGCAAGGGGGATTTAACGAACCCGAAAAAATTGTTACAAATGTTGCCTTAACAACAAGAGGCGATTGTCTTGGAAAAATTGTTGATGTTTTTTTTGATGAAAACTTTTCTGCGCTTGTTTTTGAAACGGCAAGCGGCGTTGCAATTCCAAGTTCTCTTCTTTTAAGCGTTGGAGAAGATGCCGCAATTTTCGACCTTGAAAGCACGGCAAGTATAACAAAATTTAAACCAAAAAGCCAAAAGATTGTAATTCAAAATTTGCCCGAAATTAAAGTTTCAATTTTGAAAGAAGAGGAAACAGGTTTTCCAATAATAAGCAACAACTTTAACGAATCAAGTTTTTCAAAAGGTCGAAAAATTGAAGGAACTTTTGAAACTCCAAAACCAAAAAAAACGGAAATAACCTTTCCTAAAAAACTTATTTCAAATCCAAAATCAATTTTGGGAAAACGCGCAAATAAAACAATTCTTGGACTGAACGGCGAAATTATTGTTAAAGACATGCAAGTTATAACCGAAAAAATTATTGAAAAAGCGAAGAAACATTCAAAACTTTTCGAGCTTACAAATTCAATTGAGGAACACTCCTAAAATTTTTAAAGATTTTCCTTTATTTCATTGACTTTTTATTCAACGTGTGCTATCATAACAAAGCGTTTGAAAACGAATGCGCTAGTAGCTCAGTTGGATAGAGCAGTGCCCTTCTAAGGCAAAGGTCAGGGGTTCGAATCCCTTCTGGCGCACCAAAAGAACTTCCCAAATTGGGGAGTTTTTTTATTTGCGCCAGTGCGCATAAAGCGCAAAGCGAAGCAAAAGGGATTTGAACTAAGCGTTAAGAAAAAGTTGCCTAAGTTGGATATTGAATAATAAACAAATTTTCCCTTAAAATTCATTTTCGTGTTAAAAAGATAAGAGGTGGCGCGCCACCCGGCGTGAAAGCGAGCGAAACTTAAATTAAGTTGGATTAGTTTTGATTTTGAAGTTTTGTATGTTAAACTTAATTTGAAATGGAGCAAAATAGCATGATTTTTTAAGTGCTATAAAAAAAGAAGGATAAATCCTTCTTTAATTGTCGCCAATGCGCTGTGATTAGAATACATTTATTTGAACTCGTTATGTTATTTTGTATACATTATCATTATACAACAAATGAAAAGGAGTGTCAACAAAAAAATGGAAGAAATTTATCTTGGTTTGGACATTGGGACAAACAGTTGCGGTTATGCGGTTACAGACGGGAATTATAATCTTGTTCGAATTGGCGGAAAGGATGCGTGGGGAGTTCGACTTTTTGAAAAGGCGGAAACTGCGCAAGAGCGAAGAGCAAAAAGAACAGCGAGAAGAAGAATTGTTAGGAAAAAACTTCAAAATATGTGGCTTAGACAACTTTTTGAAAAGGAAATTGAAAAAGTTGACCCAAGTTTTTTCACAAGGCTTAAATATAGCAATTTGAATTTGGAAGATAAAATTCTTTCCGATAAAAATTTAACAAGCAAATATTCGCTTTTTAACGACACTGTTAAACAGGTTTTCACGGATAAGGAATATTATTCGAAATATAAAACGGTTTATCATTTAAGAAAAGAACTTTTAAGTAGTCCAGCCGAGGACGTTCGCCTTTTATATCTTGCAATCCACAGCATTTTAACTCATAGAGGCCATTTCCTTTCGGAAACAGATTTTTCATCTAATGTGCCAATTGAGGATTCCTTTAACATTCTTTTAGAAAAATTGGGCGAGTATAGCGTTGAGTTTAATGATGGCAAAAACGTTTTAACAATAAAACCAGACAAAATTTCTGGGATATTTTTGCTTTTGGAAGATTTTTCGCAAGGTCTTTCCTATAGACAAGTTAAAGAAAATTTTGAGAAAAATTTGGATGTTAAAACAAAATTAGATAAAACCGTTGCATCAATTTTGCTTTCGGGAAAGTTTAAAACGACTGATGTTTTTGCAGTTGAAAAGGAAGACGCTGTTAAGGTTGATTTCAACGACGAAAAATATGAGGAAGTTTATGGAACGCTTGCGGGGCAACTTAGCGAAACAGAACTTGCAATTTTAAATTTACTTAAAGACTTATATTCAAACATTGAGCTTAAAAAACTTTTAGGAAAAAATAATTACATATGTGAGGCTATGGTTGAACGTTATAAAAAACATAATGAGCAGCTTAAAGAATTGAAAACATTTGTTAAAACATATTTCCCTTCAAAGAAAAATTTGGTTTTTAATGCGCAAAAAACTTCAAAAAAGGAAAAAGGCGAAAAAGCAAGAAAGATTGCAAACTATGCTGCATATTGCTATTCCGATTTGAAAGACGGAAAAAAACAAATTATTGACGGCGTTGCAAACAGAGACGATTTCTATAAATTTATTAAAAGCGAACTTCTTGAATGCGCGCCCGAAGTTGAAACAGATTTAGTTAAATTTGAAGAGCAAAAACAAAATATTTTGAATTCAATCGAGAAAAATGACTATCTTTTAAAAATAAGAAGTCACGATAACATTGTTCTTCCAAATTCATTATATAAAGCGGAACTACAACAAATTTTAGAGGTAAATGAGAAAAAATTTAAATTTTTAAGCGAAAAAGACGAGAAAGGCAAAACAATAAGCGAAAAAATTGTTGATGTCATTTGTTTTAAAATTCCATATTTCGTTGGCCCAATTGGACAATCGGAAAGGGGTTGGATAAGAAAAGATAAAAACTTAGATTTTAAGCCATGGACACTAAACGAAATAATTAACTTTGACGAGGCTGAAGATAAGTTTATTCAAAACATGACAAGCAAATGCACCTATCTTCCAACAGAAGATGTTTTGCCAAAAGATTCTCTTTTATATTCAAAATTCCGTGTTTTAAACGAACTTAACAACTTGAAAGTTAATGGAAACGAAATTTCGGTTGAAACAAAGCAAAGAATTTTTAAGGGACTTTTTGAAAAATTTAAGAAAGTTTCAAAAAATAAACTTATTGAATTTTTAAAACAAGAAAACATTTATCCAAAGAACGAAAGCATTGTTATAACTGGAATTGACAATGAGTTTGCAAATAACTATTCAAGTTATGTTACGTTGATAAATAAGTTTGGCGAAGAATTTGTTAATAAAAACTATGATGTTTTTGAAAAAATAATTAAATATCACACAATAATTTCAGATAAATTGCGCTTGGAAAAAAGAATTAAACGAGAGTTTAAGATTTTTTCAAACGAAGATGTTAAATTTTTAAAATCGTTAAATTACAGCGGCTGGGGAAAACTTTCGGGAAAATTCTTAAATGGAATTAAATTTACAGATAAGAAATCTAATAATCCAGAACTTGAATCAAAAACAATAATTTCAGCAATGTGGGAAACAAACAAGAATTTGCAAGAGGTTATTTTTTGCAAGGAATACAACCTTTTGGAAAAATTGGAAGCAAACATTGAAAAAATCCAAAGAGATTTAGTTTATGAAGATGTTCAAAATATGGTTTGAGAGTTATGTTATTTTGTATATAACTAAAACTGCGTCACTGGTAAATCAATTGTTGTGTGCGTTTGAGAGTTATGTTATTTTGTATATAACTAAAACTTTTCTCCGTTAAATTCTTTCCAATGCTTCGTTTGAGAGTTATGTTATTTTGTATATAACTAAAACTTAAAACGTGGAATGAATGGTTCAGAGACCGTTTGAGAGTTATGTTATTTTGTATATAACTAAAACCCACTTGACTGGGACGAGGTGTTGCCAGGCGTTTGAGAGTTATGTTATTTTGTATATAACTAAAACATCTATGCCGCCTAATGAGAACATTCCGTCGTTTGAGAGTTATGTTATTTTGTATATAACTAAAACGATAATGCGGAAATTATAGGAATAACCTACGTTTGAGAGTTATGTTATTTTGTATATAACTAAAACCACAAAGCGAAACAGTAAATGGTGTAAAAAGTTTGAGAGTTATGTTATTTTGTATATAACTAAAACAACCCACTTATTCCAAGTTTTGTTGTAATTGTTTGAGAGTTATGTTATTTTGTATATAACTAAAACACAAAACAAAAAAACAAAAAACAGGCACCCGTTTGAGAGTTATGTTATTTTGTATATAACTAAAACCAGTTACAGAAAGCAAGTAGTATTTATTACGTTTGAGAGTTATGTTATTTTGTATATAACTAAAACGTTTGGAAACACTGGAAAGAATTCAACGGCGTTTGAGAGTTATGTTATTTTGTATATAACTAAAACCGACAAGAAAGCAGTTAAATGATGAGATAAGTTTGAGAGTTATGTTATTTTGTATATAACTAAAACAAAATGAAATTAAACATTTACTCAATCAAAGTTTGAGAGTTATGTTATTTTGTATATAACTAAAACTGATTCAATGGAAAATGATGAAGAGTATGAGTTTGAGAGTTATGTTATTTTGTATATAACTAAAACTTATAATTTGAACAACAATAAGATAATTAGGTTTGAGAGTTATGTTATTTTGTATATAACTAAAACTTTTATTTAGTTCCAAAAAATATTGTGAATGTTTGAGAGTTATGTTATTTTGTATATAACTAAAACTTTGCAAAGGGTTTTAAAACAACAAGAACGGTTTGAGAGTTATGTTATTTTGTATATAACTAAAACCCGGATCCATAGTTTGCAGACTTGTCAAAAGTTTGAGAGTTATGTTATTTTGAGAGTTATGTTATTTTGTATATAACTAAAACATGCTCGTCATTTTGATTTAACTATTGTTAGTTTGAGAGTTATGTTATTTTGTATATAACTAAAACAAACATATTTTGTTTCCCCTTTATCGTTTTGTTTGAGAGTTATGTTATTTTGTATATAACTAAAACCTAATACAAATCCATTGCTACTACTTAATAGTTTGAGAGTTATGTTATTTTGTATATAACTAAAACTCTCTTTGTCTTTTATTATTGGTTTTTACGGTTTGAGAGTTATGTTATTTTGTATATAACTAAAACAATGTTGTTGGGGTAACATCACTTAACGCAGTTTGAGAGTTATGTTATTTTGTATATAACTAAAACTCACAAATGTTACGCAGTTGCCTATGGGGTGTTTGAGAGTTATGTTATTTTGTATATAACTAAAACATAAAGCCAAACGAATATTTTTTCTTTTTTGTTTGAGAGTTATGTTATTTTGTATATAACTAAAACCTCTTCAAAACGAGGCGTTAGATTACAAGGGTTTGAGAGTTATGTTATTTTGTATATAACTAAAACAACGTTCTATCAATGTTGGCTGTTGTTTCGGTTTGAGAGTTATGTTATTTTGTATATAACTAAAACTAATAAAGTAATTCCAATCATTCGACAAAGGTTTGAGAGTTATGTTATTTTGTATATAACTAAAACACACAGTTTACAGAATTGATTGTTGGTTCTGTTTGAGAGTTATGTTATTTTGTATATAACTAAAACCAAAACGACAAAAGCCAAAATTGAACACCCGTTTGAGAGTTATGTTATTTTGTATATAACTAAAACTTACTATCATGGCAAACGAGCCTGAAATAGGTTTGAGAGTTATGTTATTTTGTATATAACTTACACATAAAATTCTCAATACCAGCAGCTAAAAGATTGGAGAGTTGGTAATTTGTGTGCAACTAAAACTAGCAAGAACTTCGTAATGGCCTCAACATTAAATAATTAATGTTTTTAATTAAACAATTGTTAATTGTTGAATTTTACTTCGAAGTTTTTTCAGCCTTGTGTTTGTTTTATTCGAATTTTGAAGATAGTATTATACTTACGGGTTTTGAAAAAACAAGGGAGCAGGTGGGTTTATTTAAATTAAGTCTGTATGCAAGAAGAGTATTAAAAAAGCAACCGTGAAGGTTGCTTTGTGAGAGGTCTGCACCAAAATTTGCCAAATGCTCCTCTCTGTCCACTCGTTATATAACAGTGGCTTCCCATTCCCAGGGTTATCGGCAAAATTATAATAACATAAGGAGTTTGAAATGTCAAATGTAAATTATAGCTTAAATAATTGTGGTGTTTATCACGCATAAACATGACCCAGAACTTAAAATTTTAAGGAATAGGGTTGAACAAGCAGGTTACAAATTAATTCCAGAAAAAGACCCAAGCCAAGTTAAGTTTCAAAATTGGCTCTTAACTAAAAATAATTAACTTAACTTTGTTGTTGAATCAATTAATTTATAAAAATGGTTGACATTATGTTAATTCTTTTGTATTATGGTTTTCGAACGTTGAGCGAAAAGGGTTTTAACCTCACAAGTTTTGTAATAACGACTAATGCAATTTGTATTACTTCAATGTAATACCTCGGTGCTAGAATCGCATCTTGGCATGCCAAGTTGGGTGAAAAGAGCTTAGTTCTCCAATCCGTAATCGCGGTCAATCAGTTGTTTCGTTCTTATCAGCTTCAATTCATTTGAATTGAAGCTGATTTTTTATTTATCTTTAAGCGAAAATTTTGTTTTGCTCGTTTTTCAAAAGATAAAAATCTCATAAATTTATAAGGCTTGTTATTTTACACTTACACTAGTTTGTTTTTAAAATATTTGTTAATTTCTTTAACTTGGCGCTAAAATTAAGGTTAAAAACAAAAAAACAAATCGGCACAAGTATATTAATTTTTTGAAAAAGTGTTGACAAAGCAATTTCGATTTGTTATTCTCTAAGTGGATGAATTGCTCTGGCCTCAAATTGAGAGGTATGAACTTCGGGTTCGAATTGCAGTTCATTTTTTATTCTTTTTTAGTTGTTTTTGCTATACTGTTTTTACCTTTTAGTTTGAGGTATAGTAAATAATTGAAACGATCCTTCAGGAAAGATAGAGACGAATAAAGTTGGATGGTTGTTATATTATCTATTAAAATTAAAACGTTGAGTATCACTTAAACCGCCAGCTGGGTTTGAAAGTTAAGTTGCTTTGCATATAACTAAAACTATAATTAAGTTCTTGCTCGTGATAAATTTGTTTGAGAGTTATGTTATTTTGTATATAACTAAAACGATGAGTTAAAAAAGAAAATGATGAAATGGGTTTAAGAGTTATGTTGTTTGTATAAAATTAAAACTTTCACTCATTGCCGCGAATATTCCCTTTAATAAGTTTGAAAGTTATGTTATTAAAAGTTTTGCCAAAAAAATTGAATTGCGAGCCCCACCATCCGTTTTCCCGTTTGAGAGTTATGTTATTTTGTATATAACTAAAACATCCATCTTGTTCCATAATCGTTCGGATAGTTTGACAGTTATGTTGTTTTTTTGCTGAGCAAAAGAGAATTTTGGGGTGGAGTTTGGAGAATTTGTGCGCAAATGGATTTCCTCGTTAATATAATGAAAGTAAGGACGAAAAAAGGAGGAAATTATTTTGATTAGAAGATGTTGTTGTGATGATTATAGCGAAAACAGAGGGATTCAAACTGTTATTTATGGAAAACCTGGTCCAACAGGACCAACAGGACCAACAGGGCCAACAGGACCAACGGGACCAATAGGCCCAACCGGAACTTTGATTAGCGACAGTGCAACTATTTATAATGGTAACGAGCAAACTGCAACGAATGGAACACCTCTTACTTTGCCAACAATTTTAACTGATAACGAACTTACGATAGGGAACGATTCGATAACGGTTTTGGAGACGGCAACCTATTTAGTTTCATATTCGGTTAATAAAATTACGGGCGGAAATGGAAACGAGTATGTGAGCCTTAATACAAATGGAAACGAAATTCAAGCAACAAGGTTATTGCTTTCTTCAACGGCGGGGGTTAGCGGAAGTTATGTCCTAAATTTAAATGCTGACGACGAAATCACAATTGTTCCATCAACAACAGGAAATGTTCAAATTGTTGCAACACCAGGACCAAGCGCAACGCTTTCAGTTGCAAGAATTTCATAAAAATTTGCGATAAATCAGTTAAAAACATTAAAAAATCTCTCAATTTGAGAGATTTTTTAATGTTTTAGTCTTCTTCAATCATTTTTTTGCTTCTTAGTGACCGATGAAATGTTATTGCAAAACGGTGGGCTTCGTCACGAATGTTTTGAAGAAGGCGAAGCGAAAGCGAACCTTCTGGAAGTCTAATTGGAATTTTTGAATATGGGGTGTAGACTTCTTCAAAACGCTTTGCAAGCGAAATTATTGGAACATTTTTAAAGGTTGTTTTTTCAAGTTCTTCAACAACCGAGGAGAGTTGACCTTTGCCTCCGTCGATTACAAGAAGGTCGGGTTCTTTTTTAAACGACAAATCTTTTTTCTTATTAAATTCCTCGTTGCGTCTTCTTAAAACTTCTTGAAGGCAAGCAAAATCGTCGTTCCCTTCAACTGTTTTAATCTTAAATTTGCGATAGTCGCTTTTAAGCGGTTTTCCAAACGAAAAAACAACCATTGAACCAACTTTGTTTGTCCCAGAAATGTGGGAAATGTCGTAACATTCCATTCTGTTTGGAAGTTTTTCAAGACCAAGAGCAATTTTAAGTTCTTTAACCATTTCAAGGAAAATTTCATCGCCACCTTTTGAAATTTCTTTTTGCAATGTGTTGTTTGCGTTTTTAAGTGACATATCAACAAGTTTTTTCTTAATTCCCTTTTGTGGAATCGCAACTTCAACGTTTGAGCCTTTCAAAAGAGAAAGTGCGTTTGAAACGAGTTCGAAATCCAAAGGGATGTTTGTTAATATTGTTTTTGGAACAAGTTTGTTAGAGTAGTATTGCAAAATGTATGACGCAAGACTTTCTTCAAGCGAAGGCAAACCTTGAGTGAAATTTGTGTTTTGACTTGAAAGAATTTTTCCAGTTCGAATTATTGTTGTGTTAAGAGCAGCAAAATTTCCGTCGTTTTCAATGCAAAACAAGTCTATTTCTTCGTTTTTAGCAAGGTCAACAATTGTTTTGTTTGAAAGTTCGTTGATCATGGCAATTCGATTTCGAAGAGTTATTGCAAGTTCAAAATTTTCGCTTTCGCTTGCTTTTTCCATTTTTTCTTTCAAAATTTCTTTAATTTCTTTTTCATTTCCGTTAAGAAATTGCATTGCTTTTCCAACAAGAATTTTATAGTCTTCTTTTGAAATGAGCCCGCAACAAGGAGCGCTGCAAAGCCCAAGAGAATGGTTAAGGCAAGGGCGAGTTTGCTTTTTCATTGAAAAAGATTTGTTGCAATTTCGAAGAGGGAAGGCCGTGCGAATTGTTTCAAGAAGTTCATAGGCATTAAGTTTTCCAAAGTATGGCCCAAAATATTTTGCACCGTCGCGTTTAACTTTTCTAACAACCGTAAATTTTGGGAAATCATCGTGAGGGTTAACTTTAATATATGGATATTGTTTCCCGTCCTTTAAAAGAATGTTGAAAAAAGGTTTATGTTTTTTAATTAAGGTGTTTTCCAAAATAAACGCGTCAAGTTCGGTTGGGGTCATAACATATTCGAAATCTGCAATGTTGTCGACCATTGTTTGAACTTTAATTTGCTTTTGAGAGTTTTGGAAATATTGGGAAACGCGATTTTTAAGAACCTTTGCTTTCCCAACATAAATTATTTCTCCCTTATCATTTTTCATGATGTAAACGCCGCTTGAGCGGGGGAGGTTTTTAACTTTTTCCCTAATTATTTCGTCCATTTTTTTCCTTTGATAAAATCTTTTTTAAATACATACCGGTGTAACTTGTTTCGCACTTTGCAACTTTTTCTGGGTTACCTTGCGCAACAATTTGACCGCCGCCGTCGCCGCCTTCTGGCCCAAGGTCGATGATGTAATCGGCAACTTTAATAACATCAAGATTGTGTTCAATAACAACAACGGAATTTCCTTTTTCAACGAATTTTTGCAAAATTGAAATAAGTTTTTTAACGTCATACATGTGAAGTCCAGTTGTTGGCTCGTCGAGAATATAAAGGGTTTGTCCGGTGCTTCTTTTTGCAAGTTCTGTTGCAAGCTTAACTCTTTGCGCCTCGCCGCCGCTTAGAGTTGTTGAAGATTGACCAAGTTTAATATATCCAAGACCAACATCGTAAAGCGCTTGAAGTTTTGTTCGAATTGAAGGAATGTTTCCAAAGAATTTAAGCGCGTTTTCAACTGTCATGTCCAAAACTTCGCTAATGTTTTTGCCTTTATATGTTATTGAAAGAGTTTCTTGATTATATCGTTTTCCGTCGCAAACTTCGCATGGAACTTCAATATCTGGCAAGAAATACATTTCAATTCGTTTAATTCCGTCACCTTCGCAGCGTTCGCAACGTCCGCCCGGAACATTAAAACTGAAACGAGATGCGTTATATCCTTTAACCTTTGCTGCTTGTGTTGACGCAAAAAGTTCACGAATTGGAGTGAAAACTCCGGTGTAGGTTGCAGGGTTGCTTCGTGGGGTTCGTCCAATTGGCGATTGGTCGATGTTAATAACCTTATCGAAAAGTTCAAGTCCTTGAACCTTTCCGTGCTTTCCTTCTTCTCGATTTGTTTTGTTAACATAGTTTGCCAAGGTTGGATAGAGCGTTCTTGAAACAAGCGAACTTTTCCCGCTTCCGCTAACACCCGTTACGCAAGTGAAACAGCCAACAGGAAATTTAGCCTCAATTTTTTTAAGGTTGTTTTCTTCGCAGTTTGAAATTTTTAAGAAGCCTTTTGGGCGTCGTCTTTTTGAAGGAATTTCAATTTTTTCTTTTCCCGAAAGAAATCTTCCCGTTATTGAACGAGGGCAGTTCATAATGTCTTGTGGAGTTCCTGTTGCAACAATTTCGCCGCCGTGTTCTCCCGCAAAAACACCAACATCAACAACATAGTCGGCATATAAAATTGTTTCTTCGTCGTGCTCAACAACAATAAGCGTGTTTCCAAGATTTCGAAGAGAAAACAATGTATTTAAAAGTTTTTCATTGTCAACTTGGTGAAGTCCAATGCTTGGTTCGTCAAGAATATATAAAACACCAGTAAGCCCGCTTCCAATTTGCGTTGCAAGGCGAATTCTTTGTGCTTCGCCGCCGCTGAGCGTTGATGCTTCTCGCGAAAGTGTTAAATAGGAAAGCCCAACGTTTTTAAGGAAGGTTAATCTTGAAACAATTTCTTTTAAAATTGAGCCTGAAACTTTTTTATCATATTCACTTATTTCAAGATTTTCAAAAAGTTTTAAAAGTTTGTCAACCGACATATCCGACATTTCGGCAATGTCGAGCCCAACAATTTTAACCGAAAGAGCCGTTTCTTTAAGACGTTTTCCATGGCAAACACTGCATTTTTGGTTTGTCATAAGTTTTTGAATTTCATTGCGCATAAATTCGCTGTCGGTTTCTTTAAATCGGCGTTTAAGATTGTTTATAATTCCTTCAAAAGGAGAACTGAAAGATTTTGTTGTTCCATTAGTTGCTTTAAAACTTATGTCCAAAACATCGTCGCCTGTTCCATAAAGAAAAAGGTTAAGTTTTTCGCGTGGGAGGTCTTTAATTGGAGTGTTTAAATCAACATCATATTTTTTCGCAATTGCATCGAAATATCCTTTTGTCATTCCGCCATAGGTATATTTCCAGCCCGAAACATTGAACGCACCGCCTTTAACGGAAAGATTTTTGTTTTTAAGCAAAATACTTTCGTCAATGTCCATTGTGTATCCAAGCCCAAGGCAATTAGGGCAAGCGCCAAAAGGGCTGTTAAAACTGAAAAGTCTTGGAGTTATTTCGTCAAGGCAATAGCCGCATTCTGGGCAAGAGTGCCTTGTTGAAAATTTCTCGTGGCGATTGTTTTCAAAGTATACATCCAAAATTCCGTGGCTTAACATCAAACCTTGTTCAACGCTGTCGGAAAGTCGTTCTTTGCTATCTTCTTTCATAACAATTCGGTCGACAATTGCCGAAATTGAATGTCGAAGATTTTTTTCAAGTTCAATTTCTTCGTCAAGTTTATGAATTTTTCCGTCAACAACAACTCTTGAAAAACCTTTTTTTGCAAGAGAGGAAAGAATGTCTTGATGGGTTCCTTTCTTCCCTGAAATTATTGGAGCAGTTATTAAAATTTTCGAGCCAAGAGGTGTTTCCATAAGCCTGTCGATAATTTGGTCAACAGTTTGTGTTGAAATTTCGCGGTTGCAATGTGGACAATATGGCTTTCCAATTTTTGCATAAAGAAGGCGCATATAGTCGTAGATTTCAGTTATTGTTCCAACAGTTGAACGTGGGTTATGGTTTGTTGACTTTTGGTCGATTGAAATTGCAGGGGAAAGACCTTCAATGCTGTCAACATCTGGCTTTGAACTTTGCCCAAGAAATTGACGCGCATAGGAAGAAAGAGAGTCCATATATCTTCTTTGACCCTCGGCAAAAATCGTGTCGAACGCAAGCGTGCTTTTCCCGCTTCCGCTAACTCCTGTGAAAACAATAAGTTTGTTTCTTGGAAGTTCAAGATTAACATTTTTTAAATTGTTTTCGCGTGCACCTTTAATGATAATTTTATCACTTTCCATTTTGTAACCTCTTTTTCAATTTGCTAATTTCCTCGCGATATTCAATTGCAAGTTCAAAATCTAAGTTTGCAGAAGCAACTTTCATAAGTCCTTTAAGGCGTTCAATTTCTTTTGCAGCGTCAACTTTTGTAAGGTTGTTTCTTGCTTTCTTTGTTATTTCAATTGTGTTTTTAACTTCTTTAATGATTGTTTTTGGAATAATTCCGTGTTGTTTATTATATTCGTCTTGAATTTGACGACGTCGGTTTGTTTCGTCAATTGCGTGTTTCATCGCGTCGGTAATTCGGTCGGCAAACATAATAACATGTCCTTCGCTGTTTCGTGCTGCGCGTCCAATTGTTTGAATTAACGCGCCTTCGCTTCGAAGGAATCCTTCCTTATCTGCATCCAAAATTGCAACAAGCATAACTTCTGGAAGGTCAAGCCCTTCTCTAAGAAGGTTAATTCCAACAAGAACATCAAATTCGCCAGTTCGAAGATCGTTTAGAAGATCAATTCTGTCCATGGTGTCGATGTCGGAATGGAGATATCTTGCTTTAACTCCATGCTCGGAAAGATAGACGGTTAAATCTTCTGCCATCTTTTTTGTTAAAGTTGTAACAAGAACTCTTGCATTTTTCTCAATTGTTTCCTTAATTTTTTCAAGCAAAACTTGAACTTGACCCTGGGTTTTAATAACCTCAATTGAAGGGTCTAAAAGCCCAGTTGGACGAATTAACTGTTCTGTTACTTTTTCTGAGACTTCAAGTTCATATTTTCCTGGAGTTGCCGAAACGAAAATTGTTTGTCCAACTTTTTCCTTAAATTCCTCAAAGTTAAGAGGACGGTTGTCGTATGCCGATTGAAGACGGAACCCATAGTTAATTAGGTTGTCTTTTCTTGCGCGGTCGCCATTATACATTGCGCGAATTTGAGGGATTGTCATATGGCTTTCGTCAATGAGAGTTAAGAAACCTTTTGGAAAATAATCTAAAAGCGTGTATGGCGCTTCGCCTGGTTTTCGTCCGTCGAAATAGCGAGAATAGTTCTCAATTCCGCTGCAATAGCCAACTTCTTTCATCATTTCGATGTCGTAATTAACTTTTTCTTTAAGCCTTTGCGCTTCAACAAATTTTTGGCTGTTTTCAAAGCGTTTAACTTCAATTTCTGCGTCTTTTTCAATTTGTGAAATTGCGGAAAGAAGACGAGGGCGGGAAATTGCATAGTGGGTTGCTGGGAAGAATGTGTAGGATTTAAGTTCTGCAATTTTTTCGCCTGTTAGGTGGTTAAATTGATAGATTCTTTCAATTTCATCGCCAAAAAACTCAATTCGAACGGCAATTTCGCTGCTGTTTGCTGGGAAAATGTCTAAGGTGTCGCCCTTAACGCGGAATGTGCTGCGTTTGAAATCGATGTCATTTCGCGTGTATTGAATTTCAACAAGTCGGCGCATAATTGAGTTTCTGTTAACTTCGTCGCCTTCGCGAACATTAACTTGAAGTCCGTTATATTCTTCTGGGTCGCCAAGACCATAAATGCAAGAAACTGATGCAACAATAATTGTGTCGCTGCGTTCAAAAAGTGAGGCGGTTGCGGCATTGCGAAGTTTTTCAATTTCGTCGTTAATTGCCATATCTTTTTCAATGTATGTGTCGGTTGAAACTATGTATGCTTCTGGTTGATAGTAGTCGTAGTAGGAAACGAAATATTCAACGCGGTTGTTTGGGAAAAATTCTCTAAACTCGTTGCAAAGTTGAGCAGCAAGAGTTTTGTTGTGTGCTATAACAAGAGTTGGGCGATTTTGGTTTGCAATTATGTTTGCCATCGTGAAGGTTTTGCCGCTTCCCGTAACGCCAAGAAGAACCTGATTTTTAATTCCATCGTTTAAACCCGCGGTTAAACTGTTAATCGCGTTTTGTTGGTCTATAGAAGGTGTGAATTTTGAATTTAATTGAAAGTTCTTATTCTCCATACTATCTATTATAACCTATTTCATAAAGAAATAAAGTGATTTAACAATAAATTTTATAAAAAAATGAAAAAAAGAGCCTTAAAAGAGAGGGGGAATAAAAAAAAGAACACGTAAGTGTTCTTATTTTTATAATTTTATTTAAAAGATGTTTTAATCGTCAATTTCATTTGACTTGAAAAGCGGGTCGTTAAAGAATTCAAAAAGTGTTATATCAAGACCATCGCAAATAGATTTAATTGTAACAATTCCGGGATTTTTGCTTTTTCCATAAAAAATGCTTGTTATTGTGCTTGGTTCAACGCCAGATATAGTTCCAAGTTTATTTGGTGTTATATCTCTTTCCTTGCATAAATTCAATATTCTTTTTGTTATTGCTTCGGTTGTTTTCATGTTTTAATTCAACGATATATCCTTAATTTAATTTTATCATTGTGTCTTTAAAATAATCAGGGATATATCCTTGACTTTTTATTTATTTTGTGTAAATATAAACGATATATCCCTGTTTGGAGGAAATACTTAATGAAAAATAAAACTTGTGCTTTTACTGGACCTCGACCTCAAAATTTACCTTGGGGTAATAATGAAAGTGATCCTAGATGCCTTGAAGTAAAAAAGTTAATAAAAGAAAAAATTATTGATGCGATAGATAAAGGGTATGAAATATTTATAACGGGTTTAGCTTTAGGTTGTGATATTTATTGTGCAGAAATTATTTTTGAGCTAAAAAAAACATATCCTCAGATTAGGTTGATTGGAGCAATTCCATGCAAAACACAAGATAAGTTTTGGGATGAAAATTCTAAAAAGAGATATAAACATATTATTTCTAATATTGATGATGTTCATTGCTTATATGATGATTATACTGGAAGAAAATGTATGATTGAAAGAAATCAATATATGATTAAAAATTCTTCGCTTCTCATTGCTATATTTAGTGGCGTGGGAAATGGAACAAAGTCAACAATTGAATATGCTAAGAAATTAAAAGTAAATATTGAAATTATTAGTTTTTAGTTGGCAAGTTTCTGAGAGAAAGGGAGAATTTTGCGCGTAAGCGAAAAGGCGACCAATTTCGAACAGAGGTTCCCGAACGGAAAGCGAAAAAAAGAACACGTAAGTGTTCTTGTTTGGAGCGGGTGAAGGGAAACGCGCCAAGCGCCGACCGAATAGGGAGGAAGGAAGCGAAGGCAAGTTTCTGAGAGAAAGGGAGGATTTTGCGCGGGAGCGAAAAGACGACCAAATTCGAACAGAGGTTCCCGAACGGAAAGCGAAAAAAAAGAACACGGAAGTGTTCTTGTTTGGAGCGGGTGAAGGGAATCGGACCCTCGCAGCCAGCTTGGAAGGCTGGAGCTCTACCACTGAGCTACACCCGCATTTTTTTAATGCGAATGCATGATACCATATTGAGCGGAATTTGTCAACCAATTTTAAAATATTTTTATTGACGAATTAGATTTTATGTAATACAATGTTTGTGAATGAAAAAGTTAAAATATTTTACTAAGCGCAAAACAGAATTTAATGGTTTTTTAAAAAATCAAGATAAATTAGGAGAAAGCGGAAAAAAGATTATTATTGCAGCTGCAACAGCAATTTTTACAATTTCGCTTACTTTTTCATTGGCTCCAAGAAAAACATATGTAAATCCTGGAATTTCGCCTTCATATTCTTATGTTGTTGCGCATGCTGGCGGCGCGCTTGAGGTCAACGGGAAAAGCTTAAACTATCTTAATTCTGTTGAAGGCTTTCAAAAATATTATGCAGACGGAACAAGAATGTTTGAATATGACTTTGTTTTTTCAAAAGAAGGGAAACTTGTTGCAACACATAAATATGAATATTTTGATGATTACAGCATGAAAAATCCAATCCCTTATGAAACTTACACACAAACAAAAATTGCGGGCAAATTTGAGGGGATGACGGAAGAAAAACTTTTTGAACTTATTGAGCAAAATCCAGACTGTAAATTTATTATCGACACCAAAGAAAAAAGCGAAACGAAAGTTTATAAAAGAATTGTTGAACTTGCAAGAGAAAAAGAAGTTGACATTTCAAAAAGCGTTTTGCCGTTTGTAACTTCAAAAGAAATGCTTGAAAATGTTAATAAAATGTATGATTTCGATGAAATTATGCTAACAAACTATAAAAAGAACTACACAACAAGAGAACTTTTACATATTATAGATTCTTGCGATAAGATTAAATATCTTCATGTTTTTCCTGTTGATTTTCTTAAAATCGACATTAACGAAATTAATAAAAAAGGTGTTCGCGTGTTTGCCCATATGGACAAAAGCAACACTTCGCGAACCGCTCTTGACTATGGGTGCACGGGGATTTTCTCCGACGATATTTCCGAAAACGAGTTTAAGGAAAAGCACTATGATTTCATGGTTTCAAAACTTGAAGCTGTAAAGGAAATTCCATTGCCTCGAAAGCAAGAAAAGTTTGCTTCGGAAAACGAACTAAGTTTTTGAGAAAAATTCTTCATTATAGATAACGGACGGATTGTTGGGGTGAATTGCTTTTGCTTTTTCGTGAAATTGTTTTGCCTTTTCAAAATTTCCAAGCTTAAAATTTACATAACAAAGTTGCATGTATGGAATGAAATAATAGTAGTCGTCTTCAATAAACGCGCCGTTTGAATAGTCTTTTTCGCAATTTAAGGCGCAATTAAACCAAAACTTTGCTTTTGCAAAGTTTTTTTCTTCAATTTCAACTTCTCCAAGCATGCAACAAACTTCCGAACTTGGAAGAGCAATTTGAATTATCGAAAACAAATTTTCTTTTGCAATTTCATTTTTGCCAAGTGTAAGATTGCAATTTGCCATAATTTTTAGCGCATCAATTCTGTTCGTTATAAATAAATCTTGCTTTTTTAAACATTTTTTAAGAGTTTTAATGCAAGAAGAGTAGTTTTCGTTGTAATAAAGTTCGCGCGCATAATAGAAAAGTTCGCGTGTTGAAAACTGATAGTTTTCTTTAATTTTAAGTTGATACATTTTTAAATTGCGTTTTGGGGGCATTGGAACAATTTTTCGGTGTTCAATTGTTATGTCCATGTGTTCAACTTTTCCAAATGGGGCAATCGCTTCGTGAATGAATCCGCGCCAAGTTGGGTTCATGCTTCTTCGAAGTATGCGCTCGCGCTCATATGTGAAAGTTGGGTTATTCTCTTCGTCAAACGCAATTGCATATTTGAGCATATAAACATCTGCGCCTGTTCCAATTTTTTTAAGCAAGTTAATTTTGTTAACGTTTTCCTCTGTTATAACATCGTCGGCGTCAACCCACATAACAAAGTCGCAAGTTGCTTTTGAAAAGGAAAAATTACGCGCCTTTGAAAAATCGTTAACCCACTTAAAATCGTAAACATTTTCTGTTTCTGCTTTTGCAATTTCTTTTGTTTTGTCGGTTGAACCTGTGTCAACAACAATAATTTCGTCGGCAAACTTTTTGACGCATGAAAGGCATCTTTTTAACACCTTTTCTTCGTTTTTAACAATCAAACACACGCTTAAACTAAACATATTAAAACAATATGCCTAAAAATTTGTGTTTGTTATTTTGAAATTATTAAGCGGTGTGTTATTATTAATTTATGGTCATAACCTCAACATCAAATTCGCAAGTTAAGGAAATTAAAAAGCTTAAAAAAGAAAAAGGCTTTTTGTTTTTAGACAACCCAAAATTAATTGAGGAAGCGATCTTGGCGGGCGAAGAGATTGAAGTTGTTGTTTTTGAGGAAAACAAAGAGGAAAAGTTTGCTTCTCTTGCAAAAAGCAAAAACATTATTGTTTCAAGCGAAGTTTTCAAAACGCTTTCAAGCGCGGAAAATTCGCAAGGTGCGCTTGCAATTGTTCGAACTCGAAAACGACCTTTCAAACCTCCTTCGGGAAACTTTCTTGTTTTGGATGAAGTTCAAGACCCTGGGAACGTTGGAACGCTTGTTCGAAGCGCGCTTGCTTTTGAGTTTAACGACATATACTTGATAAATTGTGCAAGCGTATCAAACGAAAAGGTTGTTCGAAGCACAATGGGCGCAATTTTTAAAACAAGAGTTTATGAACTTTCGCGCGAAGAGTTTGTTTCAAATTTTAAAGGAATGAATTTATATTGCGGCGAAATGAACGGCGAAGATATTTCAAAAGCGCAGTTAAAATTTCCTGTTGGAATTATTGTTGGAAACGAGGGCAACGGCGTTTCAAATGAACTAAAAAAACTCAGCAAAAGCGTTGCAATTAAAATGAATAAAGGAATTGAAAGCTTAAATGCAGGTGTTGCAGGAAGCATTTTAATGTTTAAAATTAAGGAAAAGGAGAATTAACATGAGCGGACATAGCAAATGGCACAATATTAAAAACGCAAAGGAAAAATCTGATGCACAAAAAGGAAAAATTTTCACAAAGATTGGAAGAGAAATTGCAGTTGCAGTTAAAACCGGCGGGGCAGACCCAGAATCAAACGGGAAACTTAAAGACTTAATTTCGAAGGCAAAACAAAACAACATGCCAAACGACACAATTTCAAGAAGTATTAAAAAAGCAAGCGGCGAACTTGGAAGCATCAACTATGAAGAATGCAGTTATGAGGGATATGGTGTTGGCGGAAGCGCGGTTATTGTTAGATGCTTAACCGATAATAAAAACAGAACTGCGGGCGATGTTCGCCATGCGTTCGATAAGTTTGGCGGTTCTCTTGGCTCGCTTGGTTGCGTAAGCTTCTTGTTCGACAGAAAAGGTGTTCTTGTTTTGGAAAAGGGAAATTTAAGCGAAGACGATGTTTTGCTTATGGCTCTTGACGCAGACGCCGAAGATGTTAAGGACGAAGGCGATGTTTATGAAATTGTTTGCGCGCCAGAAAATTTAAGCGACGTTAAATCTAAACTTGAAGCAGACGGATTGTCATTCATTTCAAGCGAGGTTGAGTTTATCCCTCAAAATTATGTTGACCTTGATGAAAAACAATGTGACACTTTCCAAAAAATGGTTGATAAACTTGAAGAAAGCGACGACGTTCAAGAAGTTATTCATAATGTTAACTTAGACGACGAAGAAGAATAAATTAGTTAAAAAACTGCATTATATGCAGTTTTTTGAGGCAAAAAACATGGAAAAAACAAATTATAACGAGAAAATGAAGGAAATTATTTCGAACTTAAACGGTCGAAAAACTCTTTTGTTGCATTCTTGTTGTGGGCCATGTTCAAGCGCAGTTATTGAAAGACTCCAAAACTTTTTTGATATAACTGTTTTCTATTATAACCCAAACATCTTTCCAAAAGACGAATATGAAAAAAGAAAAAAAGAGCAAATAAGACTTATTGAAATCCTTAACTCAAAAAGTGAAAATAAAATTATATTTTTAGATTCCGACTATAATCCAAGCGAGTTTGCAAAAGCAATTTGCGGATTTGAAAATGAAAAAGAGGGAAGCGAAAGATGCAAACATTGCTATTCTTTCCGCCTTGAAAAAACAGCGCATATTGCAGAAAAAAATGGATTTAATTTCTTTGGAACAACGCTTTCCGTAAGCCCGCATAAAAACGCGGCTTGGATTAACGAAATTCTGATTGAACTTGAAAATGAAATTTTAAAACATGGCGGAAAAACAAAAGCACTTCTTGCCGACTTTAAAAAGGAAAATGGTTATTTGCGCTCGCTTCAACTTTCAAAGGAATTGGGATTATATCGCCAAGACTACTGCGGATGCCGCCCAAATTTAAGCGAAAACAATTGAAATAATTTTTTTTGGAAAACCTTGTTAACACAGCAAGGTTTTCTTTCATATATAAGCCAAAGAGGTTTTAAAATATGGAAAAAGAAAAAGTTCTTGTTGTTTTTGGCGGGAAAAGCGCCGAACACGACATTTCAATCATAACCGGCTTGCAGGTCTTAAAAAATATTAATAGGGAAAAATACGATGTCTTTCCGCTTTATGTTTCAAGGGACGGCGCAATGCTTTTTGGAAAAAAACTTGAAAATTATGAAACATATGTTAACTTTAACAAAAAATCGTTTAAACAAGTTGCGTTTAAACCCGGCGAAAAAAATATCTACATACAATCCGCTTTTGCGTTTAGAAAATCGTTTGAAGTTTCGTGCGCGGTTCTTTGCCTTCATGGCTTAAACGGGGAAGACGGAACAGTTCAAGGCGTTTTCGAACTTTCAACAATTCCATACACAAGCGCAAGCGTTATGTCGAGCGCAATTTGTATGGATAAAATAATTATGAAAGATGTTTTGGTTGCAAACAAAATTGAAACCCCGCTTTATCATAGTTTTTCAAAAACAGATTACTATCTTGAAACGGAAAGAATACTTGAAGAAACGGAAACTGCACTTTCTCTTTACGAAAACTCTTGCTTTGTTAAGCCAGCAAATCTGGGAAGCAGCATTGGAATTTCAAAATGTGAAACAAAAGAGCAGCTTGAGGAAGCAATTGAAATTGCCGCAAGTTATGACGAGAGGATTATTGTTGAAAAAGCAATTGAAAATGCAGTTGAAGTTAACTGCGCTGTTTTAGGAAACTCCGACTATCAAGAAGTTTCCGCGCTTGAATACCCAAAAAGTTGGAGCAGTTTCTTAAGTTTTGACGAAAAATATATTGCAAGAAATAATGCGCAAACAAATTCTAAAAAAGAACCAAAAAAACTTAGCCAATCCGTTGAACAGCAAATTCAGGAAATTTCAAAAAAAGCCTTCAAAGTTTTCGATTGCAGCGGGGTTGTTCGAATTGATTTCCTTGTTGACAAAAAGCAAAATAAAATATATCTTAACGAACTTAACTCAATTCCAGGCTCACTTGCGTTCTATCTTTTTAAAGATCAAGGCTACACGTTTGAAAAACTTATAACTCGTTTAATTGAACTTGCAAAAACCAAAATGGAAACAAAACTTTCAAACAAATATTCTTATTCGTCGAACGCGCTTGCCAATTTTGGCAAAGGAAGTAAAATGAATAAATATACAAAATAGAGAATAAAAATTAAATTTCGTAAGTTTTGATAAAGTATTTAATTGCTTTGCAAAAGAGCATGATTTCTTCTTCGGTTGTGAAATAGGAAATTGAAACGCGAACAGTTCCTTGCTCAATTGTTCCAAGCGATTTGTGTTTTAAAGGAGCGCAGTGTAATCCGCTTCGAACGCAAATTTCAAATCTGTCGCTTAAAAATTCGCTAACAATTGTTGAATCCACATTTGAAATGTTAAAAGAAACAACTCCGTTAAGATTGTCTTCGGAAGTATAAATTTTAACATTTTTTATTTTTTGAAGTTCATTTATTAGTTTTTTTGTTAAAAATTCAAGTTTATAGTTGATTTTATCTTGATTTTTTGAAACAAAATCAATTCCTGCGCCAAGCCCTAAAATGTTAGGAAGGGCAATTGTTCCGCTTTCAAAGCATTCTGGACGCTCGGAAGGTTGAAGCGTTTCAATCGATTGTGTTCCTGTTCCGCCAAAGCGAATTGGGGAAAGATTAACATCTCCGCAAATAAGTAGCACGCCAATTCCTTGAGGGCCATAAAGCCCTTTATGCCCAGCAAGAGTTAAAAGTGAAATGTTTTGTTCTTGCATATTTATTCGTCTGTGTCCGGCAGATTGCGCACCATCAACAAGATAGATAAGTCCTTTTTCTTTGCAAAGTTTTCCAATTCCTTCAATGTCGGTTTCGGCGCCGTCAACGTTTGAAATGTGGATTGTTGAAACAAGATAGGTGTTTTCTTTAATGTGTGGCAAAATGTCGGATGCACAAATTTGCTTGGTTTTTGGTTCAACAATTGTAAGTTCAATAATCCCTTTAGATTCAAGTTCTCGAAGAGGGCGAAGAGTTGAATTATGCTCATATGTTGTTGTTATAACATGACCACCTTTTCGCGCCGTTCCAAGAATTGCAAGGTTAAGCGAATCGGTGCAATTTTGCGTGAAAATAACGTTTTGTGGGCTGTCGTTTCCAAACATGTTTGAAAGTTTTTCGCGAACGGAAGAAACCTCAATTGCAGCGTTAAGGCTTGCGAAGTGTCCGCTTCGTCCCGGATTTGCACAAAGAGTTGTTAAACCTTTATTAACCGCATAAATAACTTCGCGTGGTTTTGGGCGCGTTGTTGCGCTGTTGTCTAAATAAATCATAGGAACCTTCTTTTAACCTTTTTTTTGTTTATTCAATATAGTGAATTAAGAAAAAAAATTGTTAACAAAAGGGGAAGAAAAAATGGAATATGGATTGGCAGTTTTCAGGGCGCGAAATGAAACAATAACTTTTGCAAATCTTTTGCGTTCATATGGCGTTAGAGTTATGGTTGTTTCAACGCCAAGAAAAATTAATGTTTCTTGCGGAATTTCGGTTAAATTTTCTGTTGCAAATTTGGAAGACGCACGCCGCCTTCTTGGACGGAGAAAATTCGATTCGTTTGGCGGGCTTTTCCATGTCTATCAAACCGGGGTAAACGCAAGATATGTTCCTGTTTAAAAAAAGTTGCCATATAAGCAACTTTAAGTTTAAAAAATTAAGTTTTATTTAACTTTTTTCTTGCCACCAAAAATTTTGTTGGAAACTTTAAGAAAACAGTTAATTGGGAAAAGTTTAACAAGAAAATTAAAAACTTTATATTTATTGCCAATGATATACATTGCTTTTGGCTTTTTCTTGCAAACGATTTTGTAAATCTTTTTTGATGCATATTCTTGGCTCATTCGCTTTGAATTGTTTTTTTCAACAAGCGCTTGGGCGTTTTCAACGCGGTTCTCATATTTTTCGTTTGTTTCAAAATTCTTAACACGCGAAGAAATAAATTTTGTTTTAACATCGCCGGGGTTAATTGTTGAAACGTAAATTCCCGCATCTTCAAGTTCCATTCTAAGACCATATGAAAGCATTGAAAGGGCAGACTTGCTTGCGCAGTAGTGAATTCTAAATGGCATTGCGAAAAGCGCACAGCACGAACTTATGTTAAAAATTTTTGCTCCTTTTTGCATTAGCGGAAGCGCGCATTGGACGCATTTAAGCGAGCCAAAATAGTTAACATAAAAAAGATTTTTAACTTCATTAAATTCAGCAAGTTCCGCAGCGCCCGAAAGTCCATATCCCGCGCTGTTAATTAAAATGTCGATATGTCCATACTTTTCTTTAACCATATTAAAGAAATTTTCAACTTCTTCTTCGTTTCGAACGTCAACTTTAAATTCGCCGTTTTGAGGATTTCGCCCGAACGCAAGAACAATGTTGCCGTCTTTTTCAAGCATTTCGCCAACGGTTTTTCCCATTCCGCTTGTTCCACCGCTTATAACAACAACTTTTTGCATGCTATTTTCTCCTTGTAATTGTAACATTAATCTTTGAGGAAAGTTCATCTAAAAATTCTTCCTTATCTTTTGGAGCAATGTCAAATCTCTTAAAAAATCCTTTTCCAGTGTAAATTGAAAGCCTGTCGATTGAAAGGCAAAAGGACGAAAGAATCCCAATTCTTTCTTTAATTTCCGTTATGTTTTCAAGCCTAATCCTCGACGTGAAAGGCCCACTTACGCAGATTATTGAAACGTCGGTTATAACATAGTAGTTCCAAAAAATGCACCAGAAAAAAACAAGGGCTATAATTCCAAGAAGACAAGTTGAAGCAATTCGAACTCCAAGGGAGTCGGAAGCACCAACGCCTTTTGGTAAAAGCCATATCATTAAAATTGCGCCAGTTAAAACAAGCAAAACTAGGGGAACAATAAGTCCGATTTTTCCTTTGTATTTTTTGTACTTAAGTTTTTTCATGAAAAAATTTTAACATTTTTAATATAACTAGTCAAATTTATTTTATATCAACAAGTTTTTTTGCCGAAATATCAAAACTTCCGTCCATGGAAACGGAAATTATTGTTCCGCCGCGTTGTTCGGTTTTTTCGGCAATTCCTTGGAAAGCATAAGCGGTGTAGTCAATAGATTTGCTGAAAGTTAAGCGAACGCCATAATACTCAAGAGAAAAATCGTTTAAATGGTCGTGACCGCAAAAAATTGCTTTTGTGCTTCCAAGTTCTTTAACTTTATCCCAAAAAGTTCCAAGTTCGCTTGAACAACTTATTTTTTCGTTTGGCTCGTTTGCATAGCCATAAATAAGGCTAACATTTTCGCTTTCGCCGCTTTTAAATTCTTCCCAAGCAAGTTCATATTCTTTTCCTGGAACGTGATAGAAAACAAAGGATTGAATTGTTTTTCCAACCTTATTTGAAATTAAATTAACATTTTCCTCATACCAAGATGTTTGGCTTTGCGTAACTTCCATATATCCGCTAAGTTGCGTTTCGCCGTTATACATTCCGTTGTCCAAAAGGAAAATTGCGGTGTTAAACTCGCCGTTAGAGTTGTATAAATTGATTATGTGATTTCCCATGCCGTCAATTGACGAAGGACCTCTTGAAAAAAGACAATAGGAAAGGTCACTTCCTTCCAAGAAATCGCAAAGTTCCGACTTTGAATATTTTGCGGTTGCTTCTGCGTCGTGGTTCCCAAAACAAATTGTCCATGGCGTTTTATATGCGTCAATAACTTTTGCCAAAACTTTAAGCGCAGTTAAGTTGTCGTTTGTTCCGGTCATAAGCAAAATTGGATAAACAAGGTCGCCAGAAAGAACAATTAAATCTGGGCGGGAACTTTCAATCATTTTGCAAACTGCTTCAATTGCCTTGCGGTCGCGCTTTGAGGTTAGAGGGCCGTTTCCAATGTGTATGTCGGTAAGTTGCAGAATTTTAATTGGCTCTTGCGAATCTTTTTTAAGCGATTTAACTGCAAATTCATCGGTGAAAATTTGAGTGGTTGTTGGAACATATGTTGAACTTACCATATTTGTGTAGTCTGGTTCTTTTGAACAGCCAGAAAAAATTGCAATGGAAAAAAGCAACAACGAAAAAACAAGCGCAAAAGTTATTTCAATTTTTTTATGTCCGCTTTTAATCATATTTATATTATATCACATAATTATGAATTAATTTAACAATTAAAAGCGTAAGAAAACTTTTTTGAAAAATTTTCATATAAAAATAAAAGCACCCCGTGTTTTTTAACGAATACACGCAAAAAATCATAGTATGAAATAGGTGGAACTTTATGGATAAATTTTTAATTAAAGGCGGCAAAAAACTTGGGGGAGCTGCTCGAATAACCTCGGCAAAAAATGCCTATCTCCCAATTTTGGCGGGCTGCATTTTATGTGATAGGCCAATAACTCTTCGCGAGTGCCCAGAATATGTTGACATTGTTAATATGACAAAAATTTTGGAAAACCTTGGCGCAAAAGTTGAAACTTCGTGCTCCGACGGGAAAATACATAACAATTGTGATTTAACAATTGATTGCGGAAATCTCTCGTCTTCTGCAATTCCGCAAGAACTTGCCTCGTGCCTCCGTTCGTCAATTTTCAGCCTTGGCTC
This sequence comes from uncultured Bacillota bacterium, assembly GCA_938034555.1. Taxonomy (GTDB): domain Bacteria; phylum Bacillota; class Clostridia; order Christensenellales; family UBA1242; genus UMGS687. The sequence goes on from CALHLT010000025.1 coordinate 27,098, forward strand.
AATTTTAGGAAAACAAAAAAAGGCAAAAGTGGCCTATCCGGGAGGTTGTGCAATTGGTGCGCGTCCAATTGACTTACATATTAAAGGACTTAAAGCTCTTAACGTTAAAATAACCGATAAACATGGCTATTTAACTTGCGACGGAAGCAACATGCGCGGCGGAATTGTTAATCTCGATTTTCCAAGCGTTGGGGCAACCGAAAACATTATGCTTGCTGCAACAAAAACAAAAGGTACAACAAAAATTATTAATGCGGCAAAAGAGCCAGAAATTGTTGACCTTGCAAATTTCTTAAACAAGTTTGGCGCAAAAATTTATGGCGCAGGAACAAGCACAATAACAATTGAAGGTGTTGAAAGCCTTGGCGGCGGAACATACACTCCAATTCCCGACAGAATTATTGCGGGAACATATTTAATTGCTGCGCTTGCCCTTGGCGGTGAAGTTGAATTTCAAAATTTCCGCCCAGAACATAACCAAGCACTTTTGGAAAAAGTTAAGCAAACAAACGCAAAAATTAAAATTAAAAATAACACGCTTTATGTTAAAATTGACGGACGCCCAAAAGCGATTTCAAAAATTGAAACTTCGCCATATCCCGGCTATCCAACCGACCTCCAAGCCCAAATGCTTGCTCTTCAAACAATTTCAAAAGGGACAAGCATTGTTGTTGAAAATCTTTTCGAAACAAGATTTAAACATGTTCCAGAACTTGTTAAAATGGGCGCAGAAATAACTGTTAAAGACCGAACGGCAATAATTCGCGGCGTTGAAAAACTTTATGGCGCAAACATTGAAGCTGCCGACCTTCGCGGGGGAGTTGCTCTTGCAATTGCATCTCTTGCCGCAAGCGGACATTCAACACTTTCAAATGTTAATTTAATCGACCGCGGCTATTATAAATTTGAAGAAACATTTTCGCTCCTTGGGGCAGATATTAAACGAATTTCAGAATAATCTTAATTCATTAATAAAAATATTTTGTTTTTACTTGAAAAGTATTCATATTTTTGATATACTAATTTTTATAAGGAGAAAATATGAATAAAGAGAATATGAACAAAGAAAACTTAAACGCAGATAAGTCAGAGACAGAACTTGCATGTATAATTTTAAAACCTGGTTTTAGACAATTTGAAAAAGCAGTTGTTGCTCGATTTAGCGAATATGGAAAGGTAACAAAAAGAGCAGTTATGATTTTAAACGACGCAATTCTTGCTGACCACTATCCACATCTTATTCCTCTCATTGGAGAAGAGGGTTTTAGAAATGTTTGCGACTACATGAAAAGCGGGCCAGTTACTGTCCTTCAATTTGAAGGCAAAAAAGGTTGCATTAAACATCTTCGTAAAGGCACAGGAGCAACAAAAGATCCAGAAGTTGGAACGATTCGCTACGATTTTGGAATTGGCGACATAACTCGAAATGTTATTCATGTGTCCGACAGCCCAGAAGCAGGAATTATTGAATGCAACAGAATGTTTAGAGATGCAAAAAAATATGGCGTTAAAATTTTAAGCGGCGAACAAGAAAGAACTTGCTAAAAAGCAAGTTCTTTTTTTTTAAGCGCAAAAACATGTTTTTTGCGTTTTTTTATTTAATTTTTCATTAAGACATATATTCTTCGAATGTGCATTTCTTATCAACAAATGTGTTTTCGTCAACAATATCAATAATTCTGTTTGCAACTGTTTCAACAATTTCTTGGTCGTGCGAAGCAAAAATCATAACCCCTTTAAAGTTAACCATTCCTTTGTTAAGCGCGGTTATGCTTTCAAGGTCGAGATGGTTTGTTGGCTCGTCAAGAAGAACAACATTTCCTCCTTCAAGCATCATTTTTGCCATCATACATCTAACTTTTTCTCCTCCCGAAAGAACGTTTGCTTCTTTCAAGGCTTCTTCGCCAGAGAAAAGCATTCTTCCAAGCCAGCTTCGAATGTATGTTTCGGTTTGATCTTTTGAGAAACGACGGAGCCAGTCGACAAGCGAAAGATCGCAGCCCTCAAAGAAAGAGCGATTGTCTTGTGGGAGATAGGTAACTTTTGTTGTCTTTCCCCATGTAACGGTTCCGCTGTCTGGCTTTTCAAGTCCAAAAAGAATGTTGAAAAGCGTTGTTACGGCAAGACCGTTTGAACAAAGAATTGCAATTTTATCATCGCGACTAACCGTGAACGAAAGATTGTTAAACATTCCTTTTTTAGTTAGGTTTTCAACTTTTAAAATTTCCTTTCCAATTTCTTGAGTATATTCAAAGTTAATGTATGGATATTTTCTTGAAGAAGGTTTGAAATCGTCCAAAGTGAGCTTTTCAAGTTCTTTTTTTCTTGAAGTTGCTTGTTTCGATTTTGATGCGTTTGCGGCAAATCGCGCAATGAAATCTTTAAGTTCTTTTGCTCTTTGTTCTGCTTTTTTGTTTTGTTCTTTTGCTTGGCGAGCCATAAGTTGGCTTGTTTCATACCAGAAGTCGTAGTTTCCAAGATACATGTTAATTTGACCATAGTCAACGTCGCATGTGTGTGTGCAAACTTTGTTTAAAAAGTGACGGTTGTGGGAAACAATGATAACTGTGTTTTCAAAGTTAAGAAGATAGTTTTCAAGCCAGCGAGTTGTTTTAAAGTCTAGGTTATTTGTTGGTTCATCCAAAATCAAAATGTCTGGGTTGCCAAAAAGCGCTTGGGCAAGAAGAACTTTAACTTTTTGTTTTGGGTCGATATCTTTCATTTTTGTGTCGAAAAGAGAATCTGGAATTCCAATTCCGGAAAGAAGAGTTTTTGCTTCGCTTTCTGCTTCCCATCCGCCAAGTTCTGCAAATTCAGTTTCAAGTTCGCCGGCTTTAATTCCGTCTTCTTCTGTGAAATCTTCTTTCATATAAAGTTCGTCTTTAAGGCGTTGAATTTCCATAAGACGCTTATGTCCAAGCAAAACTGTTTCCAAAACCGTGTTTTCGTCATATTTGTTTTGGTTTTGTTCCAAAACCGACATTCTTTCGTTTGGATCTAAGATAACTTCGCCTTTGTTTGGTTCAAGTTCGCCTGTTAAAATTTTAAGGAAAGTTGATTTCCCCGCGCCGTTTGCGCCAATAATTCCATAGCAATTTCCTTTTGAAAATTTAAGATTAACATCCTTAAAAAGAACTCTGCCGCCAAATTGAAGTGTTACGTTTGAAACTTGAATCATGTTTTTTCCGCCTTTAATTAATTTTTGCTTTCAAAGTATAACATATAAATATTTTATAATCAAGGGAAATCATAAGTTAAAATCGCTTTGAAAAAGGGGAATGTGTGTGATAAAATTAAAGGCAATAAAGGAGAATCTTATGGAAAAAGATTTTGAAATTGAAGCCGAAGAAGAAAGAGAACCAAACGAAGTTAATTGCCAAGAATATTTCGATGAAATCAAAAAACTTGCAAACGACATGATGGCAGAAATCGACTATACAACAAGAATTAAAAGCGATATTCGAGAAGAAGCATATATAATTCTTGACGCAATTGTTAACGCGTGCGAAATTGAAAACCTTAAAATTTTAAATGGTCTTATCGTTGGATTTGACTATGTTGCTTCAAGCATAAAATCAATTAAATTTTTGTATAAAGAAATGAAAAATGTTCTCATGGATTTCTATGAGGAACTTCAAAACTAGGGCAAAATCGCCCTTTTTTGTTTAAAAAAGTTGGAGAAGAAATGGACACTAAATTTAGCATTGAAGAAGTTGAAAAAACAATAACAACATATAAGAAAAATCAACTTGCAAACGGAATTGTTGTTTCAATTAAAGATGACGGGCTTGTTTTTAATCTTGGCGGAAAACTTGATGCTTTCGTCCCAAGCGGCGAAGTCGAAGATTTTTCAAATTCGAAAATTGGCGATCGTTTTTCAGTTCTTGTAACTGGAAATCGAACAGAAGACGGAATGATTGAAGCGTCGCAAAAAAAAGCCGCTCAAATTAAACTTGAAACACAAAACGCAAAAGAAATTAAACTTGGGGCTGCTTTCCCAATTGTTATTTCAAAATGTTTAAACGACGGCTCGCTTGCCTCCAAAATGGGAGAATATGAAATTGTTATTCCCGCAACCGAAATTTGTTCATATAAATCCGTTAACCCAAGAAGTTATGTTGGGAAAAAAGTTATGGCAATTGCAACAGAAATTAACGGCGAGGAAAAGAAAATTAAAGCTTCAATTCGAATTTTGGAAGATAAAACACACGCTGCAAACGAAGAGGTTTTTTGGCAAACAAATTTCATAAATAAAATTGTTGACGGAACAGTTAAACGCTTTGTTCCATATGGTGCATTTGTTGATGTTGGGGGAGTTAGTTGTCTTTTGCACATTTCAAACATTTCAAATTCAAAAATTAACAGCGCTGCCGATGTTTTGGAACTTGGGAAAACATATAAGTTTAAAATCCTTTCGCTCGACCGCGAAAACAAAAAAGTTTCGCTTGGACTTAAGCAACTTCAGCAAAAAAAATAAAGCCCCATTTAAGGGACTTTTTTTGGAGCTGATGGGCGGATTCGAACCGCCGACCTATTGATTACGAATCAATTGCTCTACCTGCTGAGCCACACCAGCGAACAAAAAATATAATAGCATAATTTAATAATTTGTCAAATAAAAACAAAAGATATAAAGGGGGAAAATATGGGAATTAATATTGCAATTGATGGAACTGCTGGAAGCGGAAAAGGCTCCGTTTCAAAACAACTTGCAAAGCGCCTTGGTTTTTTCCATTTGGACACCGGCGCAATCTATCGAAGCGTTGCATATGCTGCGCTTGAACAAAAAATTTCGCCAAATGACGAAAAAAAACTTGAAAAAATGCTAAAAAACATTAGTTTTTCCGTTAAACTTGAAAAAGTTGGCGAAAATCAGGTTCAAAAAAACATTTTAAACGGGGAAGATTTAAAAGAGAAAATTCGAACAGAGGAAATAAGCGAGGCTTCCTCAATTGTTTCCCAGTTTAAAGAAGTTCGCGAATTTGCAACTTCAATTCAACATAAAATTGCAAATAAGTATGACGTTATAATTGAGGGGAGGGATATTGGAACTGTTGTTCTTCCAAATGCCGATTTTAAATTTTTCTTAACTGCAAGCCCAGAGGTTAGGGCAAGAAGACGCCTTGCGCAACTCAACCTTCCAGAAGGCGAATTTGAAAATGTTTTAAAAGAAATTAAAGAGCGAGATAAACGCGATTCTCTTCGAGCAATAAGTCCTCTTAAAGTTGCCGATGATGCAATTTATGTTGATAACAGCAATCAAACGGTTGTTGAAACTGTTGAACTAATGTTTAATTATATTACTGGGAAATAGATGAAACGAAACAATTTTAAAATGTCTGACTTTCGGTTGGTAGAATTTTTTAAGTTAAAAAACAGCAGAAATTTCTGCTGCTTTTTATTTAACTTTTTAAACATTCCGAAACGGTTGTTAAGTTAAAACCTTCGCTAAGAAGAGTTTCAACAATTTTTGGAAGTGCGGCGGCTGTTTTTTCGGTTGGGTGCATGAGAATGAGGTCGCCCCCGGCTGCGTTTTTAACTGCGCGAGAGTATATTAGGTTTTCGTCTTGGTCGCGCCAGTCGATTGTGTCGCGGCTCCACATAATGCTTGTGTAGCCAAGTTCTTTTGCGGTTTCAATTGTTGTTTTGGAATAGGAACCGCTTGGGGGAGCAAAAAGGTTCATTTCAACGCCCAAAATTTCTTTAACAAGATTATGTGTGTTTAAAATTTCATTTTTGTTTTGCTCATAAGAAATTTTTTTGTGGTCCTTATGATAGAATCCGTGATTTGCAATTTCATGCCCGTCGTTATAAATCATTTTTAAAAGTTCTGGATATTGTTTTGCCCAAGTTCCGCCAACAAAAAATGTTGTTTTAATGTTATTGTCTTTAAGCGTTTTAAGCATCGGTTCAATATAATCGTTTCCCCAATAAACGTTAATCATAAGAGAAATGTTTTTTGAGGAAGTGTTGCCGTGATAAACCGCTTCAACTTCGTTTGCATTAAACGCGTTAAGCGTGCCGCCAGTGTAGGTTATAACGAAAAGACCAATTAAAACAACGCCAATAATTAGGTTGGCAAAAACATTGCGAAAAACTTTTTCTTTCTTTTCTTTCTTACTAAAAAAACCACAAATTTTCATACAAATTATGTTTATGCATTGTTAATTCCTGTTAGCACAAAATTCAATCTTAAAATGCTTTAGCAAGATTTTTAGCAATAAAAAAAGAGCATCATGCTCTTTTATTTATCTTTTAAAGGTTGGGAAAGGTTTATTTTTTCCATCTTTTAAGGGTTGGAAAAAGATTTGTGCAAAATTTTTCCATTTCTTCGTTTGTCATTCCTGCTTGCGAGCCAAATTGGGAACACATTTTGATGTATTCTTCCATTGAAACATCGTCTATGAATCTTCCGTTTTCATAGCAATATTTGCAATAGTCTTGGTTAATTGAACCGTCTTGGTTTGTTCCAAGTTCGCTTTCGTTTGAAAGTGGCATTCCGCAACTTTGACAAATTTTGTTTTCCATGTTTTTTTCTCTTTTTAGAATATGAGGAACTTTATGAAAGTTCCTCTAATATGTTATTAATTTCTGCGGTTGCATCTGCGCCTTCGTTAATTCTGTCGAGAAGTTCGTAAAGAATTGTTGCTTGCGCTCTTGCAATTTTCTTTTCTTCCTCTTTTGCTGCTTCAAGTTTAAGAGGGGAGGAACAACGAGGGCAAAAACTCATTTGTGCTTTTCCGTCGTTTCCAACATGCGCGCCGCATTTTGCGCAATATGCTTTTTTGTCTTTTTCGCCAATTTTAATTCCAAAATCCATTTTAAACCTCCTGTTGTGGGTCTTGTTGTTTCTTAGTTGGGGAAATTTTTGAAACGCTTGTTGGATTCTTTCCTTGTTTTGTTGCATCATTTTGCTTTGTTGCCTTCTTAATTGCTTTCAAGAATTGATTTGTTCCTTTTCTTGCGTTTTCTTCGGTTTTGTTAATTGTTTTTTCAAGGCTTTCGTTAACAACATTTGCAATTCCTGTTAAGGCCTCGCTAACGCTGCTTGCGATTACCGAGCTCACATAGTTTGAATCGTCAATTTGATGTTCGTGAGGAGCATTATAATCATTAAAATAAGCGCTAACTTGCGAAACAAGCTGTCCTTCTTTGTTATATCTATGTTCAAAACCAACTTTAAACCAATCTCTGTTAAGGGAGTATGGACCAATTAAAGGACGATTATAGTTAAACGAATCATATTCTGCCATTGGGCCAAAGCAAAGATAGGTGCAAGATTTTTTCTCGTTTAAATTTGTTGGGTTTGTTGTTAATGCGCCAAACGAACCATTAAATTTTGCAGTTGTGTTCCAATAGATGTCGAATCCTGGTGCAACTTTTTGGGCATAGTTATCAAGGTTTTCTAACATTTTTGCGCGAGTTGAGCCTGGGGGATTAAAGTTTGTTATTGAAATTTTTGCATCTTTCTTATATGGGTCTTTAAGATTGAAAATTAAAACTGTTCGATAGCCCGTAACTTTTTCTGGAATTCCAAGAACGTCTCCAAGCATTTTCATAAGGTCTGGACCACCATTTTTAATGATTGTTTTTTCAACCTGACCGCGAGAAAGCGCAACAATTTTGTTTTGAAGGTCGAATTGTTTAATTTTCTTTGCAACGAAACGAACTTGCTCAATGTATGGCAAAATTTCCTTATAGTTTCCCGTTGTAACTCTTGTGAAAATATTTTCCAAAACTAGGGCAGAGTTCCTTGAACTTGCAATTGTTTTAAAAACGTGGTCAATCCATTTTTCATTTATTTTGTTAAGTTCGGAGTCTGGGAAACGAACTCTTTTTGCATCTGGGGAAATGTTATATTTGAAATCATCGCCGTGTTCATTGTTTACAAGTTTATAGGCTCTTCCAAGGTTTAAGTTTGAAACAACATTAAAACCAAAATAGTTGTTGTCGACATCATATGAAAGAGTTGAAATAATTTCGTCTTCCTCCAAAGCAGAATTATCAAGGATTTCAACTTCTTCTTCAACTGCTTCAACATCAAAAGATGAATCAATGTTGTCTTTTGTTCGGAGCTTCTTGTCAATAACTGAAAGAGCTCTGTCATTTTCGCTTGCTGCTGCAACCATAATATCCTCCCTACCTATTCTTTTCCGTTGTCGTTCGAGATTTCATTTTGTTTCTGTTGTTTTTTAACAACTTTCTTGTTAATAAGTTTTCTTTGAGTGTTTGTTAAAAGCGAACTGTATGCTTCCTTATTGATTTCAATTCCTGCTTTTTCAAACAAGTCGGTTAATTCTTTTGTTTTTTCAAGAATTTCTTTCATATAATCATTTTTTGTTTGGTCAATTGATTTCTTTGCACGTTTAATGATTGCGTCTTTTTCTTTTGTGTTTGTTATTGAAAGAATTGGGATTGAGCGAGTTGCTGGAACAAATTCTCTTTCTTTAACTTCGCTTTTCGATTGTGGGTTGTAAAGAGGGTTTTTTGCGCTGCTTATTTCAATTGCATAGTATGGAGAACGAACGCGTTGGGTGTGGGTGAATTCAAAAGGTGTTTGTCCTTCATTTGGTAAAATAACGTTCATTGTTTCGTGTTTAATGCTTGTTTCAAGTTCTGGATCGAAAATTGAATTTGCTTGGGTTTGAACTTTAAGTCGATGCCAATGCCCAACAACATTAAGGTCGGAATTTGGACATTTAGATTGAAGTTTTGTGAAATCAACGCCGTCGCCATGGTGTGTTACGATTCGATATGTGAATTTTCCATCTTTGCTAAGTTTGTTTTTAAGAACAATTTCTGTAACAGCAAAATCTGGGGCATACTTATTGCTTACGTCAAGTGTTTTTGCTGCTTGTTCAATAATGTTAAGCCCGGTTTCCTTGTTAACGCGTTTTTCGTGGTTTCCTGGGTGGAGGACCTCAATTTTTCCTGCTTTTGCAACTTGCGAGAAAAGGTCAACAAAGTTGTCCCATTGTTCGTTTGGATAGAGCAGGTCGTCGAACATATTTTGAACAGCATGAAGAATTGCTGTGCTAAGCATATCGCCAAGAATGAAAAGATATGCGTTTGAAGTGTTAAGTGTGTATTCCAAAACTTCAATGCATCGGTCTATATCAAAGTTTTGGGCGCCAATGTGCCAATCGGAAACAAAAACTGCAACAATTGTGTCGAATTTGTTAGACAGGTCAATTGTGTTGTATGCAACGGAGGTGTCGGTTGTTTGTTCAAGTTTCTTTCGATAGTTCTCAATACTTTTGCTTTGATTAAGCTTTTTCTTTTGACTAACTTTAGTTGGTTTATTCATTGCGAGCCCTCTTTTTATTAAATTTTACACTTAAATTTTAACTTAAAAATGTCTTAAAGTCAACCCCCAATAATTTAAAAATTTAAAAAAAATTGATTTTTGTTAGTTTTAAACAAAAAAAGAAAATCGCCTCAAATTATGAGTCGATTATTGGATTTAAATAGTCGGGTTTTTCTTCAAAAGGAGTTGGCGTAAGGTCAATTATTCCAGATGAATTTGGGGCAAATCCATAAAGTCTGTTAGAGAAAGCATGATTTTTGTGCGCCCGCGCTTCAATAATTTGATCCATAAGTCCAGCGTTCTTAAAACTGAAAACCTGCTTTGGCCCGATTATTAAATGATCGGCAACTCTAACCCCATAAACTGAAATTGCTTCAACAATTGCAAGTGTTGCGTCAATATCTTCGCCAGATGGTTGAAGTTCGCCGTTTGGGTGGTTATGAGCAATAACAATTATGCTTGCATTATGCTGAAGAACGGTTTGAACGAAACTTGGAACATCAATTCCAACCGAATTAACATTTCCAGTTGTTATTCTTTCAACGCCAATAAGTTCGCTTTTCGCGGTTAAAAGAAGAACATAAAATTCTTCGCATGTTTTGCCAAGAAAGTAGTTTCTTAAAACTTCGGAAAATTGATTTATTGTTTGAAGAACGGTTTTCTTCTTTGGCATTGCGCCTGTTTCAAAAACGAAATGCAAAATTCTTCCATAACTTAGAAGAAACGAAGCAATTTTCGGACCAACGCCTTTAATTGCCAAAAGTTGAGTGTAGTTTGAATTAATAACATTTGAAATGTTGCCAAATTTATTAAGAAGTTCGTGTGCAAGCGGATTAGTGTCGCCTCGCGCAGTTGCAAGAGTTAATAAATATTCCAAAATTTTAACTTCGCCAAGAGAATATGGGTCGGATTGATAAATTTCTTTTCTTAGTCTTTGCCTGTGAAATTTATGAAGATCTTTTTCTTCTTTCGTAAGTTTCTTTGGCTTTGTGTCTTCCACGAGTTTTCCCCTTCTTTTTTGTTAAATTATAAAGTCAATCTTGAAAATTCCCAAATGTTTAATTGAACATATGTGCATATTATCAAAATTTTGTTTAGGTGTTTGCTCACAAGCAAATTGATGTTAATCAAATTTGTGGGGCTGTTAGCTTTAACAATGGGTTGTTAAACATCTTGGACTATGCAAGATAACAAGCCAACATCACATAGTATATATTTTAAGAAATCAATCTGTAAAAGTCAAACCCTGCAAACAATTTTAAAAAATTTTTTAAGATTGTTTGACTTGAAGTTTTTTTAAAAATATAATGAGAACATGAGAATTCTTGGAATCGACCCCGGCTATGGGATTGTTGGATTTGGCGTTTTAGATTATGAAAACAGCGAATATAAAGTTGTTGACTATGGCGTTATTGAAACACCAAAGGAGGAATCAATTCCTGTTCGTCTCGCAATGATTTACGACGCAATTAAAGAGCTTACGGAAACTTATAAGCCAGACGAAATGGCTGTTGAGGAACTTTTCTATTTCAAGAACCAAACAACAGTTATTCCCGTTGCCGAAGCAAGAGGAATTATATTGCTTGCGGGAATCCATAGTTGCGGAGAGATTTTTGAATATACTCCTCTTCAAATCAAGCAAGCGCTAACTGGAAATGGAAGAGCGGAAAAGGCGCAGGTTCAATATATGGTTAAAGCAATTTTAGGGCTTGAAAAAATTCCAAAGCCAGATGACGCAGCCGATGCGCTTGCCGTTGCAATAACACATGCAAATTTTAACCAACAAATTATTCGATAACAGCAAAAAACTTTGCTGTTTTTATTTTTTATATGTTATAATGCAAATATGATTAACTATTTAATTGGCGAAATAATTGTTAAAAATGATTCAAGCGTTGTTCTTGAAAACAATGGAGTTGGCTATGAAATTTTTGCTTCGGCAACAACAATTTCAACTCTTCCTGTTCAAGGAGCAACCGCAAGAGTTTACACTTATCTTCACGTTCGCGAAGATGAGTTAAGCCTTTATGGCTTTTCAACACTTGAAGAAAAGGAAATGTTCCTTAAACTTATTGATGTTTCGGGAATTGGCCCAAAAGTTGCGCTTGGAATTCTTTCGGGAATTCGTCTTTCAGATTTAGCCGTTGCAATTAAAACTGGCGACACGAAACTTCTTTCAACTGTTAAAGGGCTTGGAAAGAAAACAGCCGAACGAATTGTTTTGGAACTTAAGGACAAAATTTCTGTTGTTGGATTTGAAAGTCATGAGGATGCAGTTCTTGCGCTTGACGAAAACATGATTGACGAAGCAACCGAAGCACTTATTGCTCTTGGAATTAACAAAAACGATGCCTATCGCCTTGCTCGTGAAAATTCGGCTGGAAGCGAAACAACAGAAGATATAATTCGAAAAGTTTTTCAAAATATGAATTAGAGGGAAAAAAGTGGAAGATAAGGGAAGATTTATCACATCAACAAAAAACATAACCGATGCGGACATTGAAAACAAATTGCGCCCAACAACCATGGCGGAATATGTTGGACAAGAAAAAGTTAAGGCGAATTTGGAAATTTATATTAAAGCGGCAAAGGAAAGAAAGGAAGCGCTCGATCACGTTTTGCTTTATGGCCCTCCTGGGCTTGGGAAAACAACAATTTCCCATATTATTGCAAGCGAAATGGGAAGCCAAATTAAAGTTACATCTGGCCCAGCAATTGAACATGCTGCCGACCTTGCTGCGATTTTAACAAACCTTAACACAAACGATGTTTTGTTTATTGACGAAATTCACAGACTTAACAAAAGCGTTGAAGAAATTTTATATCCAGCAATGGAAGACTTTGCTTTGGACTTTATCGTTGGAAAAGGTCCTTCGGCAAGAAACATGCGTCTTAAAATTAAACCTTTCACGCTTATTGGCGCAACAACCCGCGCAGGAATGATTGCGGGGCCTCTTCGCGATAGATTTGGTGTTATTGCGCGCCTTGAATTATACACCGATAAGGAACTTGCAATAATCATTGGGCGCTCGGCAAAAATCCTTGGAATTGACATCGACGAAGATGCAAAAATTGAAATTGCAAAAAGAAGCCGTGGAACACCAAGAATTGCAAACAGACTTTTAAAACGGGTTCGAGATTTTGCGCAAGTTATTGGCGAAGGTAAAATAACCTTTGCGCTTGCCGATAAAGCGCTTGGACTTATGGAAGTTGATAAACTTGGGCTTGACGGCGTTGACAGACGAATTTTGGAAACTATGATAGATAAATTTGGCGGCGGCCCTGTTGGGCTTGAAACGCTTGCGGCAGCAACGGGCGAGGAAGCAACAACAATTGAAGATGTTTACGAGCCATATTTAATTCAACTTGGCTATATTTCAAGAACTCCGCGCGGAAGAATTGTTCTTGCGCCTGCATATGAGCATCTTGGAAAAGTTATGCCAGAATAACAACTTAATTTTTAATTGAATTTAAAAGGGGGCGGTCGCGTGGCTTTGCGACATTGCTTTATGAGAGATTACACTTTAACTTCAACCTATGACTATTTTCTTCCAGAAAACCTTATTGCTCAAACACCAGCCGAGCCAAGGGATTCTTCAAGAATGCTTGTTTTCGACGGGAAAAGAACAACAAGCGAAGGCGAATTTAATAAAGAGGATTGTGACAAGCATATCCATCATAAACATTTTTACGATATAGTTGATTTTTTGAAAGAGGGCGATGTTCTTGTTATAAACAACACCCGTGTTCTTCCTGCACGAATTTTTGGAATTAAAGAGGAAACCGGCGCAAAAATTGAAGTCCTTTTGCAAAAGAGAATTGACCTTACTAAATGGGAAATTATAGCGCGCCCAACAAAAAGACTTAAAAGCGGAACAATTGTTAAGTTTAACGACGAACTTAGCGGGCGAATTTTGGAAGTTCGAGGCGAAGGTGAATGCTTAATTGAATTCCTTTTTGAAAAAGAAAAAGACGGAAAAGTTGTTTCTTTTGAAGAAATTTTGGAAAGAATTGGGAATATGCCTCTTCCTCCATACATTCATGAAAAATTAACCGATAAGGAAAGATATCAAACAGTCTATTCAAAAATTCCGGGCTCATCCGCTGCGCCAACTGCGGGGCTTCATTTCACGCCAGAAATTTTGGAAAAACTTAAGCAAAAAGGCGTTATAATTGCAGAAGTTTTGTTGCAAGTTGGTCTTGGAACATTTCGTCCTGTTAAAGAAGAAAGTATTTTGAAACACAAGATGCACAGCGAATATATTTCAGTTTCAAAAGAAACAGCCGAAATTGTTTCACAAGCAAAAAGAGAGGGAAGGCGGGTTATTGCCGTTGGAACAACTTCAATGAGAACCCTTGAAAGCATGGCGGAAAAAGAAGTTCAAAATGGAAAGGAAACTTATGTTTTAAAGCCAGGCGAAAAAGACACGGACATTTTTATTTTTCCACCATACAAATTTAAAATTGTTGATTGTCTTTTAACGAATTTCCATCTTCCTCAAAGCACGCTTCTTATGCTAATTTCTGCGTTCATTGGGCTTGATAATGTTATGGAAATATATCAAACTGCAATTAAAGAAAACTATCGTTTTTTCAGCTTTGGCGATTGCTGCTTGTTCTTATAATTTTTAAAAGGAAAAATTTAATATGGAAAACAACTTTGAATTTGAAGTCTTGCATGTTTGCAAGCAAAGCGGGGCGCGTGTTGGTCGCTTGAAAACCCCACATGGAATAATTGAAACCCCAGTTTTTATGCCGGTTGGAACACAAGCAACTGTTAAAGGAATTTTGCCAGAACAACTTAATGAACTTGGAGCGCAAATCATTCTTTCAAACACCTATCATCTTTTTTTGCGCCCAGGCGATGAAACGATTAAGAATGCTGGCGGACTTCATAAATTTATGCACTGGGACAAGCCAATTTTAACCGACAGCGGCGGTTTCCAAGTTTTTTCGCTTTCCGACCTTCGAAAAGTAACCGATGAAGGCGTTGAATTTCGTTCGCATTTAAGCGGGGAAAAGTTTTTTATAACCCCAGAAAAATGTATGCAAATTCAAAACAATCTTGGGTCGGACATAATTATGGCATTTGATGAATGCACAAAGCCGGGTGTTTCGCATAAGGAAGCGGAAAAAGCTTGCGAAAGAACAACAAAATGGCTTGAAAGATGCTATAATGCGCAAAAGAACGAAAAACAAATGCTTTTCCCAATTGTTCAAGGCAATTTCTTTAAAGATTTAAGAGAAAAAAGTTTGAATGAAGTTTCAAAATATGCACGCTGTGGAATTGCAATTGGCGGGCTTTCTGTTGGCGAACCAAAAGAAGTTATGTATGACATTTTGGATTTTCTCAAGGATAAATACCCAGAAAATATGCCAAGATATTTAATGGGGGTTGGAAGCCCAGATTGTTTTATTGAAGGAATTGCAAGGGGAATTGACATGATGGACTGCGTTTTGCCAACTCGAATTGCAAGAAACGGAACAGCGCTAACTAAAAAAGGGAAAATGATTGTTCGAAATGCAATTTATAAAAATGACTTTTCGCCTTTGGAAGACGATTGTGATTGCTATGCTTGCAAGCATTACACCCGCGCATACATTCGTCATCTTATAAATGCCGACGAAATGCTTGGAGCGCAGCTTCTTTCAATTCATAATTTGCGTTTCTTAACGCGCCTTGCGGAAGATGTTAAAAAGGCAATCTATGAGGATAGGCTTCTTGATTTCAAAGAAGAATTTTTAAGAGATTTTAAGTGGTAAGGTGTCGAAAAACAAAGAAAAGGCTTAAAACATAAGAAAAAAGTTAAAAATTGTTTTGTTTAAACAAAAAAATTTGTTATAACAAAAATATACTTAAGGAGAAAATATGATAACAGCAGCACTTTTAGCTTTAACCGCAACACAAATTGTTGTTCCAATTCTTGTTGTGCTTCTTGTTGTTCTCGTTATTTTCGCATTTTCAATCTAGGAGATTAATATGAATTTTTTAGCAGCAGAAGCAGCAGCAAATAGCAATGCAACACAGTGGATTTTGCCAGCAGTTTTGTTGGTTTTAGTTATTGGAATTTTCCTTCTTAACTATTTCAGAAGCAAGAAAAACCAAGAATCAATGAAAAACATGGTTGACGGCCTTAAAGTTGGCGATAATGTTAAAACATACAGCGGAATTTACGGCAAAATTATTGAAATTGTTGAAACAACCGACGGGAAAGTTGCTGTTTTGGAAACTGGAAGCGAAAAGAATAAAGGAATTTTCAGCATAGACATTAACGCAATCTATGGAATTGACGAAAAGAAACCTGTTGTTTACGACGCAAACGGAAATGTTGTTTCCGACGAAGAACCAAAAGCGGAAGAAAAGGTTGAAGAAAACAAGGAAGATTTAAGCGACCAAACGGAAACCGAAAAACCTAAAAAACGCGGAAAGAAAGCAAAGAAAGAAGAACCAGTTGTTGTTGAAACTCAAACTGAACCTTTGAAAGAAGAAACTGCCGCTATTGAACAAGAACAAATTGTTGAAGAAATTTCAAAAGAGCCAGCGGCGGAAGAAGTTAAAGAAGAAAAACCAAAAAGAAAATCTAAAAAACAATAATTTTTAAAACCTCGAAAGAGGTTTTTATTTTTGCAATTTTTTGTTTTTGCAATGTTTTAACATTGTTTTTTTCTTTTTTATATAATGAATATTGAAATAAAGTTTCAAGGAGGAAAAATATGGCAAGAAAAAACAGTTGTAATTTTGGCTGCCTTCAACCAAGAAAATCGTGCCAAGAAAGGAAACTTATTGCTGTTGTTAAAGGGGCGGTTGGCCCAACGGGTCCAACTGGTCCAATTGGAAGAACGGGCGTGACTGGTCCAACTGGCCCAACAGGCCCAACGGGTCCAACAGGCGGCGAAGTTGTTGCAAGAACAACATCAACCATTGGAGAAGGCGAAGATGCAAGAGTTGTTTCATCTTTCGAACGCGGAGTTAATTATCTTGATTTCTACATTCCAAAGGGAAGCAAGGGCGATCCAGGAGTTAAGGGGGATAAGGGCGAAAAAGGCGAAAGCGGATTTACGGATATTCTTGGCGCAATGATTGTTTCCTATAACGATAACCCTCAAACTTTTTCTGCGGAAGGGCTTGAAATTCAATCGAACGGACGCTTTCCTTTAATGCATTTGCAACTTGACGTTGGGGGAATTATTAATTTGGACATTGTTGAAAACACAATTAAATTTACAAACACAGGAATTTATAAAGTTGAATTTATAACAAATGCATATATAAAACGCTCTGGTCAAGTTTTTGATTCATCGGAGGATTTCGTTTCGGTTGCTTTCCGTCAAGTTGGCTCCGACACAATTGTTGCCGCAGCAACAACATGGACCCCAAGCGAATGTGCGACAAATGTTGTTGGGCAAGGAATTTTCATGGTTAACGACGATTCAATATCATATGAACTTGTTAACACAAGACCAAGAAGCATATATCTTAACGGGTGCAGTGTTGGACGAACTGTTTCGCAATCTCTTCTCTCTGTCCCAATGGTTTCAGTTGTTATAACAAAAATGTTATAAAAAAATTAAAATAAATTAAGCCAAAGAATTTTCTTGGCTTTTTTTAATTAATTATTTTTTTATTTTGAATTGACGAATTGATTAATTTTTGTTAATATATTTATATGAATAATAAAGATTTTTGGGATAATTATCTTGAAAATATTAAAAAAAGAATTTTCAAATTAATTGAAAGCAAAAAACAAAATAATGAAAATTTTTTGCTTTGCGATTTACATATTCATTCAAATCATTCTTCCGACGGAACTCAAAGTTTAGAGGAAATTATTTGCGAAGCTCAAAAACTTGGCTTTGAAATTATTGCGCTAACCGACCACGACAGCGTTTCAATTTTCAACGATTTATATAACTTAATTAAGCAAAACAAACTCCCAGAGTTTCCAATAATAATTACTGGAATTGAGCACACGGTTAGTTTTAAAGAATATCAAACTATGTGTCACATTTTAAAATATTTTATTAATCCAAAAAGCACGGAAATTTTAAACGACATTGATAAACTTAATAAATCATATTTCACACGCGCGCAAATTCAGTTTGAAAGAATTAATGAAAGCCCCGTTTTAAATGAAATTTTTAACGAATATAACATTTCGGTTTCATATGACGAATTTGCTAACTGGCTTAACGAAAACAGCCTTTTGCCAGATTATGCGCCGTTAGTTGAGTTTCTTGCGCAAAAATTTGAACAAAAAAATGTTCCAACTTTCAAAATTTATGAACTTGTTAAAAAATATAACAACATTGACGAATGCGAAGAAAGAAAACATCTTAGAGATTTACGATTCGAATATCTCGATAAAAAATATGAAGGAGTTGACGTCCAAAATAATCGTCGCTTTCTTCTTTCAATTTTGGGGGTTAGGGGAGTTGATGATGCGCAATTTAAAGAATATAAATCAAGCGGCTCTCTTTCGGTTGATGAATATGGACAGGTTTCCATTTACGATTTAAATAAAGAAGGCTTAACGGTTTTTGCCCATCCCGACCATTTAAAATTAAATTTAATTCCGAAAATTAAAAATTGCGCAGGCGGGTTTGTTGCCTTGGAATTAAACTTTAAATCCCAGCAAGAATTTTTTAACGAAATTCGCGAGGCGGCAAAAAAAGAAAACCTTGCTTTAACTGTTGGTTCGGATAAACACAAACAAGGCGAAACAGTTTATGAAAATTTGGAATTTTATAAAATTCCAATAAATAATTTCGAAAAATTCATTAAAAAATTGAAAAAATAATGATTTTTAATTGATTTTTGTTAAATTTTTTTAAAAATGAGGAGAAAAATATGATTGGGTTAGACAAAAATTCTGTTAAAGTTGTTCCATATGATGCAACTTGGAAAGATGAATTTGAAAAAGAAAAAGTAATTTTAAAAAGCCTTTTAAAAGATTTTGATGTTCGAATTGAGCATGTTGGAAGCACGTCAATCCCAGGGCTTAGCGCAAAGCCTATAATCGACATTGCGCTTGGAGTAAAAGAAGAAAAAACTCTTTTTGAAGTTGCAAAGGTTTTGGAAAATGCAGGTTATGACATTCTTGATTCCTACAACACCAAAGGTGAAATTTTGGCAAGAAAGGGCAGCCCAGAAAACAGAACGCATTATATTCACATTGAAATTGTTGGAAGTGAATATTGGAACGAATTTATGTATTTCAAAAAGTATATGCTAGACAATCCAGATGAAGTAAAAAAATATCAAGCGCTTAAAGAGCAGCTTAGCAAAGAATTTGCAGATGAAAGAAAAATGTATACTGCTTCAAAAAACGAGTTTATAACGAATGTTCTTGAGAAAGCATATAAAACCTATAATTTGAATTAGAATAAGTATGCAAATATATTTTGTTAATGCATTAAAAAATGATAATATAAACATATATAGGGAGGGAAAATGAAAAAGAAAATTGTTTTATGTTTGCTTCTATTTGTTTTGGCAATTCCTTGCTTAATTTTAGTTGGATGCGGGCAAGAAAAGGAATTTAAATATGATTTTACCGATGCAGATGGGGTGCATTTTGTTCTTCCGGGTTCATATAATGCTGCTGCAGGCGGATTTGAAAGTGGGAACGGATATGTTAAAAAGGGGGAAAGCGTTAAGTATGACCTTATTCTTTCAAATGTATATGACGCTTCAACTCTTAAAATTTATAACAATGGAGAAGAAGTTTCTTGGACGAAATATAGTTCATACAATTCAAATTTCGAAGTTGATGAATACACACACCAACTTGTTGGATATGTTGAAGTTGAAAATGTTTCGCAAGATGTTAACTTTACGGCATCTGCCGACTATCGAACAATAAATTTCACATTCAAAATTAAAGAAGACCATTCGCTTTCAGAAGAAGATAAGACAAAGTTGAAAGATTGGAAATTTGATTCCTCTTCAACTCTTTACGACGCAATCTCAAAAGAAAATTTTGTCGTTTCAATGTCTTATGGAGAATATAAAGAAAAAGGAATAAACCTTAAAACAAATAAAAAATTCGGTTACTATTTTGTTAGCAATGGCGATGATTGCTTTATTGAAAACGGATATTTTGATAATAATTGGACAAGCGAGAAAAACAGCTATAAACTTACACTAAACTCAGTTTTAGGCGTAAACAACACACTTTCAATTATCCCAGAAAAGTTGCTTGTTAACAAATTTATAATTGAAAATCAAGCAGGAAATATAATTTCAATTTCTTCAACAGAGATTAAAGACATAGATCTTGCTTTGAGCGAAGGTTTTGGCGCAAATGACACTGGAACCGTTAGAGTAACTCTTAAAGAAATTGCTGGTGTTGACTTCTCAAATGTTAAACTTGTAATTAACGAAACAAATTTGGGAAGCCCAAGCATCAACGCGGCAACAAGCGAAAAATATTGGGAATTTTCAACTCTAAATTGTCCAATTGTTTATGCGAACTTTAAAGAAGGGGAAAGTTATTTCGACAAGAGCATATATGAATTAAAATATATTCTATCCGTAACAGGTCTTAGTTTTTCGCAAGATTCCAATGTTGGAAAATTTATTATAACAACAGAATCAAAAGATCCTTTGAGCAGCCCAGGAATTGCATATTTCGATGACTTTTCTGTTTACTATTATGACGGGGTTAACACGGTTTATGTTCCAACCGAGCAGCCAACCTTCCGAACGGAATTGTTTATGTATGATAACAATAAACCCGACTGTATAACAATTGTTAAAAATGGCGATCAAGAAAACAAAATTGTGATTTCAATTGCCGACCATTTACAAGAGTTAATTGAGAAAAGGAATTTCACGGTTGGAGAAATTAACATTTCCGTGTCGGCGGCTGATGGCTTTTCATCGATTAGCGAAATAGATTCCTATTCATTAACTATTTCAAACGAAAAAGCGACTTTTGAAATCAATTATGGGTTTTCAAATTAAAAACGTAAAAGATTTAGTTTAACGACGAAATGCGCGAAAGATGTAAATTTATAGGGGAGTTACACCTCTCGACATTAAAGATTGGAATTTCCTGTCTTAAGATGTTGCAAATTATAAAAATCAAAATTCTTTTATGCCAATTTTATATGATATAATGAAAATATGAAAAATAAATCTTTTCTTGCTGGGTTAATAATTACAATAATTCTAAACTTGTTTTTCTTGACAGGCATAATTCTTTGCTGCATTTTTGATTTCACGATGCCATATTCAACAATCTTAATAACCGCGTTTATGTTTGCCTATCATTGCGACATTCGAATTTTAATTGCAAAAATTTTCACCGTTTTTTGCAAAAAAAGAGTAAATATTTTCAAAAAAACATATAAAATAAGCGAAAAAGAGTTTAATTTTTTAAATAAACTTGGCGTTAAAAAATGGAAAGATGGTTTTGTTGCGTGGGATAAAAAGCAATTTGTAATTAAAGATCTGCGCAACCGTGAAAATTTGGAAATAGTTTTAAGAAACAATATCTCTGCCGAAATTATCCACTGGATTTGCTTTATTGCAAGTTTCTTTTCAATTCTTTTTGGTTGCTTGATGTCGCTTAGCGAATGGTGGATATATCTAATAACAGCAATTATTGTCCCTCTTTTAATCGACTTGCCTCCAATTTTGATTCAGCGCTTTAATCGCTTCCGCTTGCAAAAATTTCTCTAATCCGAGCGTGTAAAACAAAAACAGCAGCACTAAAATATTTTAGTCCTGCTGTTTATTTATTATTATTTTTATTATTATTTTTATTTTTATTATCAAGGCAGGGCTTTAACTCTAAGCCACACCACCAGGTGAAATGCCATTGTTTCGGAGTCTAATTAATAGGAGCCCAATTAAATATAATTTTTGCTTAAAACCTTAGTACGGGGGTGATCTCTCGCTGAGCCACAACAACAAATGCTGTTTTTTGATTGATTTTTACAGTGAATATGAGTGATGAAAAATTGTTGTTTTTGTTTTACCAAAACTCTGCTCTAACATACAAGAGTTTCGCTCTATTTTCTAAACTGCCCATAAAATAAGAAAATTTGAGATATAAAAAATCAATTAGTGTAGTAAGATTTTAGTTTACTACACTTTTTTACACCTAAATTAACAATTTTAGTAAAATTAGGTGCTCTAAAACTATATAAAACTGCCTAAAACTTTTGTGAACTTTTCGTATTTGAAGTACATATTTACGCAAAAATTTTGTGAGTGAAATCAATAACTTACATTTTTTCTTATTAAATTTAGAATACAACATAATATATAAGATAGTATACAAGATGTTGACTTTTTATTTTTTATTGGTTATAATCTATTTGTATAAAAATAAGTGAGGTTTTTAAATGGAAGATAAATATATTCCACCATATGAGATAACTGATGAAATGTTGGAACTTGTTTCCGAAATAATGGAAAATTTAGGCAAACTTTCGGGTGTTAATGAATTGGAAAAATTACCAAGACTTCGCAGAGTGAGTAGAATAAAGTCTATCCACTCTTCATTGGCAATTGAAAACAATACACTTTCTATTGAACAAGTAACAGATGTTATCAATGGGAAAAGGGTTCTTGCTCCACAAAAAGATATTGAAGAAGTCCACAATGCTTTTAATGCTTACGAAAAATTAAGTGAAATAAATCCATATAGCATTGATGATTTGTTGAAAATTCACGGCATTATGATGAATGGTCTTGTAAAGGAAGCAGGAAGGCTTCGCTCAGGACAAGTTGGAGTTTATAATCAAGATGGCAAAGTTGTTCATCTTGCTCCGCCAGCAGATTTTGTTCCACAACAGTTAGGACAACTTTTTGATTGGGTGAAAAACAGTAATGCAAATATGCTAATTAAATCAAGTGTTTTCCATTATGAGTTTGAATTTATCCACCCATTTAATGATGGTAACGGAAGAACTGGAAGACTTTGGCAAACAGCATTGCTTGCTAGTTGGAAACCAATATTTGCTTGGATACCTATCGAAAGCATTATTAAAGATAACCAAGAAGATTATTACAATGCAATCACTTTATCTACTAGTCAGGGTAAATCTAATATCTTCATTGAGTTTATGCTAGATGTAATAAACAAAGCAATTAAAGATATAACAACCGATACCAGAAATCACTACAACCATATTAACAATCAAATTACAGAACTTATGAAAGTGATTGAAAGTTATCCACAATCAGCAACAGAACTCATGGAAAAATTAAACCTAAAATCTCGTTTAGGATTTAGAAAAAACTATTTGCAACCTGCCTTAGACGCTGGACTAATTGGAATGACCGAACCCGACAAACCAACAAGCAAAAATCAAAAGTATTTTAAGATATAGTAGGTGTAATTATGGGCGGATATGTAGAAATTGGAAAAATAGAATATATAAATGAAGACAAAACTCCAATGAATGAAGAAAAAGAAAAGTTTTTGAAATATTTAAACTTGTATAGAAATGCCGGCAATTTTATTTCAATCGCCTTAAACACTATTGACCAACTTACTAGCAAGAAAACAAAACTGGCACAATTTGCTCCTGCATTTGTAAATTGTGTTCACTACTCTTTTTGGTCTACAAGTGTAATACTTTTAAATTGTTTTTATTCTCGTGGCGATGATTTGTCAATTTTTTCTTTTATGGAATACATAAGAAATAACTACAACAAAATTTTTACTGGTAAGTTTTATGATATTTATATTCATTCAGACAGAAAAGAAACAAAAAAAATAAAATTTGGAAAAAAAGAAATTTTTGAACGACTTAATCAATGTGAAAACATAATTAAAGAGAATAATGAATTATTGGAAAAACTTGATACATTTAGGAATGAAATGTTTGCACATTTCAGTGAAGACAAAAAGAACAAATTAGAAAATCAATACCTTAATATCAAAGAATTACAAGAACTTTTATCATTGACAGAAAAAATAATTAACAATTTAAAAATTCCTTATGATAGAACTTTTGAAAGCTTTGAACCAATAAACTCAAAGGATATATTAGGAATTGAACACATTTTAGAATTATACGAAGAAAATCGTGAATTAATAAAAAGCGAACACATAAAAAAAATATTTAAAAATGAAGACAAATAAAGTCTTCTTTTTTGTTAGATATAAATTATCGATTTGTTTTGTTTTTGAGCATATTTTAGAGTGCGATAGGCTCCACTTTTGTAAGTTTCTTCTATGTGCCAAACGAGAATGTCACAGTGGTCTATTATCCACTCGTTTCTTTTTGTGATTTTTTGTTTGTAATGCATTTCTTCTATCTCTGGAAGTATTGAACCATCATAGCATGATGGCAAATCATATTTTTCTTTGTCGTGATGATAATATGTTAAAACACGAATTAATTTGATGTGTGGATATTTATGTTTTAATTGTAAGACCGCATGTGCACACTTTTCATCAAAAGCACCATAGTGTCCGTCATAAAAGATGGTGTATCCTTTATTGATTAAATCTTCTAGAACTTCGGGCAATTTGTGGAAAAAGAAATAAGCCAATATTGTTAAAAAGAAAATTTTTAGCGACAATATATGAATGGTTAAATGCTGCCGAATATATAGCTTTAAATGGCAACAATCAAATTATTCTATGTGAAAGAGATGTAAGATCGTTTAATAATACAATCAGATATGTGTTATACTTACAATGAGTAGTAGTGGCAAAAGGTTTATGTGAGTTGCCAGTCATTATTGACCATTCCAATTCTGGAAAAATGAGAGAACTGGCAAAACCTATGAGTTTAGT
Organism: uncultured Bacillota bacterium; assembly: GCA_938034555.1. Lineage (GTDB taxonomy): Bacteria > Bacillota > Clostridia > Christensenellales > UBA1242 > UMGS687. The sequence goes on from CALHLT010000025.1 coordinate 51,167, forward strand.
ATCAATTGCTTGTGGATCGGAGAGCTTAATTATTGAAGCTCACTTAGTTCCAGAAAATAGGTTATCTGATTCTAAACAATTAATATATTTGAACTACAACAAATATTAAATAGTATAAAGGAGTACAAAATGTCAATACGTGAAAAAAGAGACTTGTATGACCGAAACAGCAATTTGACTGGAAAAACCTACTTAAAAGGAGATCCTATCCCTGAAGGATACTATCCCATGGTTGTGATGATTGCAATTCAGAATTCTGAAGGTAAATTTTTAATGCAAAAAAGAGTTCCTAGAAAAGGTGGCGACTGGGGTGTAACAGGTGGGCACCCTAAATCTGGAGAAACAACTGACCAAGGAATAATAACAGAAGAAATGGAAGAACTTGGAGTGGATATATCAAATCAAAAGTTAGAAACTTTTTGCTCTGGTTGTGATGGAAAAGACTGTTACAAAATGTATTACACTAAGTTAGATTTAGATATTGAACAACTTCATATTCAAGAAGATGAATTGACAGAAGTAAAATGGTTTTCCATGGATGAATTGCAAGAAATGGTAAATAATAATGAGTTAAATCAAGATCAGGTTGACTTTTTTGCGAAATGCACAAATTATTTAAATAACAAAAAATAAAATTTAATATGGGCTACTTCGTTAGTCCATTTTTTATTTTTGCCGAGTAATATACGGAATCTCATTTTGAAAAGCTGAAAACTTTTAAAGGCAATATTGTGCAAGTTCTTAAAATGGTTGATGATTTTATTACCGATTTGGAAGAAAAGTGGTCAAATGGGAAAAAACAAATAAAAATTAAAAAAATTTAAGTTTTTAAAAAAATACTTAATTTTTGGTTAAAAAATGTCATTATATATAGAGGGACTAAATATTCAAGCAAATAACTGTAGCTACGATACTTCTTTTTATTTTGAACTACAGTATATTTTTACTAGCAAAGAAAAATGACAATAACTTTGTACTTCTGACGTATACCTGTTACGGATAGTGTCCTAGAAACATTAAAACAATGGAAAGAAAAGCAAAGTAAAAGACAAGAAACCAATCCAAATGTAACAGCAATTTTAACTGCGCCAACACCATTTGTGTTTGCTAACGATAACGGAAGTTATAGGACTTATTATGGCACAAGAGTAATCTTTGATAGGTTTAAACGAAGAAACGGACTAAATAAATACCACATTCATTTTCACGGACTTCGCCATACATTCTCAAATATGCTTTTTGAAATGAACGAAAATCCAAAAGTTGTACAACAACTTTTAGGTCACCGTGATGTGAAAACAACAATAATGAACTATAACTCAGTTGACCAAGTATACTTTGAAAAAACCAGAAACCTTATAAATGAACAGTTTAAATAAATTTAAAGCCGAGGTAGAGAGTAAAATCTTTGCCTCGGCTTTTTTTGTTTATACAAATTTTGACATTGGATGTCAAGATTTATATAAAAACTATCATTATAATGATATATTTTTTCTCCAGAAAATACTCTCAAAAAAAGTTATCTCCAAAAAAAGTGGCAAAAACACCCTTAAAAATCACATTTTTGGGAGATAAAAATAGAAAACTTGCCACTTTTCTGGAGATAAGGTTTACATATATGCTTGATCAAATAAAAATGGTGTTGTGTAGTAATTTGAATATTTGATAGGCTATTTGTAATAGTTTTTGTTGATTTTTAAGCAAAGAATAAGTCTAAAACTGAGATGGTAAGAAATTCAGCTTCTACTTTTTCTGATTATTATAAGACAAAATGCAATTATTATGGTATAATAAAAGCGTAATTGTGAGTTAAATCTATAAACTTACTATTTTGATTATTAAAAATTTTAAACAGAGGAGAAAAATGAAAAACAAAACAACACCGCAAATCAATTATGAAAGATATAAAAGTGATTGTGAAAAATTGGATGTGGCAATTAAAGATAAAGATATTAGGAATATCGCAGTAAGTGGTATTTTGGGGGCTGGGAAAAGTAGTCTTATAAAAACGTATGATAAAGCTTTTAATAATAAGAAAGGTAAAAAAATTGTTAACAATTACAATAAAAAGCAGAATTCAAAAGATTCTTCCAACACTTTAGATGACCAGTTGGAAAAAATTCATGGGAAATCAATAAATAAATCTATAAGAATATCTTTAGCGAATTTTAATGTGGTTAATGATAAACAATTGAAAAAAGAAAAGAAAGATTCGCTTAAAGGTAATAATGAAGCGACTTTAACTAATATCACAGATCAAATAAAGAAAGATATAGAAAATTTGGATTACTATAAGGAAGACAGAGAAACCAATTTAGATGTCAATGAGGTTGAAATTGAAAAAAGTTTATTGCAACAATTCATTTTTAATGTTCCTTCATGTGCATTACCAGATTCGCATATTAGAAGAGTTGAAAAAAAGTTTGCTTTTAAAACTTTTGCTTTGGTTTCTTTTATTATATTCTTGATTTCGGCTGCCGTATATTTTACAAATAAATTTAATATATTATGGACTAGTGATATTATTGTTGACAAAATTATTATATCTATTGGAATTCTTTCATTATTGGTACTTTTGAGTATTTTACCTTTTATTTTTAAATTAAAATCTTTAAAAGTTGATACATTTGAAATAAAAGCTGAATATGCTGGGAATGATAAACAAGATTTGCTAAATAAATATTCTGATGAAATAATATATTTTTTCGAAAAATCAAAAGTTAAGATCGTTTATTTTGAAGATTTAGATAGGTTGCCTAATTTAAATATTTTTAACAAATTAAGAGAAATAAATTATTTACTTAACAACACAACTTATATAAAACATAAAATAGTTTTTGTTTACTGTGTTTCAGATGATATTATTTCTGATAGTGAAGAGAGAAATAAGTTTTTTGATTTGATTCTTACAGTTTCACCATATTTAACTCAGGAAAGTGTGAAAAAATATATTAGTCAAGAACTTGGTGATAAACAAAATGTTAAGGTTTCAGATTTTTGTGAAAATATGTCAAGGTTTATTACTGATTCTAGGATGCTATCCAATATTATTAATGATTTTAAAGAAATAGTAAAAAAGAATAAATTGTCTCAAACAGAAGATAAGATAAAAGCCTTCACATTATCTATTTATAAAAATTTATATTATTATGATTTTAATAAGTTAAATAACAATAATGATTGTATTTCAAAATCGTTCACATTAGTTGATAATTATAAAAACAATGAGATTGAAAAATTGAAAGATGACATCAATAATAAAAATAAGATTTTAAAAGAATCTTTCTTAAATAAGGAAGCAAGGATACATTTTTTCAAAGAAAGGCTTATAGGTATTTTAACATTAAATATTAATAATACTCATATGGTAAGACAGGGGCAGCAAGGTAAAAATATTGCGGACATAAACAGCCTTGAAGATTTTGAATCCAATGAAAACTTTTATGTGTATTTGTCAAATTATAATTTGAGTTATTATAGCAGTAAATCTAATATTGTAAACTATTGGAACGAGCATAGTGATGTGTCTTTTGATTTGTATAAACAAGAAATTTTGTTTAGTGATGAAGATAAACGAAATGATATAATTAATGAAATTGAATTACTCAATCAAAAAATAAAAGGTATATATACTTTGCCCGTTTCTAACTTTATGAGAGATTATAAATGCTCATTAACTCAAGATACAACAAAATTTTTAAACATAAGTTTTTTAAATGGATATATTGAAAGTGATTATAGGCAATTTATTTTTGGACATGACAATGATTATCTTGTTCAACAAGATGATATTTTTGTTCGCTATAATAATTTTGGTTCAAATAATGAGTTGGTAAAAAATAACTATGATTATCAGTTGACTAATATACCTGTTATTGTTAGCCAGATACAGGAAAACAGATTTGGCAACAAAACAATTCTTAACGATATGATCGTAAGTTTTGTATTAAATAGTCAAGAAGGATCTTTGAAAAAGAAAAAAGAAAATTTAAAAAACTTATTGTTAAAGGATGATGAAGAGGTAGCTAATTATTTTGAACACTATATTAGGGATAGAGAATATTCAGATTTCTATAATCTTATAAAAACAATTGGTATACCTAAAGTCTTATTTAAGGTATTCTTGCGTATTATTGGTTCAATTTCTTTAGAAAATCAAAATAAGTATATGCAATTATTATTAGAGAGTATTGAATGCATTGAAGGGGAAGATCAAGAAATTTTCAAATTAATAAACAATTATACGGATTGGAGTGGAATAGATTTTACTGGTGAAATAATTGAGAAATTAAAAATTAGAGCACAAAACGGAAGTTGTAAATTAAAAATAGAGAGTATTTCAAAATTTGATGAGACTTCATTTGAGTTAATTATTAAGAATCAAGTATTTGCTATAAATTATGAGAATTTATCTGTTATTGCAAAACGAAAATATAATGTAAAATTGGAAGGTTTATTACAGAGTGTATTAGTTGAACAGGGGTCTGCAATAAAAAAATTTATTTTAGAAAATATACAAGAATTTTTAAAAATAGTCCCAAATTCGCATTTGCAAGAGAAAGAAATAATAGCACTTCTAAAAGAGAATAATTTGACAACTGATATTAAACTTGAACTTATAAAACAAACAGATTTTGTGATAGAAAAAGGGTTCGATGAGTTACATCAAGATATTATAAGTGAAGTAATTAAAAATGATAAATTCTCTAAAAATATTGGGACGGTTTTTCATATTTATGAAATTTGTGGTTTTGACATCATAAAAACATATTTTTCTGAAAAACATTTCAAATCATTAATAATAAATATTAATGATATTAAGGTATCAGAACATTATGATGAGTTTTTAAATAATATTAAAAGTTTGTATTTTCAAGAAAATGCATGTGATATTATGAATTCATTTGGTATAACTGATGTTGTTTTTGATGGTTTAATTGATCCCGTATTTGATGAGCATATCAAAAAATTAATTGAAGCTGGAAATGTATCTTTTCATGATCAAAACTTTAATATGTTGATAAATTGCCCTCATAGTTATATGAGTTTAGTTTTGAAAAATATTAATTCATTTAAAGAATGGATGATGATTCCAGGTAAATTGAATTTGAGTAAAGAGGCAGTTACATTTTTACTTTGTAATATCAATAACAGTGAATTTGAATCATCAATTTTAAACGATTTTGCGGATAAAATTGATTTCACTTTTGCGGATAATATAGGTGGTGCTAGAGAAAACTACTTTGGTCGTATTGTATTAAAGATAAAAGCAAGTCGAATTACAAATGCTAATATAATAAATTCCTTATTTAGCATTAGACCGAGTACTAATGAAATGAAGAAAGATTATATCGATTTGATTTCCGCTAATCAGGGATTATTTGATAATACGCAAGTTATTGATAAGTTTAAAATGGTTGATTCACAATTCATACAGGTGTTTGAAAAAATTGATAATGAGAGGAATGCTGACTTTGCTGTGAACGATACAATTATTTATTATGGTTTATCAAAATTAAAAGAAATGGGGATAATTCAATATCGTAACCCAGGTAGATCGAGTAAAATAAAAGTTTCTTGGTCAGTATAAATTTGGATTAGATATGCAATTATATGCAAATAGCCCCGTTTTAGGCAAAATAGGGGATAATTAGAGCGATTTTTAGGAAAAGAAAAGACTGGCAATTTGAAGAGAATTGCTGGTCTTTTTTATGTGCAAAAAGTATGCAATTTATATGCAAATATTTTTTGGCAAAATTTTGGCAATAAAAAAAGCCCATAAAATGGGCGTTTTAGTGGAGCTTATGACGGGAATCGAACCTGTGACCTCCACCTTACCAACACACGAACCCTAGCACAAAACTTGTGCCCACACCCCAAAACCACCCATAAATACTAGCATTTTCGCTAGTATTTTTTTATTAGATGCATAATCAAATGAAATTTGTGCACCTATTGACACCTACAAGCACTTTTTTGACTACTTTTGGTGGTCTAAATCTTTCTAAACCTATTTAAAATTTTAGGAAACTCACGACAGTTTGAACTTAGCCAATGTTCCCTAAAAAAATAATTGAAATATTTTATCAAAATTTAAGTACATTTTTTGTAAAAGTATATATAAAAAAGAAAAAATATGTTATAATCATCCTAAGATTTAGGATTGATTGCTAGTAGTATTATTAATTTGTTCTTTTTCCTTAAGAACTGCTGTAATAATTTCTTTCTTAGTTTTGCCTTTAAAACTTTTAATTAATTCTTTTATCGTCATATTTTAATATATTTAAGTAGGAGCTTACAAATGAATAAAAATTTTAGCATTATACATCTTTCAGATTTGCACTATGATAAAAAGAAGGCAACTTCAAGTTCATTGCTTGTCGACAATATTTTTAATGATATTAAATATTTAGAGAAACAAGAAGAAATTGAACCTAAATTAGTATTATTTACAGGAGATCTAGTAAATTTTGGTGGACAAAACGAGTTATTTGAAGAAGCATATAATAATGTTATAAAACCTCTATTAGATAAATTAGGACTTAACTGTAATAAGTTTATTTATGTACCAGGTAATCATGAATTAGATAGAGAAAAAGTTGATGAGGATTTTCAAGCTGGTTTTGTAAATAGAATAGGTTCGGCTGATATTGATAAGGAAAATTTTGGAAAAGATGTTTTAACACAAAGATCTAACAACTTCTTTAATTTTATAAATAGTTTATATAAATGGGACAAAGAAGATGTTATAAAAAATACAATAATCAGCATAGAAGGTTTTTCTATAGGTATTTCACTATATAATACAGCTTGGTGTTCTTCTACATATAGTGAGCAAGACCAAAAGAAAATTTTTATGCCGCCAATTTTAGCAAAGCAGAAATTAAATGAATTAAACGATTGTGACTTTAAAATAGCAATGATGCATCATCCAATTGACTGGTATGATGATGAAAATGCAAATAAATTACAACACACATTATCGCAGTATAATTTGGTATTATGCGGGCATAAGCATTTAGAAAATAATAAACTAGAACAAAAAGGCCCACTAAAAACGGTTTATAGTTATGCTCATAAACTTTTACCTCTTAAAGATAGAGAATCAGGATATTCTATTATAAAAATATTGCCTAATGAAAACAAGTTGGAAGTTTACTTTAGAGAATATAATGATAAGTTAAGCGCTTTTTCAACTGGTATAACTAGTATTGATCAAGAAGTATCAGGATTAAAATATTCCGAATACGAAATTGGTAAAAAAGATGAAATAATCCAATCTTGCTATAGAGTGTTTTCGGCAATTAAAACCAACTTTATTAAAGGTTTAGATGAGTTGTTTATAACAAACACAATTGAAAGCAGTAAGAAGAGTTATGATAGCCTATTTGTAGATTTTTCATTAACCGATTATCCACCATATAGTGAACCAACAAAAGAGAACTCAAAAAAAGACAAGAAAAACAATTATCATATCAATGATTTGACTAACCTAACTGGCGAAATAAATATATATGGTAAAAAGGAGTCTGGAAAAACAGTATTCGCTTATTCAATTGCAAAATATTTTCTAGACGAATTTGAAAAATATAAAAAGATACCGGTAGTGATTAATTGCAAAAAATATGGGAATACGAATTCAAATTTAAACAAAATTATAAATTGTATAATTTACGATTATTTAAATGAAAATAGTGATGTGTCAAAAAGAGAAATTTCTTCACTAGTCGATAAAGAAATGATAGTATTGATTTTTGATGAATTTGAATTTTTAACACAAAAGCAGCTTAAAGAATTAGCAAACATTAACGTTACTAAATACTGTATAAAAGATTATAACCCTTTAGTTTTTGGTGAAGATGATAAGGGGTTTATTCAAAATGAAATAACTAAAGAAAAGAAAAATTATTTTATAAAACCTTATACTAAAAATGATGTCAGAAAGCTTGTAAATAATGTTTCAGTAATTGAAGGAGATAATCAATATGTAGAAAATGTTATAACATATTTCTATACAACATCTTTACCTAGAACTCCATTTGTTGTTTCACTTATAGCAACTATTTGTGCAAAAAATAAAGATACAATTCCTACTAATCAAGCAAAGATACTCGAACAATTTTTAGAAAATGTTTTAGAAAAAATAAATCCAATTGAACAATTGTCAAGAACTTATGATTTTAGCAATAAAGAGGATTTTTTAAGTCATTTTGCTCATAAGTTATATACTCTTAATTCATTTTCTATGTCATATAATGATTTTTGTCAATTTACTTTAGATTATCATACAGAGAGAGGATTTTGTTTAGAGGACTCTAAATTTGATACCTTGTTTTTTGAGAAAAATATTCTCGTAAAAGAAGATAATTTGGTTTATTTTAGATTTTCATGTTTTAATTACTATTACTTGGCAAAATTTGCTATTAAGAATTCTGATTTTAAAAACTCGATAATTAACACAGAAAAAATTGCAATTAATGCAGATATACTATTTTATTACACGGGTTTAAAAAGAGATGACGCACACATGTTGACTGATGTAAAAAATCAATTAAATGAATATGTGCAGCAAAATTTTGTTGACGTTGATATTTTTGATCAAGACCCAATAAAAACAAATCTAGGATTAACCGACGACTTTGTAGAGGCGGTGAAAGAAAAGGCGGAAACAATAAATCAAACAGAAAAAGATGAAATTACGGATAGAGGTGATACATCATCCGAGTATAATCCAACGAATAATATTGTTAATGTTAATGGACAATCGTTTGATAAGTTATTGTCAATATTAGGCTTTTCAATAAAAAACTGTGAAGAAGTCAGCGCTAATCTAAAAAAAGAATCAATGAGAGTTTATCTAAAAGGTTGCAGAATACTTTGGAATAACTTTAGAAATCAAATGTTAAATTTCGCAAAAGAGGTTAATTTATTAATTTTACAAGATTCTGAAAATGTAGATGAGCAATTAAAAAAAGCATTCGAAATATTTGAGGACATTTTAAAAATAACAATCCCTATAGCAATATCACAAGCTATGTTAGAGAACTCAGCTACTGAAAAAATGAAAACTATTTATGTAGAGATTTTAAATGAGTGTGATTACAATACACCTGAAAAAATGTTGTTGACTTTCTTACTGTTAGATTTAAACCACAAGGATAGTGAAAAGTTTGTTCATGATTTCATTAACAATACTAATAACAAAAATTATCTAATGGTTTGTTTATTTAAATTATTGTATAATTTCTTGTATGGGACAATGTCTAACAATAAAAAACTTTTAAATCCGATAGCGGAATGTTATATTAAAGCAACAAATTCTAAAAAGAGTGATAAGGGAAAAATTATTGAAAGTGTTAAAAAACAAGAATTTTATGATAAGTTTTTAATAAATGATTCTAAAACTAGCAATAATTAAATTTGCTAGTTTTTTGTGCTAAAAACCACCAGACTATCTGGTGGTTCAGTAGAGGCTTTTGCCGTTGAACAAAATATCTCCTTGTGTTAGAATTAAATATTGTCTGCAAACAAAATTTAAAACACAAGAAGATAAAAGTCATGAATGACACGAATAGTTTAGCACACACAACTTGGAATCGCAAGTATCACATTGTATTTGCACCAAAGTATAGAAGATTAGTATTCTTCAGTCAAAAGAGAAAAGAGATTGGAGCAAGCAAAGTTGAAAGTTATTAACTATCTAAAAGAATTGATAACTATAGCGCCACAAGAAAAGGCCTTTATAAAAGAATTTAGAAATCAAAATTACAAACCTGAATGGCTATTTGATGATAAGAATATGGTTGAAAACATTTCACAACTCCCAATGGCATTGTGTGGAGATGTAAAAAATAATATTAATCAAATTTACTCAAAATCACCACTATTATGGGTAAAATATATAAATATGGTTAAGATGCTTGTATTTTTAATACAAGTTTTAAAAGAATATGCTATAATAAACTTAGATTTAACTTCCTATAATATGAAATTATAGGAATATACAGAAGGAAAAAATATGTCTAAAGGAATAATTTATGTCTGTTCAACAGTTGTTGATGGTTTGATTAAGATTGGAAGAACAACAGATTTTGAAAAAAGAATGGAAATATTGGAAAATAATGGTTATCGTAATGTTACGGGTTTAAAAAGGCAATTTGCAATAGAATTGGAAAACCATGAAGAAATAGAACAATTATTAGATGATTTATTTGCAAAAAGTAGAGTTGGTAACACCGAATTATTTTCTTTAGACATAAATAAAACTATTCAATTATTGTCATCTTTTTCAGGTAGACAAATATATCCTATGGATAAATCAAAACAAGAAGTATTTGAAAACGCAACTGAATTGGTTCAATCTCAATTAATTCCCAATGGAGAATATGTGTTCAATAGAAAAATTAAAGAGATGAACAAAACAATTATTGCAAAGCTTAATGTTGAAAATGATAAATTTTTACTAAAAGCTGGTTCAATGATAGCCCCATACAAAGAGTATAAAACGCCAGCTTGGATTGTAACAAGAAGGTCAATGAAGATTGAGAATAATATATTGTTAAATGATGTTGAGTGTTCTTCTCCATCTATGGCAGCTGCACTGGTTGTTGGTCAAGCGGCTAATGGCTGGATCAGTTGGAAAAATAACAAAGGACAAGCTATAGATGTTTATCGAAGAAAAGATAGTGAACTTGATTAAATCCTATAATTGCAATTTTATAAGGGAAAAGTTAAATGATAAAGATACAAAGATAGATAAAAGGAGTAATTCGAATGAAAGATAATTCGATATTGAACAAGGCGCGATATTCGGAAAATACTGATGAATGGTATACTGATTATAAAACAGTTGAAGAAGAATTATCTCATTATGTAAATCAATTTTGTGATAAAATAGTTTTATGTAATTGTGATGACCCATATAAATCAGCATTTGCTAATTACTTTTTGAAAAACTTTAATGTTTTACAGTTAAAAAGATTGATATGTACATCATACAAAGGCTCTAGAATTGTTGATGAATTCAATTTGAAAGATAATAACGATTTAATTTTAGATAAGAAGTTTGCCTATGTAATGATTGTCAACGAAATAGATATTGAAGAAGAAAAGGAAATTAGTGATGATAAAATTTTAAATTTTTTAAGAAATAAAAGGCTGGTTAAAAAATTAAAAGGTGATGGTGATTTTCGTAGTAATGAATGTATTAGGTATTTAAAAGAAGCAGACATTGTTGTTACTAATCCACCTTTTTCAAAATTTACCGAACTGTTTTCACTTCTTGTAAAATATAAGAAAAAATATTTGATTATTGGAAATCAAAACGCCATAACATACAAGGAAGTTTTTCCAATAATAAAAAGTGGTGAAGCTTGGATTGGTTATAGATTTGGAGATATGGCATTTAAAGTTCCTAACGATACTCAACCAAGAGAAACTAGATTTTGGGTTGATGAAAACGGTCAAAAATGGCGAAGTTTAGGAAATGCAATGTGGTTAACAAATTTGGATACTGAAAGGAAGCATTTAAAGCTGGATCTTACTTCTTATTATAACCCTAAAAAATATCCAAAGTTTGATAATTATGATGCAATTAATGTATCAAAAGTTATGGATATACCCAAAGATTATGCAGGTATTATGGGGGTCCCACTTACTTATTTAAAATATCATAATGAAGAACAATTTGAAATAGTTGGCGAAGCAAATCATGGCACTGATAATGAATTTGATTTATTTAAACCAACAATCAATGGTAAAGAATTATTTAAAAGGATATTAATCCGAAACAAGAAATGTATGTTAGATGAAAAACAATTTAAAATTTTAGACTTGTTTTGCGGTGCCGGAGGTATGTCTTACGGAATGCACCAAAACCCTCACTTTAAAACAGTCGTAGCGTTAGATATTGAAGAAAAACTAGCAGAATCTTTAAAGAAAAATATGCCAGAGGTAAATGTTATTATTGGAGATATTAAGAATCCAGAAGTAAAAGATAAAGTAGTAGAATTGTCTAGAAAAAATGGTGTCAATATGATAATTGGTGGTCCACCTTGTCAGGGTTTTTCTTTAAAAGGCAAGAAACTAGGATTAAAAGACCCAAGAAATTTCTTGTTTGTAGAATATCTTAATTTAGTTGAGAAATTACAACCTGAAGTTTTTGTAATTGAAAATGTTAAGGCACTTTTATCAACATCTAATGGTTGGTTTAAAAACGAAATTGTATCTGCAATCGAAAAGTTGGGATATAAGGTAGATGTTGGCGTTCTTAAAGCAACTGATTTTGGTGTTCCACAAACGAGAGAACGAACTATATTTATTTGTTGTAAAAGCAATAAGATAGAGCTTCCATTACCTACCGTAAGTAAGCCTATTACAGTTCGAGAAGCCATAGAAGATTTAGCATATTTAGAAGCTAATGAAGGAGATTTTGAACAATGTTATAAAAATACAGCCAAATCTAAATATCAGCGAGAGATGAGAAAAAATTCGGCAAAATTATATAATCACAAAGCTTCAAATCATGCAAAAATTGCAATAGACAAATTAAAGATGATTCCACCTGAAAAAGGTAAAGAATATCTTCCAAAAGAATTATTGGGAAAACAAAAATTTCATTCAACTTGGGGTCGATTAAAATGGGATGAACCTTCACCAACAATAGATACTAGATTTGATGCCGCTTCTAACGGAACCAACAATCACCCATTTTTGAATAGAACTATAACACCAAGAGAAGCCGCAAGATTACAATCTTTTGATGATAATTTTATTTTTTACGGAACAAAAGTGGCTGTTAGAACACAAATAGGAAACGCGGTTCCTCCATTAATGGCAAAGGCGATTGCTGATCAAATTTATAAAACTTTATCTAATAAAAAAAACAAAGGAGATGAAAACTAATGAATACACAAATGGCTTATTTGATAGGCATGATTTTAGGCAATGGAGAAGTCCAAAGAAAATCAGACGCTACAACAATTACAGTTGAATTACCTCATAAGAATTTAATTGATGATGAGGGACGTGAGGTTTCGGTATATGTAAAAAGCAGTTTGGCTGACATTAGAGGAATTGTTGAACCTTTAATTGGTTATTCATTACCTATATCTCAAACAAAGAGGGCTACTCAGTTTTCATTTACAATGCCAAATGCAGATTATACGATGCGAGAAATTTTAAGATTTATTGGGAATGGTGTACATCACTCAACGATGACAATGAATGATGAATTATTTGGAATGAAAACAGATGAAAAGAAAGAATTGTTAAGAGGAATTGCAGATGTAACTGGTTATATTCGAAAAAGCAACATTGCTTTTGGTCAAGATGGTTGCCATAGGGTTTATATTGAAATTCCGGGCAATTGGCAAATGGTAATAGACATAGCAAATATGTTAAAAGATTTAGATATACCTGTCCAAACGATTGATTTTGGTCATCCAAATTTTAGAGATTCTAATTTAAAGAAATATAATGAGGGTAAACCATACTATTGGAAAAAAGAACATCAAATTAAAATTTGGGCTAATGAGTTTTTACCTATTGGATTTAATATCGTTCATAAGCAAAGAGCTTTAGAAAAATATGCTGATGAACTATTAGATTATCTAGATGAGAAAAAAACACATCAATTTTATTGGCAAAAAACAATTAGAAGAAAAGAAAAACCTATACATCCTATGGAAAATGATGAATCTTTGCCTTTGAGTATTAGAGGTAAACATTATGAATCTTGGACGGATTTGGCAAAGGATTTGGGTTATGGCGAATAATGTGGCAAAAGAAGTTGAATTGTATGCAGAAATGACAGTTTGGCTAGATACATATCTTAAAGATAAATATAAAAGTAAAAAATGCAAAATAATAGTTGTCGACTGTCATTCTGTCTATTTAGATTCTGTTTTAGGGAAATATGGGATAATAAAATATTATCCACAAGTAGTTGGATTAAAAATTGAAATTGATGTTTTAGGTATGGTTATTTGGAATAATAAAGCAGAAATATATTTTATAGAAGCAAAGAAAACACAACTTAATTTGCAAAATTTAGGACAGCTTCAAATATATTGTAAATTATGTGATCCTGAAGGAGCTTACTTGTTATCTTCTGCTGGTTTAGGTGGTTTGGACAAAGTTTTAAAAATATTAAAAAGAGAAGATTTATTAGACTTTGGTTCTGGAAAAAGAATTAAAAAGATTAAGGTTGGCAGATGGGATTTATCAAAACATTCTCTAGATAATCACTCTGTAATACCAAAAATTTAGCAAAAACACTCAATCTTAATTGATTGGGTGTTTTTTTGTTGCGTTAATAGAAAAATTTGAATTTTAACAAAATACTTTTACTTTTTTTAATTAAATTTTTAAAAAACACCCTGACGATTTGAAAAAATATGTAGTTAATAAAGTGAGGAGATTAAAAAATTTAAAGAAATTTTTCAAAAAGTGGCAAAAAATGGGCAACGATTTTAGAAAACGTGTGGTTAACATTATAGAGAGGTATAAAAAAATTTTTAGTTTTTTTAAACTTTTTTTGAAAAACGGCTCAAAAGGGGTTAACGATTTCGAATATCGAGTGGTTAACATTATAGAGGGAGAATTTTTTTTGAAAGGCATTATAGTTCTCTTACAAAGAAAAATATGCTGGTGTTATTAAAAGCAAACAACTTAAACAATCAAACATATCTAACAAGAAAGAGTGTCACCCATTTCCCATTCCCATAATATTTATAAATATATTTTTAATTATTCTTTCATTGTTAGATAAGAAAAGAAAATTTAATAAAGAAAAGAATTTTAAGTGCTGGCATGGTTGATAGACGTGAATGCAAAACTTATTCCGGCCGTTTTAGAAAGATGAACAATTAAGAAATCAATTTGTGGTTTCTTTTTTTGTTGTGAGAAATTTATAAAAGGAGGTATAAAGCCAAAATCAAGCCATTATGACAAGAAAATAGTGTAGACAGATAAATTATCATCAAAAGGAGGATTGGGCAAATATGGACTAATTAAACAACTTTAACACTTATTTCAAAGTTAACACTTATGCAAGTCCTGATAGAAATAAAAATATTTTTTAAATTATGAAGAATTATGAAAAGTGATGAAAGTTGTAATTATGCATTGAAATTTCGAGGAAGAATGGCGTTTATTTTAACGAGCAGGATAAGAGATTGGCTCAAAATGACTTTTTAAGTGCTTGAAAGCCTTGAAAATACTGGTATTTTTACGATTCAGCTAAAAATAAAAAAGCATCATTTTTGAGTCATCTCCCTTAACAAATTACAAGTGTGAAACCCACTTTATTTTTATGGTAGTAACCTACCACTTCTATCTCGCTTTGATAGTGGATAGATTTTAATAAATTTAGATTTAGAAAGAGATTGTAGAAAGAAAAAATTTTACAAACAAAAGGAATATTAAACTATGAATTTAAACAATACAAATCTAAATTTAAACAACTTAATACAATCGGAAGTTGACCGAATTTCAACTAAATACAATAAAGATTTTTTGGATTGTGAAGACCTTATTAAAATCACTGGACTTGGCAGAGATAATGTTAGAAATTTACTTAGAAGCAAATCTTTTCCAACAACAAAAGTTGGTAAACGACAAGTCGTGAGTGTGCTAAACTTTGTTACATGGCTAACACTAAACAACAACCAAAGCGAGGTTCAAAATGGCTAAGAACAAAGTTTTAACTAAAACACGTGGTGCCAATAATGAAGGCAGTATTTTTAGACGTAGCAGTGACAATCGTTGGGTTGGAAGCATCACCACTGGAATTAATGAAAATGGCAAACAAATTAAAAAAGTTGTGTATGGACGAACACGGGCGGAAGTTTCAAAAAAGTTGCTTGAAATCAGTGGACGAATTCGAAGCAATTCTTATGAAATGATTGAAGGTCAAACTTTTGGCGAACTTATGAACGAGTGGCTTATGGTGTTTAAAAAGTCAGCAGTAACACCCCGAACTTTTGAAGGTATTATTCGAAATTTCAAATTACACATTCAGCCACAAATTGGCAATATGAAAATTTACGAGGTGGATACCTATGTTGTTCAAAAAGTGATGAACAATATGATTGACCAAGATTACAGTGTCAACACCATAAAAAAGAACAAACATTTGCTCGCCCAATTTTTTGAGTACGCCATAGACAACAAATGGGTAACGCAAAACCCTGTTTACAAAGTTAAGGTTAGGGCTCACGACAAAGTCCACACTAATAGCGATAAATATAAAGCACTTACTCCCGAAATACGTGTAAAGTTTTTGGAAGAACTTGCGAAAGATGATGGTAATTTTATTAAGCCGCTTTGCATTTGTTTGATGTTTGGCGGACTTCGAATTGGTGAGGCCTTGGCACTAAAATGGGAAAATGTAAATTTTGAAAATAAGACCTTAAAAGTAGAACGTGCGATTACTCAAATTCCAAAGTTTGATAACGATGGCAAAGTGATAAGTCGTGTAACAGTTATTGCAGACACAAAAACCACTTGCAGTGTGCGTGAGATTCCAATTGCAGACATTGTTGTTGAAACGCTCCAACGTTGGCGAGAAAAACAAATTGAAAGACAAAATACAAATCCAGATGTTACGGCTGATTTAACCGCCAAAAACGCCTTTATTTTTGCCAATGATGATGGAAGTGTGAGAACATATTTTGGCAGTCGCAAAATCTTTGATGGCTGGAAGAAACGACATAAATTAACCAATTACAATATTCATTTTCACGGACTTCGCCATACATTTTCAAATATGCTTTTTGAAATGAATGAGAACCCAAAAGTTATTCAACAACTTTTAGGCCATCGTGATGTAAAAACAACAATCACTGTTTATAACTCTGTTGATAGCGAATATATTCGACAAACAACTGACAAGTTTAACGAAAGAGTTAAAGAAGACCAAATGCTTTTAAACGATAAAAAGCGAGAAGAAATTCTTGAACAACGCAAAGACGAGTTTGTTGCAGATATGGACGATGACGAATTTGATGAAATTCTCACAAAACTTCTTGAAGAGCGCAAAGAAAGAAGATATAAAAAAGAAAGTGATATGGAGATGTAGAAATTTTATAATTATTTGAAATAAAGATGAATTTTATAGATTTATATGTTATAATTACAGAGAGGAATTGATATGAAAGGAAACAAAGAAATATTTGAAGAGTTTTTTATAACTATGATGGAAAGTAAATTTTCTGGGAGTACAAGCTATGTAGAAATGCCTAATAATAATTGCTTTAGATTCTGTTTAAAAGAGTGTATTTATTGTTTAAGTAAAAATGAAAATAAAGAAAGTAATATAAGAGATTATTCAATCGCTGTATTTAATAATTTTTATAAGTTTATGCAAAAAGATATTATATTTAAAAATATCAATGATTTTGAATATAGAAATTTACTTTTAAAATTAAAGCATTATTCAGAAGGAAGTAATAATGAAGTCTCAAAACAAAAATTAGCGTATTTTGATAGAATTAATAATTATTATTCAAAAAAATATTTTGAAAAGTGTTATTTAATGTTAATAGAATTATATAACAGTGAGAGCCCTTTAGACTTCGACGATTTATATTTTATTGAAAATGTTTTTTTTAATGAACTTTTAGCATTAAAAATGAATTACCAATTTATTGGTTATTCTTTAGAATTGTATAAAAAGGGTAAGTTTAATAATATCTTAGATTATATAAAATATTTATATTATCATAATAGAGACAATATGGAAATTTATATACCTTTGAAAAATTGTAGCGAAAAAGACTTGAAATTTTTAAGGAAAAATCAAGAAATCATAATTATTGAATCAGTTGTCTATTGTAAAACTTATGAAACTCGTTTTATAGATTTTTATTCATGGATCGAAAAACAAATTATTAGAATAGAATCATTATTTAATGCACTTAGATTTTATACAGAAAGTGAATTGGATTTTGATTTGGAAAACGAGATAATAATACACTCTTCTTATTTTGATGATAAGATAAAAATCCCTTTTAAGAATATTATTTCATATTCTAATAAATTAGTTAACTATTCAAATATGCCAACTTTGATGGAGTCATTAAATAAATTAAAACAAGTTGATAACACATTGAGTTTTAATGACGATATAACCGATGAAGGTGCAAATATAGATAATAAATTAAAAAGTGGAACTAAAAGAATAAATACTGAGTTTAATGAAAGTAGAAAGATACTATATTATAAAATTTTAAATATTTTGAGTTTCGTTGAAAAGGATAAAGATTATTTAAATCACAACTCATTTGTTGATAATTGGTCCGCATTGGAAACATTGTGTGGATTATCTGGAATTAAATCGGGGTATGAAGCGGTGAAATATTTTGTTCCTAAAATTATTCGTTCAAAAATTATCCTTAAAGATATAAATGACGTTTTTTATAGATATTTTTCTGTAAGTAATCCTAGTTTTAGAGCTCAACAATTTATTACCTGCATTAAAAACGGAAATTTCGAATTTGCACGAATAAATAATGCATATTTTATGTATAAATTAAAAAACTATGAAAAGGTTTTTAAAAGTATAAAAACATTTGAAAATTATTTAAAAAACATAGAAGATATAATCTCTTATGATATAATGAGAATTTACATGATAAGAAATGAATATGCTCATGATAGCAATTTAAATGTTTTTAATTCTATGCAACAATATAAACTAAAAGTTATCGTTCCACTTGTTTTAGACGAGTTTTTTAAGGTTTTAAATAAAAACATTGATAATTTTGATACAGAAGAAGGTTTATCGTTCGATGTATTTAGCGATATATTGCAAAGATATGATGCTCAATGTGGAGCTTTTGAACTTATAGATAAGGGCTTAAAAATAAATAATGGTGGCAAAGATTTAAAAATTGATGTTAAAAATTATACAATAAAAGAAGATGAGTTTATTTTTAATGTATTAAAAAATAATACGCAACCATTTAAAAAATATAATTAGAATCACCTTTTTAATAATTATTAAAAATAATTAATTAAGCCTACAATTTGACACCTATTGACACCTATAGTGGCAGTTTTAGGGAGTTTTAAGGAGAATTAGACCGAAAGTTGGCAAGTTCAATTTTCGGTCTTTTTTTATGCAATTTTTGTGTACCTAAAATGACAATTTTGTGTACCTAATGTATTTTTTGAAGAGAGTCGTGCCTTAAAAATTTGCAAATAAAAAATCGCTAAAAGCCTTTATTTATCGGCGTTTTAGCGACTTTTGTTTAATGGAGCTGGTGACGGGAATCGGACCCGTGACCCCCACCTTACCAAGGTGGTGCTCTACCGCTGAGCCACACCAGCAAGTGCTGTTTTTTAATTGATTTTTGCGGTGAATTTGAGTAGTAAAAAAGTGCTGTTTTTGTTTTACCAAGGCAGTGCACCGCTGAGCTATAGCAGCATTTTAGTCGTTTGCGTTTGGATTTTAAAAAGTTAAGCAATGAATTTTTGTGCATCCTTGGACATTTCAACAGGTTGAATTGCATTTGGGTGGGGCTTTGGCTTAAAACAATTTTGCAGATGCTTTTTTAACAGCGCGAGGCACAATTTTTTACATTTTGCGCCGCCCAAATATTTGTGCAAGAGCTAAAATTTGTTTTACGAAGGAATGCACCTCTATTTAGCGTTTGATTTTTCGCCTTTAATTTTTGAATTTTTAAGTTCTTAAAGGCGGCGAATACTTTTTTTGTACTTAAATCCTAACGCATGTTAGAGTCTACCTTATTTTGTTTTTTATGTCAAGAAAAATGGAACATATTAATTTAATATTTATGAGAAACAAGCAGAGGGGTGAATTTGTTAAGTGTGTTCTTCGTGATTTTCTAATTTAATTGTTTTAAACTTGAATTAATTTTCTATTTCTAAAAAAACATCATATTAAGCAAACTAAGCAGATTGGGAAGTCTATCTATTCTTTAATTCTTCTTTTTGTTTTATTAAAAATTTATTGCGTTTTCTTTTGCTTTTGTAAGGTTGGGACTATAAAGTTGTTTTTTGCCTTTTTGATGTCATTTACTCGGTCTAATTTTTTCTTAAACTTTTTAGATTTCACTAAAAATTTTTAAAGGTTATTAAGTGGGGGCGCAATAAATTTTACAACTTTTTAAATACTGTTATCATTCTGTCTTCGTAATCATTTTTATAATAAAAATTCTTTGCATTTTTATTATATGCAAACACATCAATTTCAGCAAACTCACAGTTTATTGATTTGAAATAACTTTCAATATGTTTTAATAATTTTGTTCCAACGCCTTTCGTTTGGCTGTTTTTATCAACAATTAGTTCTGAAACTATTCCTTTTTTAGGGCAGGAATAATCTAGGTTATCTCTTTCATCATATTTTTGAACAAAACCGGCAACCATGCCAACAACGTTATTCCCTTCCGTTGCGATAAATATTTTACCTTGATTCTCGATGCAATCTTTCAGCATAAATTCAAAATATTTTTCTCTATAATCCTTTGAGATAATGTTAAGGTTATATTTATCAATTGAAATAACGAATTTTTGCAAATCAATAAGTAAGTTTTTAACTTGTTCATAATAGTTAGGTTCTAATTCTAAAATTTTCATACTCTTTTAATATCTCCACGCTAAAATGGTTATGTGTCTGCATCATTATGGGGCGTTCAGCAAAATCAAAATTTTCAAAAAAGTTTTCTTAATAATTTTTGTTTTATTTTAATACAATCCAGCCGGCGCCATTGCTTCTTTGAACTTTCATTGGCTTAATTTCTTTAACATCATCAAGCCAAATTAAGGTGCAATATTTTTTTTGGAGAGTTGACTTCCAATCTTCTAATTTGTCAGTGCCAATTTGTTTGCCGTATTTTATTCTTATATCATCGACAAGTTGTGGGGTAAGTTCGAAGTATTTTACGTCTTTTACTTTTGCAGTTGCCGTCACATCTTTGCCAGTTTCTTTTAACAATATTTCATCGCCAACAGAAACTTTGTTATATGGAGCAACCTTATGCATGCTCCATCTGCTTTCAATAGTTTTTTCACCATTTAAAACCATGTCATAATATGATTTTCTTAAAATTGCGATATGTTGCATGTAAACTCCTAAAATTGTTTCTAAATAGATTATAACATAAGAAAAGGGGATTTTGATTAAAAAAAATTAAAAAGTGATAAAAAACTTGAAAAAAACTTGATTTTTACGATTTGATTTAAAAAATTTTTAGTTTCATTTGTTAATATTTGCATATGAACAAATTTGCACATGATTTTAATTTTTGCCGACTGGAACGAAAAGAGCGTGAAATATTTTTAAGATAGGTAAAGTTTGTTTATTAAAAATTTTGAAAAAATTACTGAGAATGTATGGAAAATTTTAAAAAGAGAAGTATATTATAACCGAACAAATGGTCGGCCAATGAGGTATGGGCCAACAGACAAAAGATAAAATAGGATGGGGAAATTATGAAAGTTAGAAATGACTTGGCTTTTAAAGAAAAAAAAGAACAAATCATGCAATCGTGCTTTGAATGTTTTGCTGAGAACGGATTGTATGGAACGGGAATTGCTTCTCTTGCGAAACACTCGAACATTCCGAAATCGACATTATATGTGTATTTTTCAAGCATTGACGAACTTATAACGCAATCAACAGAATATTGTATGTCAAAAATTGAAGGCGACTTTATGCTTAAATCCCCAAAAAGCATTGATGACGTTGAAGCATTTATTGATGATGTTCCATATTGGACGGCAGAACGGCATGGAAAAAAATATAGACTTATGTATCAAGTTTACACTCATCCAAAATATATTGAGAATGGCAAAAGTTTTTGCGCTGGCTTACCTTCTTCTTGAATTAAATTATATAAATTTGTTTTTGATTAGTTTTATTGTTCAAATTCCTTTCGGGTTATGGCAAACATGAGCATGTCGTGGTAGCCGTCGGAAAGTTTGATGTTGTCTTTCAAAACGCCTTCTTGAATTAGGTTGCATTTTTCCATAACTCGCCTTGAAGCAATGTTTTTCTCGGCGCAACCTCCTTCAAACCTGTTAACTTCAATAACATTAAACGCAAAATCTTTTGCCGCGTTTAGCGCTTCGGTCATAAATCCTTTTGAGGTGAAACGGTTGTCAATTGCATAACTAAACGTGACGCAGTCGATTATGGCGTTAACTCTAAAGTTAATTGCGCCAATAATTTGATTTGTTTCTTTAAGGACGATAACCCAGTTATAGTAGTTTAAATCTTTATATCTTTCGTCAATTCCGCTTAAAAATTCTTCTTCCATTGCAAGTGTTATTGGTTCTTTCGCGGCATAGTATAAAAATTCCTTTTGATTTCGAAACCCCTCAACAAATTCTTTTCCATCATTTTTCGTGATTTGTCTTAAAATAAGTCTTTCTGTTTCAATTTCTTGAGTTCCAACGCTTTTCAATTTTTCTCTCCTTAAGTTTTTTTCAAAACAATTATATCACAGCAACTTAAAATTTTTACTTAAAATTAAATAAAAAAAGCGGGGGATTTCCGCTTTTTTATTACAATGTAATATTGCTTTTTAACAAAGAAATTATGTCCATGTTTATAATTTTGTTTTTGCCTTGGCGAATTTCTTCAATGATTTTGTTTCCAACGGCGTAGGCAAATTCATAGTCTTTTTTCGAAATTTTCTTTTGTTTTAACGCGCCCAACAATTCGTCTTCGTTGTCAAATCTTAAACGGTTTTCGTTTGGATAGTTAACTATGTCCAAATATAAATCAACATAGTATGGAACTTTGTTTCTTTCCCCGTTTTTTAAAGAAATGTCAACATAGAAATCTATAATTTTGAAATCTTTTGTTATGTAGAAACGAACATTATAGTTGTCATTTTTTGGTGTTACTTCAACAAGATATGAACCATTGTCAATATAGTTTACAATTTGATTGTTGTTATCTTTAAAAGAAACAGGTTTTGTTAATTTTAAGTATTTTTTTATTGTTAAATAGAAGTCGTCATTATTATTTACAACAAGAATTTTATATTCCAAGGCTTCTTTCATTGTTTTGTTGGTTGTGAATCTAATTCTTTTTTCTCATGCATTCTCCGTTAAAAATTTATCGTTATTTAAAAAATATTAAATAAATTACATTTCAAGTTGAGACGATAGTGCTTGGATTTTTTGAACAACGAATGTTGGAGTTTCGTTAATTACGTCTTGTGTTATTGAAATTTTTTTTGTTTGTGCATAGTTTTCAACGCTAAAATTTTTGTTGTTGCAAAACTCAATTGCAAAGTCGAGAATTTCGGTTTTTGTTAATATTTTTTCTTTGTCAATTATAACAAGATTATGTTCTTTAAAAGTAACATATCCGCGGAAATAGTCCATATCTTCAATGAAAGAATCTTTAATTTTAACTTCCTTTTTAAATTCTTTCATTGAGTTTTTAAAAAACTTAATCTTCTTAAAATATTTCATTGAAACTCCCTATCTTTCGCCAGATGCGCAAGCGTTAACTCCTATATCAATTATAGTATATAACATTAAGGCATTAAAATGTCAATATGGTTTTTTTGGAATTTTTAAGCGGAAAATGCTTTCTTTAAGCGTTTGACATGAAATTGCAAAAAAAGCTATAATTAAAAAAGAAATTTAAAGGGAAAAATGGGCTATGGATAAATACATTATTTTTGTTGACATTGACGGAACAATTGCCGAAGTTGGAGCAAGAAACATTAAGCAATGCATTATTGATGAAATTGAACGATTGAAGCAAATTGGACACATTTTAGTTGTTGCCTCTGGAAGAACTTACAATAACATTAAATGTATTAAAGGAATGGAGAGCTTTAACTATATTGGGTCGATGTTTGGAAATATAATTTTTGATGAAAATGAAGATTATGTTGTAACCGGGAAACCAATGAATGAAACTGATGTTCGAAAAATTGCAGAAATTTCTGAAAAAAGCGGAAGAAGTTTTATTTATAAAACTATGTTTGTTGATAAAACATTTGGAACCGATGAAAGAATTAGGGCGTTTAATAACGCTGTAAAAGTTTCAAGAGAGGAATTTGAAAAAGACATGGGAAACAACGCGATTTTTCAAATGCTTTGCGTTGGACAAGTTTTTCCAAACGTTAAAGAAGAATTTAAAAATCTTGAATTTTTCCAAATGCCAGGGAACTATTTTGATATAATTCCAAAAGCAAACACAAAGAAAAACATTGTTAAATATTTTAAAGAGAAATTCCCTGGGTATAAAACAATTGCAATTGGCGATTCCGAAAACGACCTTGCAGCGTTTGAAAACGCCGACATTTCAATTGCAATGGGAAATTCAAGCGACGAAATTAAAGCCGCGGCAACTTATGTTACAAAACCGCTTAGCGAAGACGGCTTTGTTTATGCATTTAAAGAAATGTTAAAACTATAATTGTAAGTTTATTTATTTGCTAAGAATTTTAATTTTGATATAATAATCAATATTAAAAAGGATACATGTTTGAAAAAATTATTTAGATTTTTTAAGGGATATAAAAAACAAATGGTGGGGGCGCCCCTGCTTAAGTTTTTTGAAACCGTAACAGACATTGTTATTCCTTTGCTTGTTGCAAACATGATTGACATTGGGGTTAAAAACCACGATGTTAAATATATTGCAATTTGGGGTTCTGTTGTTGTTGCGCTTAACATTATTGGAATTGTAAGCGCAATTCTTTGCGCAAAACTCACGTCAAAAGCATGCTCGGGCGTTAGTTATCAAATGCGCAAAGGGTTATATGAGCATATTAACACATTATCCCATGCCGAACTTGATAAATTTGGAACGGCATCGCTTAACAACCGCATGACGCATGACGTTTCAAGAATTGAAACCGCGCTTGGAATGTTCTTGCGAACTGTTATGCGAACACCTTTCTTAATTATTGGTTCAACTGTTATGGCAATGATAATCGACATAAAACTTTCGCTCTTGTTCCTTGTTGTTGCTCCTTTAATTTTGCTTGTTGTTTTTTTAATTTTGAAAAAAACAGAGCCGCTTTATGATAAAACTCAAAAAGATTTGGACAAAGTTTCGGAAATAACACGCGAAAACCTTCAAGGCGTTCGCGTTATTCGCGCGTTTAACAAACAAGACTATGAAGAAGAACGCTTTGCAACAGCGTCGAAAAAACTTAGAAAATCGGCAATTAAAGTTGTTTCAATTTCCTCGCTTATGACTCCAATAACCGGAACAATAATTAATTTTGCAATCATCGCCGTGATGTGGTTTGGCGGGCTTCAAGTTAACGCTGGAAGTTTAAGTCAAGGTCAAATTATTGCGTTTGTTAACTATCTTCTTCAAATTTCGGCGGCTCTTGTTTCGCTTGCAAATTTGATTATTGCGTTTATTAAAGCGTTTAACTGCGCAAACAGAATTAACGAGGTTTTCGAAACAAAACCTTCGGTTGTTGAAACAAACAAAAACGAAATTATTATTGATGTTAATAAAGATGTTCCAAAAATTGAATTTAAAAACGTAAGTTTTTCCTATTCAAATTCTTCAAAGACCGCCGTTAAAAATTTAAGTTTTAAAGCATATGCGGGCGACACAATTGGAATTATTGGCGGAACAGGAAGCGGAAAAAGCAGCGTTATCAACCTAATTCCAAGATTTTACGACGCAACAAGCGGGAAAATTTTGATTGACGGAATTGATGTTAAGGACTATTCTTTTGCCCAGCTTCGCGGAAAAATTGGAATTGTTCCTCAAAAAGCGGTTTTGTTTAAGGGAACGCTTAAAGAAAATTTGCTATGGCGAAAAAAAGACGCTTCAATTGAAGAAATTCAAAAAGCGCTTAAAGTTTCGCAAAGCGAAGAGTTTGTTAAAGAACTTCCCGACAAATTTAACTTTAAAGTTCAAGCCGGCGGGAAAAACCTTTCGGGAGGGCAGCGTCAACGCTTAACAATTGCAAGAGCGATTGTTGGCGACCCTGAAATTTTGATTTTGGACGACAGCGCTTCCGCCTTAGATTTTGCAACAGATGCCGCGCTTCGAAAAGCGCTTAAAGACGAAATTAATTCAACCGTGATTTTGGTTTCGCAAAGGGCAAACACCGTTCGAAATGCAAACTTAATTATCGTTATGGAAAACGGAAATATTGTTGGAATGGGAACGCACAAAGAACTTATGGAAAACTGTTCGGTCTATCAAGAAATCTATTCATCTCAAACAAAATAACGAAAAAATTGCTTAAAAACGCAAAAAAAACACTAAAAATTAAAGTCGAAAGCCAAAAAGGAGAAATAAGTTGGCAAAAAAAGAAACTGAAATTAAAAGAACAAAAGCGCAGGAACGCGAGTTTAGAAAACTTCAAAAAGCAATTGCGGCTTTGCCAAAGCCTTCTTTTAACAACCCAGAAAAAATTCAGCCCGCGAAAGATGTCAACGTTCCAAGCATTATTCCTGCGGCAATCAACAGCCCTGCGATTTCAAGCGAAGAAAAAGCTCAAAAAATTGCTGATGTGCCTTTAATTTTAGACACAAATGCCAAACGAATTGAAAGCGTTGCAAGAATTCGAAAACCAAAAGCAAAATCAACAATTCTTCGAACTCTTGGCTACTTGAAAAAACATTGGTATTTGCTTGTCCTTGCAATTTTGTTTGCAGCAATCAACTCCGTCTTCGAAATTTTCATTCCAATTTTAATTGGTAAAACAATCGACCATATTGTTGGGGCGGGCGAAGTTCAATTTGAAATTATTGCTAAATATATTGGCTACCTTTCAATTTGTGTTGTTGGGTTTGCAGTTTTCAAATGGCTTTTGTCGAGAGTGTCAAACGGTTTGTCCTATCGCGTTGAACAACAACTTCATAACGATATTTTCCAAAAATTTAATAAAGTTCCGCTTAAATATATCGATAATTCAAGCCATGGCGACTTGCAAAGTCGTATGGTTAACGACGTTGATTTAATAACCGACGGGTTCGTCCTTGGCCTAACAACTTTCTTCGACGCCCTCGCAACTGTTGTTTTAACGCTTGTTTTCATGATAAGAATTAATGTCACAATTTCAGTTGTTATAATTTGCGTAACTCCAATTTCAATTGTTGTTGCAGTTATAATTGCAAAACTTTGCCATAAACTTTTCAGAAAACAGGCAAAAGCCGTTGGCGATCTTTCTGGAACGCTTGTTGAAATGGTTGGAAATCAAAAAATTGTTAAAGGCTTTTTATATGAAGACCGTTCAATTGAAAAATTCGACGAAATTAACACAAAACTTAAAAATGTTAACGAAAAAGCAATGTATTATTCGTCGCTTTCCGCGCCAATTGCAAGATTTATTAACGGGCTGTTATATGCAACCGTTGCAATAATGGGGTGCTTATTTGCGCTTAAAGGAAACATGTCGATTGGTGATATCTCTGTTTTGCTTTCCTTTGCAAATAAATATACAAGACCATATAACGACATTGCCGATGTTTTTGCCGACCTTCAAGCAGCCTATGCTTCCGCGGTTCGTGTTTTCAACGTTTTGGACATTAAAAACGAAGTTAGCGATGTTGGACTTCCAGAAATTAAACACTGCACGGGCGAAGTTGATTTCGAAAATGTTGATTTTTCCTACACTGCGGATAAAAAACTAATTCAAAACCTCAACTTGCATGTTAAAAAAGGACAAAAAGTTGCAATTGTTGGCCCAACCGGCTGCGGGAAAAGCACGCTTATCAACTTACTTATGCGCTTTTACGACGTTGATAAGGGTGAAATCATTGTTAGCGGACATCCAATTAAAGAAGTTACGCGAAAAAGTTTAAGAGAGCAGTATGGAATGGTGCTTCAAGAAACTTGGCTCTTTTCTGCCTCAATTCGCGATAATATTGCCTATGGAAAAACAAACGCAACCGATGCGGAAGTTAAACGCGCCGCACGCCTTGCCGGGGCAGATTTCTTTATTCAAACAATGCCAGAAGGCTATAACACAATCATAAACGAGAATGGCGACAACCTGTCGCAAGGTCAAAAACAACTTATTTGCATTGCGCGCCTTATGCTTGCAAAACCTCCAATTTTAATTTTGGACGAGGCAACAAGCAACATCGACACTCGAACCGAACTTGCAATTCAAAGCGCGTTCGATAAGATGATGAAAGGAAAAACAAGTTTCATCGTTGCCCACCGCCTTTCAACAATTGTTTCTGCGGATTTAATTCTTGTTATGAACAAAGGAAATATAATTGAGCAAGGAACCCATAAACAACTCCTTGCCCAAAAAGGTTTCTACTATAATCTTTATAACAGCCAGTTCAGCAGATATTAAATTACCTTGCTTTGTTTATAACGAAAAAAGGTTGCTTGAAAATTTGTGAATTATATAACAAAACAAGGTAAGAATTCTTAAATTTCAAAAAATTTTTGGCTCTTTTCGCGCTTTTTCGACAAGTTTGTTTGGGTAATTTAAACAAAACTTTAAATGTAAATTTAAAATTGAAATTGCTTAAAAGCGCCTAAATTTGGGGCAAAAAATTAATATGCTTAAATCTTTTAAAAATTTTTAATGTCGAATTTTAAAGAATTAAAAAATATTTTTAGAAAATGTGTGAAAATGTTTTGAAATTTTGGGAATGCTAAGTATAATAATAAGGAAATCTAAAAAAGGAGGGGGTGACGATATGAAGTTAAAAGCTAAGTTGATCTCAACAATCGCTGCATTCGCAATGGTTCTTTGCTTAACAATCGTTGGTGTTTGGGCTGCTGCATCTGTAACAGTTAATGTAACAGGTAATGTTACATACACCGCTGAAGATGTTGACGCAACTGTAACTGGAACAATCACAGGTGTTGTTGGAGCAGAAACAAAAACATATTCAGTAACTTTCAATGCTACTGAACCAAAAACTGCTGACACTTGGGCTCTTGGTGACATTGTTTTTGAAAAAGGTCAAGATGTTGTTATTACTTTAAATGTAAAGAATAATTCAACTGAAAGAAGCCTTAAAGCTGAAATTGCTAACAACAGCGCTGCAACAGGAACTAACACAACAGCTACTTTAGGTGTAACAACACCTACTACAATCAATGCTGGCGACAATGCAGACCTTACATTCACAATCCATGTTGTAGATTGGAATAAAGCTGCAAGTTATGAAATTAACCTTGGGTTAACACTTACAAATGTTGCTGCTTAGTCACTGAATTGAAAAAGAGTTATTTTAAGTCTATTAAATAAAATCTTTATTTATGGCTTGAAATAGCTCTTTATTCAATTTATTACTAATTCACTTTTAAAAAGCAAACTATTAATTAAATTAAGAACAAATAAATTTTGGATTATAAAAACACTTTAAATTTTAACTGTTATAGAGCAGACCTATTAATTTGAAAACAACCAATTAAAATTTCTTTGAAAATTGGATTAAATAATATATAATATAAAAGAGAAAAATAAATTAGATCAATTTAAAGAAGGGGGAAAATGAAAAGACTTTCGAAAGCATTTAACATTGTTACCGACGTTATTTTCTTTTTGGTTATGATTCTTTTAGTCATATACCTTGTTATTTCATTTTCTGCTAAATTCTCAAATGGTGTTCCTTCCTATTTTGGCTATTCCTATGTTCGCGTTATGTCGAATTCGATGAAGGCAAGCGGAATTAACAAAGGGGACATTGTTGTTTTAAAAAGAGTTTATGTTTCCGAACTTAAAGAAGGAGATGTTATTGCCTACTATTTCTATGACGGACCTAGCCCAAATTTCACAGGGCAACCTTCCGAAAACCCATTAGATTTTAAAACAAATCAAGAGGCTCATAAAACAACAATAATTTTCCACCAAATTGCTTATAAGAAAGTTGATAAGGACGGAAATACTTGGTTCAAAACTTACGGAACAAGCAACGTAACAGAAACGGGCGATCCAATTTACGATCCATGGGTTCGCGCCGACTATGTTATTGGAATCTACACTCAAAGCAGCGTTGCAACGTTCATTAAATTTCTGACATCAACAACAGGAATTATTGTTGTTGTTGTTGTTCCTTCGGCGGTTGTTTGCTTAATGCTCCTTTTCAGCATGATCGACACAATCGACAAAATGATGAAGATGAAAAAACTTGCAGCAGCGCTTCCAACAACGGCAGGGCTTATCGACGAAGAAAATCAACAAAAAGAAAGCAAAGAAGACGACTAATTTAACAGCAAAAAATTAGCAACAAAAATCAAAAAAACGCTTGAAATCAAGCGTTTTTTTGTTTGAGGCAAAAAAGGGAAAAATATTAAAAAGGAAATTGTCAACTTAATTTTTGCAATTGTCAATTTAACAAAATGAATTATTAACTTAAATTTCTTAAATGTTATTTTAGCGAGAAGAATTATAAGTCTAATTTACAATTCATTTTTAAGCAATTTTTTGTTTTTTTGGGAGTTATTAGAGCGCGAGGAGTTCGAAATTTGATGCGGAACAGGGGCAACTTAAAATCTCTTTTAAATTTATTTTGAAAATAGATAAATTAAATATATAATATATTATATAAGGAAAGAAAATGAACTATAAAGAACAATTTGAAAAAATTTTTAAGGAAAACATAAAGCGCGAAGGGGCGGACAAACTTTTGGAGTGGCTTGAAAAAAGCGATTTTTTCACTGCGCCAGCGTCAACAAAATTCCACAGCGCTCATGAGGGCGGGCTTTGCGAGCACAGTGTTAAAGTTTATCACAGATATTTAAACTTAATTAAAAATGAGTTTGGCGAAAATTTTGAAGAAAAAATTTCGAAAGAGAGCATTGCGCTTGTTTCGCTTTGTCATGATGTTTGCAAGGTTAACACATATAAAATTGAATATCGAAATGTTAAAGAAAACGGAACGTGGGTTCAAAAACCATACTATGCCGTTGACGACAAATTGCCATATGGTCACGGCGAAAAATCTGTTTACATAATCAACGGGTTCACGCGGCTTTCTCGCGAGGAGGCGCTTGCAATTAACTGGCACATGGGCGCGTTTGATGTTCGCGTTCAAGGCGGAAGTTATTCGCTTAAAGATGCTTTCTTAACCTATCCAACCGCACTTCTTTTGCACATTGCCGATGTTATGGCAACATACATGGACGAGGAGCAAGGTTCGAATTAATTGCAAAAATCAATCAAATTTTTGAAAACTTTGGGCAATCCAAGTTTTTTCTTTTCAAATGGAAATTAATGTGATACAATTTAGTTATGAAATTCTTTAAGAAACATAAAAAGGCAACAATAATTTGCTCAATCGTTTTTGTTTTATTGATTATTTTAGTGATTTTGATGTTCACTGTTTTTTCGCTTAAAGATGTTGAAGTTGAACTTAAAACAGGAACTGAACATTTAACGCAAGAGGTTGTTTCGGAAATTGAGGATGAAGCGCTTAAAACTGGCGGTTCGGTTTTGTTTTTGGGAAAAGAAAAACTTATTTCGCGTCTTGAAAAGCAATTTCCATATTTAAAAATTGTTAACATTGAAACGCAAATTCCAAACAAACTTGTTATTCATGCGGCGGAAAGGGAAGAACTTTTTGCTGTTAACTCTGGCGAAAAGTCATATTTCTTGGACGAAGAGTTTAAGATTTTGCGCGTTGAAAATTCAAACTATTCCAAACAAGAAAACGGCGCGGTTTTGCTTTCGTTTGGAAGCGTGTTTATTGACACGGAGGACAAGGCATATGCTGCGGGTGTTGACCTTAAACTTGACGGCGCAGAGGCGGGGCAAACTTTAAACATTGGGAATTCAAGCGAAGAAGAAAACTATTTTTCGAAAAAACTTGAAACAATTTCGCTTTCAATTTTAACCTCTTTTGAGGAAAACGGGCTTCAAATTCAAGATGTTCGAAGCAGATTCCAAAGTTTTGAAATTTTCTTTAAGCCAATTGAAATTGCAAACACAATTTCGTGGCAACCATGTTTAAAAATTGTTGACGGCGCAAATTTTGAGGTGCAAATCATTTTGGCAGATTCAAACTTAACCGAAAAAATTGGAACATATAACCAAGCAATTTCGGCTGCTTCGAAAAATCCAAATCTTCTTGTTAACAAAGTTCTTTATGTTTTTGAAAACAGCAATAATGAATTTGCCTATTCATTTTTAGATAAGTAATTTTGAGGAGGCTTTAAATACATCTATTCGGTGCTTTCCTTGTTTATTGAGGGGTTTAAAAGTCTTTGCACGTTTCATCTTTTTTTCTAGATTTAAAAATAATGATTGACGAAGAGAAAGTTAAGGTATATAATTAAATTAATTAAGGAGAAAAATATGAAAAAATTTTTGTTATCATTTTTAACATTAATTCTTGCTGGGGCGATGGTTGTTGCTCTTATATTACCTCTTGCATCGGTTCAAACAAAGAATAAAGAAACCGGGAATGAGGGCGCTCAATTTGCTCAAAGCATAACTATGATGGATTTCATTCAAAGCCTTTTTGCAAATGATGAAAAGAAAGAAGATGCAGAAAAACAACTTATTGCTAAAACAACAGAAGTAACTAAAGAAGTTAACAAGGAAGTTGCTGACGGAACTGTTAAAGCAGAGGACACTGCAAAAGAAATTGCAACTCGTGTTCAAAATTCAAAGGAAATGGCTCTTCGCGACACATACAACTTTGCAACAGAAGAAAGTCTTGCTGTTCCATATGGAATTTCAGGCGACGAAAACTTGATTGTTAAAACAAAAACAGTTGGCGGGCTTTCAATTGCGTTTATTGCTTGTGTTGGATTGGTTGTTGTTCTTAACGCTTTAACATTAATTATTAACAGTTCGAAACTTAGAGGGCTTGGCTCGTTCTTCACTTTCCTTGCTTGCGGACTTAGCATTGCAATTGTTGTTCTTTTGGAAGTTGCATTCAGCGCAACAGGACTTATTAATGTTCTCTTTGCAAAAGTTAAATGGTTTGGCTACATTATTATTGCATACACTGCAATGTACTTCGTTCTTAGATTGCTTGTTAACAACAAATTAAAGAAAATGTAATTTAAATTTTTCAAATTTCTAAAAAAACAGTTGACTTTCTCAACTGTTTTTTTTATAATTATAAAAAAATTGATTAAATATACATAATCAGTTTTAACAAAAGAAACACCAAGGAGAATTGCTAAGATGCAAAAGAAATATGCAGCAATAATGGACATTGGATCTTCGAAAATTTCCGTTTTAATTGGTCAACAAGGGGTTAACAACTCTTTTGTTATTAAAGGGAAAGGCGAAGCCGATTATGCTGGATTTTCGGACGGAGAATTTCTTGAAACAGAGGAGCTGAAATATGCTTGCGGGTTTGCTCTTTCAAAAGCGCAAGAACAAGCAAGAATGAAAGTTGAAGCTCTTTATGTTGGAGTTCCTGCCGAATTTTCTTTTTGCGACTGCACAGAAGTTGAAACCTGCTTTAAAAGAAAGGTTAAAGTTACGAATGAAGATGTTTCCTATCTATATTCAAAAGCACTTAACAAAGAAGTTATGAAATCGAAAACGCTTGTTTCTTGTTCCCCTCTTTGGTTTAAACTTGACGACGGACGAAGAACATTCGATTGTGGACAGCAAAAGACAACATTGCTTAGAGCAAAGGTTAGTTTGGTTTATGTTGAAAACTCGTTTATTTCGCTTTTCAACGAAACTTTGGGGCAACTTGGAATTGAATCGGTTGAATACATTTCCGCGCCTCTTGCCCAAGCAAACTATCTTTTAACTCCATATGAACGCCAACGCGGCGCAATTATTGTTGACATTGGCTACATAACAACAAGCGTTTGCGGTGTTCTTGGAAATGGTCTTGCGGGGCTTAGCGCGTTCTCGCTTGGCGGGGCACACATAAGCGGAGATTTCTGCGAAGGGTTTGAAATTTCATTTGCAGAAGCCGAACAACTTAAAAAAGAAATTGTGCTTAGTGTTAATTCAAAAAAGGCAGGGAATTATGAGATTAATGTTGAAAATCAAGTTTTGTTTGTTCCAATTGCTTCTGCTAATGAAATAGTTCGCGAAAGAATTGAAATGATTGCGTCTTTCATTAAAAGAAGTTTCCAGAAGTTTTCGGAGCAAAATTTGGAAAATGCCCAAGTTTACTTGACAGGAGGCGGTCTTTCGTATATAACTGGTGGTAGAGAATACCTTGAAAAATGCCTTGGTCGCGATATACAAATTCTTGTTCCCGATGTTCCTGCATATTCAAAACCTAACTTTTCAAGTTCGCTTTCGGTTTTGAGCGAAGCTCTTAAAAAACAAGTTAAAACCACGAATTGGTTTGTTAAATTATTTAGTTAAGGAGAAATTTATGTATTCAGAAAACAGCATTGGCCCAGTTGCAAACATTAAAGTTGTTGGAATTGGTGGAGGCGGAAACAACGCCGTTAACCGCATGATTAATGCTAACATAACAAGCGCACAATTTGTTGCAATTAACACAGATAAACAAGCGCTTTTAATGAGCAAGGCAGATTTGCGCCTTCAAATTGGCGAAAAATTAACAAGAGGACTTGGCGCGGGGGCAGACCCTGAAGTTGGCCAAAAAGCAGCAGAAGAAAGTAAAGCAAGCATAACAGAAATGCTTAAAGATTCCGACCTTGTTTTCATCACTGCTGGAATGGGCGGAGGAACAGGAACTGGGGCGGCTCCTGTTGTTGCTCAAATTGCAAAAGACATGGGAATTTTAACCATTGCTGTTGTAACAAAACCTTTCAATTTTGAAGGCAGAAAGAGAATGGAAAACGCCGAAAGAGGATTGGAAGGACTTAGAAAATATGTTGACACTTTGGTTGTTATTCCAAACGATAAACTCTTAAAACTTGTTCCAAAAGGAACTCCAATTGTTGAAGCATTCCGCTATGCCGACGATGTTTTGCGTCAAGGTATTCAAGGAATTTCCGATTTAATTGTAACTCCAAGTTTAATTAACCTCGACTTTGCCGATGTTCGTTCAATTATGAAAAACAAAGGTCTTGCCCATATGGGAATTGGCCGCGGAAAAGGCGAAAATAAAACAATTGAGGCTGTTCGTCAAGCTGTTTCAAGCCCACTTCTTGAAACAACAATTGAAGGAGCAACAGGTGTTTTAATTAACGTTAAAGGCGGAAACGACTTGCCTCTTGACGAAGTTTATGAAGCAGTTGACCTTGTTAAAGAAGTTGTTGACGAAACAGGAAACATCATCTTTGGTGCTGCAATTGACGAAGCAATGAACGATGAAGTTGAAATAACAATTATTGCAACTGGATTTAAAGGAACTCCAGACGAAGAGCCAGAAGTTGAAAAAGCACGCGAAGATGTTCAAGCATATGGAAGTTTCGACAAGGAAAAATACGACCAATATGTTCAAAAGAACGAAACAAACGCTCTTGGACTTGGCGTTAGAAGAGTTGTTGAAGAAAAACGCCCAGAACCTGTTGTTGAAGAAGATGAAGAGCCGGTTCAAACTCAAACTTCAAGAATTTCAATTCGCGAAGCAGACATTCCTCCATTCCTTAGAAAAATTAAGAAAGATAGATAATTTAAACAGGGCGGTTGCCCTGTTTTTTATTGCAAAGCGCATTATGTTTAAGAGTTATTATTTTGC
Source organism: uncultured Bacillota bacterium (assembly GCA_938034555.1). Classification (GTDB taxonomy): domain Bacteria; phylum Bacillota; class Clostridia; order Christensenellales; family UBA1242; genus UMGS687. Next base: position 86,687 of record CALHLT010000025.1, read on the forward strand.
TCTAAAAATTTTTTGTGGTAAAATAAAAATATGGTAACACTTTTAATTTTAGATGGATATGGTGAGAGAAGCGAAAAGCAAGGCAATGCAATTCTTGGAAACTCGCCAAAAATTAAGAAACTTAGAAATGAGTTTCCTTCGTGTTTGCTTGAAGCAAGCGGAACTGCGGTTGGGCTTAGCGAAGGGCAAATGGGGAACAGCGAAACAGGACACTTGAACCTTGGAAGCGGAAGGGTTCTTTATCAAGACTTGGAAAGAATTAACAACTCAATTAAAGACGGCAGCTTTCAAAAAAACGAAGTTCTTAAAGAGGCTGCGCTTCATGCAAAAAAGAATAAAAGCAATGTTCATATTATGGGACTTCTTTCAAACGGAGGAGTTCACAGCAAAATTGAGCACGCGAAACAAATTATTCTTTGCCTTAAAAAGCAAGGCATTAAAAACATTTTTTTCCATGCTTTTTTGGACGGGCGCGACACTCCAATCGACAGTGGAATTAGCTATCTTGGCGAAATTTTGAACTTTTTTAAAGAACAAGAAATTGGTCAAGTTATAACGGTTTCGGGGCGCGTTTATGCAATGGACCGCGAACAACGTTTTGAACGTGTTCAACGCGTTTATAATATGTTAACAGGAATTAGCGCGGAAGGTTACAGCGAGGTTTTAAATCTTAAAAAAGCAGTTGAAATTAACTATCACAAAGGCGTTTACGACGAATTTATGCCTCCAATTAAACTTATTGGAAGCCCAGACATTGAAAGCGGCGACGTTATAATTTCATATAATTTTAGAACAGACAGAATGCGCGAACTTATTTCGGCGCTTTCTCAAAAGAATTTCAAGGCGTTTGAACGAAAAAAACTTGAAAATCTTTTTGTTGCAACAATGGCGGAATATGACAAAACTTTTAAGAACGTTAATGTTATTTTTAAGCCAGAAAAAGTTAAAAATTGCCTTTCCGAAGTTCTTGCAAAGAACAATTTAAAACAACTTCGAATTGCGGAAACAACAAAATATGCCCACGTAACATTTTTCTTTAACGGGGGGATTGAAAAACCTTTCCCAGGGGAAGATCGAACGCTTGTTGAAAGCATAAATGTTCAAAATTTTTCGTCCGTTCCAAAAATGAGAGCAAAAGAAATAACTCAAAAAGCAGTTTCGGCAATTAAAAGTAAGAGATATGACTTTGTTTTAATCAACCTTTCAAACCCAGATATGATTGGGCACACTGGCGATTTTATTGCAACGAAAAAGGCAATTAAATATGTGGACAAATGTGCAGATTTAATTGTTAGGGCAACTCTTAAAGCGGGGGGAGATGCAATTGTTACGGCGGACCACGGTAACGCAGAGCTTATGTTTGAAAATGGAAAAGTTGTTACAACCCACACAACAAATCCTGTTGTTTTCATTCTTGCAAGCAAACGCTTTAAAAAATGTGAACTTGTGCAAAATGGGAAACTTGCGAATGTTTCACCAACTGTTTTGGACCTTCTTGGGGTTAAAAAGCCAAAAGAAATGACAGAAAACTCGCTTTTGGTTTATAAAAATTGAATTTTGCTTTGTTATTAATTTATAATTGTATATAATAATATTTAGATAAGTTGTCGAATTTAGGGGCAACTGGAGGTTTTATGAGAATAATTCCTAGAAAAATTAAGGTTAAAACAGAGTTTATTAAGGGCGTCACATTAACTGATGTTATTTTTGCGTTCATTGGTGTTGGCGTTGCTGTTGCTCTTTTCACAGCAAATTTCCCATATCATGTTTGGGTTGGTGTTGGCTGGCTTATTGTTGCGTTCAGCCTTTTCCTTCCTGTTGCCGACGGAATTCGTTTCTACTACACTTTGGGCTATCTGTTCCGCTTTTTTGCGCAAAAGAAAAAATATTCAAAAGAAGCAAAGAAAGAAACATCAAACATTTCGTCAATCATTCCTTTTGTTGGATTTGATAAGGACAGATTTATTAATTATGGGGACTATGCCGCTCAAGTTATTGAAATAACACCTGTTGAATTTGGGCTTTTGAATGAATTTAAACAAAACATGCTTATTGAAACATTTGCGAACGCTCTTCGTCGTTTAACAGAAAATCAAACAGCAAACATTGTTAAACTTAGCAAAGCAATGATTTTGGATAACTATGTTTATGTTGAAGACAGAAAGTATGATTCGCTTATGGACCTTCAAGTTGAAGGCGAAATGACCGCAAAAGAAGTTGAGGCAAGAGCGGGAATTTTTGAGGACAGGGTTTCAAGAGTTGAAGCCATGAACCGCCAGGAAAAAGTTTATAAAGATTACTACTATTTTGTTGTTTATGGAAAAGATAGGGAAATTTTGGAAACAACCGTAAACGGAATTATGACAACCCTTTCAAACTCGGCAACTCCAATGACAACTCGTCGTCTTGCAGGGCGCGACCTTGTTGTTTTCGTTAAAGCAACCTTTGGAAAAGAGTTCGACGAAAGAGAACTTGACGCAATTCCAATGAATAAATACTATGATTGGGCTGTTCCAAAAGAACTTAAATTTAAAGCGGCAGGATATAATGTTGACGGAAGAGGCTATCGCCAATTTGTTATCAGCGACTATCCACTTAATGTTCCAAACGCTTGGGGATTTAACTTCTTCTCGCAAGACAGAACGAAAGTTATTGTTAAAATTAGACCCGTTCAAAAATTGAAAGCCGAAAGAAACATCGATAAGGCAATCATGGAAATGGAAAGCAAGGCTGCATATTCTGCAAAGAGCAGTCGTGTTATTGAAAATGAAACACACCGCGAAACCTTGAAGCAACTTCTTGTTAGTCTTAAAAATAACAACGAACAACTTTTTGATGTTAACACCTATGTGATTTGCGAAGAGGCGGCAAGAAAGGAAGTTAAAGCAATTTTGAAACAAGAAGGCTTTAAAATTTCAGAACTTTTCGGACGCCAAGTTGACGGGTTTATCAGTTCCAACATCTCAATGAGAGATAACATTAAAGAAACAATGCGTGGAATCCCAACAACAACTCTTGCAGCAATTTTCCCATTTATTTCGGGCGCGCTTCAAGATAAGGACGGATTCTATATCGGCTATAACGAATATCCAATTTTCGTTGATTTCTTCGTTAGAAACCGCGACAGAGTTAACAGCAACATGATGATTGTTGGTAAATCTGGTTCTGGTAAATCCTTCGCAACGAAAACTCTTTTAACTAACATGGCAGCGGATAACACCAAAATCTTCATTCTCGACCCAGAAGACGAATATACGGTTCTTGCGGGCAGGTTGCAAGGAAAGGTTATCGATGTTGGGTCGTCGGCAATGGGAATTATCAATCCGTTCCACATCATGACAACCCTTAAAGACGATATTAAAGATGTTAACGAGGTTTATGACGAGGAGGAAGAAGAGGAACAAGACGACGGAAAGCTTAAACTTAAATCGGAAACCGACACATTCTCAACCCATCTTCAATTCCTTGAACAATTCTTTAAAGTTATTCTTAACGGAATCGACAGCGACTCGTTCGAGGCTTTGAACTCGCTTGTTGTTGAAATGTATAACGAAAAGGGAATTAACTCAAAAACCGATCTTGAAAAACTTAAGCCAGAAGATTATCCTATTTTCGACGATTTGTATGCAATTATTAACGACAGAATTGAAAAAGAAACCGACGAATATCATAAACGCAACCTTTTAACAATTCAAACATACATTAAGAAATTTGCAACCGGCGGAAGAAACAGTAACCTTTGGAACGGGCCAACTTCAATTTCAACAAAAGAAAACTTTGTTTCGTTCAACTTCCGTTCGCTTCTTGCAAACCGAAACGAAGTTATTGCTAACGCGCAAATGCTTTTGATTTTCAAATATTTGGATAACGAAATTATTAAAAACAGAGATTTCAACATTCGTTTCAAAACAAACAGAAAAATTATTGTTGCCGTTGATGAAGCCCACGTTTTCATTAACCCAGAATATCCAATCGCTTTGGATTTCATGGCGCAAATGGCAAAGCGTATCCGTAAATATTCCGGAATGCAAATTGTTATTACGCAAAATATTAAGGACTTCGTTGGAACACCAGAAATTCAACGTCAGTCAACCGCGGTTATTAACGCCAGCCAATATTCAATGATTTTCTCGCTTTCTCCAAACGACTTGAACGACCTTGTTGAATTGTATCGTAAATCGGGCGAAATTAACACCGAGGAGCAAAACAGCATTGTTACCGCCGGAGTTGGTCAGTGCTTCTTCATAACAGGCGCAATGAGCAGAACAATGATGCAAATTGAAGCGCCAGACACAATTAGAAAAATCTTCGAATAGAGAATTAAAAAAGAACCTTTGCTTAGGTTCTTTTTTATTAGTTTAAAAGTATGAAATATAACTTTGAAAGTTTATTTAAAAGTGAGAAGATGAAATTGAAAATTTCTTTATAATTGTGAAGATGGGATTGAAAGTTTCGTCGAAAGAATATATGAGGAAAAGAAAAAACTCCACGAAAAATTCGTGGAGTTTTAAGTTTTTTAAGGTTATGCTTTAATTGAAAGAATTTTATATTCAATTTCGCCGCCTGGAGTTGTTACAGTAACAACATCGCCTTTTTTCTTTCCAAGAAGTGCTTTTCCAACTGGGCTTTCGTTTGAAATCAATCCTTTAAGAGGGTCACTTTCTGTTGAGCCAATAATTTGATATTCAACTTCTTCGTCGAATGTTTCGTCATATAACTTAACAGTGCAACCAACGGAAACGCTGCTTGTTGAAATATCTTTCTTATTAATGATTTCGCAGTTACGAAGTTTAACTTCAATTTCTGCAATTTCTGCTTCAATTTGTCCTTGTTCGTCTTTTGCTGCGTCATATTCTGCGTTTTCGGAAAGATCGCCAAATTCTCTTGCAATTCCAATTTTCTTTGTTACTTCTGGTCTTCTAACTGTTTTAAGTTCAACAAGTCTATCTTCAAGTTGTTTTTTCCCTTCTGGTGTTAAAAATGTTTTTTCCATTCTGTCCTCCTGTTAATAAAAAGAAGAGACATTGACAATTCAATGTTCTTCCAAAAGCAGATAGATAATACAACAATCGAACAAACAAGTCAACTATTTTTTTGCATTATCTTCTTAAATATATTTTTAGTCTTAAATTAATAAAATATTACATTTCGCGCAAAGATTCAAGATGTTTTGCCGAATTAACAGTGCCCTCATATTGTCGGATAATTGAGTTAAGTTCGCGCTTCGACATTCTTTCAAAAATTTCCTTAACTTCTGGGGAATTTGGATCGTTTCCGCCAAACTCGCAAACTCTTTCAATAAGTTCTTCTTTTGTTTGAGTTTCTTTTTTGCTGCGAATGTTTGAAGCAAATTTGTTTTTTGAAAATTTATTATTCATTTTTATAACTTCCTTTTTCTTTTTTAGTTTAATATGAAAATGAATAAAATGCAAGAGAAATTTTTGTTTTTTTTACATCTTATTTGAGTTATTGGCAAATTATTATGATAAATTTAAGTTTTTTTAATCTAACACCAAACTTTAAAAGTTTGTTTATGCTAATTAATTTTACATTTTGCCTTTAATTAGTTATACTACAACTATGGAAATTAAATTCGCAGCAAGCGGCGACATTGGAAAAATTTTTGAACTTTCGGCTTTAAATTTTGACTGGACAAAAGAAGGAATTGAGGGGGCATTTAAGTCGAAAAATATAATTTTGAAAGCGGAAGAAAACGGGAGGCTTGTTGGCTTTTTAATTGCCGCTGACCTTGTTGACAGTTATAACCTTCTTCTTGTTGCGGTTAAAGAAGAGCAAAGAGGGAAGGGAATTGCATCGAAACTTATCGAAAAACTTGAAGAACTTGCAAAAGAAAAAGACATTGAAAAAATTTGGCTTGAAGTTCGAGAAAGCAATTTTAAGGCAATTGGATTGTATCAAAAAAACAACTATAAAAATATTTACACACGAAAAAAATACTACTTTGACGGCGAAAACGCATTAATTTTTGAAAAAGAAATATAAAAAACATGGAATTTCCATGTTTTTTTGTTTAATTTTTAAGGTTTGCTTCGGCTTGGCTTGGGCGAATGTAAAGCGGAACAAGTTCTTTTTCGGTTGTGAATTTTCCTTCTTCTGCTTTTTTTGTTGCAACTTCAAGAAGCGAGGCGGGGGAAAGCGAAACATATTCAGTTTCAAAGGGAAGTTTCTCAATTGAAACAAGGTTTTTAAGATTGTTAATTTCGCTTGTGCTAATCATTTTTGGCTTTTCAACTTCTTTATTTGCTTCAAAACTTGAAACGAAATAGAGCCCGCTTAAAGCGTCTAAAATTGGTGTTTTATCTTCTTTTTGGCTTTCATGAGCAATAAGAGTTAAAGAATCGATTGCAATTGGTTTAATTTTTTCATAAACAGAAAGAATTGCTTTTGCTGTTGCAATTGAAATTCGAAGACCTGTGAATGAACCAGGACCAACAACAACGGCAAGGGCGTCAATTTCGTTTAAGAATTCGCTTGTGTTTTTTGCTCCTGCTTGGGCAAAGATTTTTTCAATTTCAACAAGCAAATTTTCGGAGTGTTTGGAGTTTGCATCAATTGTTTTAAAAAAGTTCTTCCCATTATAGGAAAGGGCAATGTGCGCTTCGGCAAAAGCGGTGTTTAAACATAAAATATTCATACTATTTCCTCAATTTTAATTTCTCTTTTTGTGTTTGAAAGTTTGTTTAATGTAATTTTTGTGTAGGGAGGAGAAAAAAGCCCTTCAACATTTTCTGCCCATTCAACCAAAACAACGCCATCGTTTTTATTGAAATAGTCTTCAAAACCAAGTTCATAGGCTTCTTCTTTCGACGAAAGGCGATACATATCGAAGTGATACATTTTTTCTCTGCCTTCATATTCGTTAAGAAGAGTGAAAGTTGGACTTGTTATAATTTCGTCAATTCCAAGTCCCTTTGCAAATCCTTTCGTGAAAGTTGTTTTGCCTGCGCCAAGGTCGCCCGAAAGAACAATAATCTTTGGTGCTTTAATTGTTTTTGCAAGTTCGCATGCAAAATCCATTGTTTCATTTGCGCTTGATGTTATCAATTTGTTTTGCCTCCTTTTTCGCTTTTTTTATAAATTAAAATTCCAATTGTTGAAAAGATGATTCCAATTGCAACAGCAACAAGGGTGTCGGAAAGATAGTGCTGTCCAAGATACATTCTTGAAACTATAACAAATCCAACAAGAATTGTAAATAAAAGTGTTGAAAGAATTCTAACCCAAAGTTTTTTCGATTTTGTCCAAATTAGATATAAGCAAAAACAAGATATTATTGTTGCGCTTAAAGTGTGGCCGCTTGGCATTGAATCTCCGCCCCCAGGGAAAACGTTTTTTATTTCGCCGCAGGCAACATATGGTCTTGGGCGCGCAATTATTGCTTTCAAAATCCAATTTGTTAAAAGAGAGATGAGATAGGTTGCAGAAAAATAGACTGCATATTTTTTGCTTGCTAAAAAGTAAATTACAACAAAGGCAATTGCAAAACCAAAATAGTTTCCAAGTTGGGAAATAAATTTAAAAAAACAATCCCAAAATGGAGTTGATGCGCTTTGAAGTGTTTTAATTATCTCAATTTCAAATTTCATTTCTATATTATTGCAAAATCTGGCTAAAATTATTTTTTAGCCTTTTTCCCTCCCTTTTTCTTAACGTTAAAAAATTTAATTAAATATGGGGAGTAGATAATTATTGCGCTTGCGCCAACGCCAATTAAAACAATTTGCCAAAGTTCAAATTTATATGTTGTGTATTGAACATGATTTGCAACAAGCGAAAGTTTTCCAACAGTTGAAACGCCAACAAGAATGTTGCCGTTGTTATCTGTTCGATAGATTGAATTGGTGCTAACTCCTGCGTTGGCTAAACGATCGATTGCCTCTTGTGAAGGATGGCCATAACTATTTTTGCCAACAGAAATTATTGCATATTCTGGTTTGACAAGGTTAAGGAAATTTTCGGAAGAAGAATATTTGCTTCCATGATGCGCAATTTGCAAAATGTCAACATCAAAATATGTTTTTGAAAAACCTGTGTAGCCGTTTTCTTGCGCCTTTGAAACAAAATCTGTTTCAATCTTTTTGCTTCCGTCGCCCGTAAGCATAATTTTTCGCCCCATGTATTCAACAATGATGATTGAAGAATATTCGTTTGTTATCGCTTCTCCTTTTGAAATGTATTGTTTTCCTGTTATTGGGGCAAAAAAGTTGACGGCCCACATTTCGTTTGACGAATTTGCGCTCTCTTCGTTATATGATGAAGAGCGAATTCGAATATGTTCGTTTGCGTAAACTTTTTGGCAACCAAAAGAAGAAACTTCGTTGTCTAAACTTGTTATAAGCTTGCGATAGGTTTCGTCGCTGCAAGTTGGAGCAGAGGGCGGAATTGCCCAAGGAATGTCCTCTGGAGATTCGGTGTTATAGTAATAGATTTGAGGAAGATAACAATTTTTAACCAAATAGTTTTCAAATACATATGTTGCGCCGCCAATATGATCGGCGTCGGGATGAGTTAAAACAAGATAGTCGATAACTTGTTCGTTGTTTTCTTTTTTAAAGTTAAATTTACTTAAATAGTCTTTAAATTTATCAAGGCTTGAAGATTTATAGTGGCCGCAATCAACAATCATAGTTTCGCCGGTTGGAAACTGGATTAAGGCGGCAGAACCTTGCCCAACATCAATAAAATGTGCTTTAAGCCCGTTTTCGTCAATTTCGGTTGAAAGAGCATTTTTGTTTAGGTTATAGTTAACAAGATTTTCAACTTTTTCTTTAAAGAAAAATGTGCAACAAAGAGCAAGAACAATCAACGCAAATATGATTGTTCTTGTTATTAAAGCAGTTTTTGCCTTCTTTGTTTTATCTTCTGTTTTCTTGCTCAAAATTTAACGACTTCCTTTAATTATATTTTGCTAATTTCGTAGCCTTCTTTTGTGTCTTTAACTAAATATCCTTTCGATTTAATCAAATCGCGAAGTTCATCGGATTTAGCCCAATTCTTTTCAGCTCTTGCCTGAACTCTTTCGTTTGCAAGATTTTTAATTTCTTCTGGAATTTCAACCTCGTCTTCCTTTCCAAGGTCAAGACTTAAAACTGTGTCGAATTTCATAAGAAGGTTGTAAACATCTTTGCTTTTTGGTTCATTTTTAAGCATTTTCCAAACAACCCCAACTGCAAGAGGAAGGTTAATGTCGTCGGAAAGAGCATCACGGAATTCTTTTTCATATGCGTCAAGTTTATCTTTTGGAACTTGCGCCGTTCCGTTTTTGTGTTCAATTGCAAGTTGTTTAAGCGATTTCAACGCTTGCTTTGCTGCTGTTAAGCCTTCAAAAGTGAAATTAAGGCTTTTGCGATAGTGCGTTAAAAGATTGAGATATCTGAAATCAAGAGGAGAGTATCCTTTTTCAATAAGTTGGTCGAGAGTGTATAAGTTTCCAAGACTTTTGCCCATTTTCCCGCCGTCAACTTGAAGGAATTCAACATGCATCCAATTTTTAACAACTTGTTTTCCTTCTTTTGCGTCATTTTGTGCAATTTCGTTTTCATGATGAATTTGCTTATGGTCAATTCCGCCAGTGTGGATGTCGATTGAGTTTCCAAGATATTTTTCGCCCATTGCCGAGCATTCAATGTGCCAACCAGGGCAGCCAACTCCCCAAGGGCTGTTCCATTTCATAATATGTTCCGCTGGAACAAATTTCCAAAGCGCGAAATCGAAAGGGTGGTGCTTTTGTTCGTTTTCGTCAATTCTGTTAACCCCAACAGTTGAAAGGTCTTTTCCAGAAAGTGCGCCATATTTTTTAAATTTTTGAACATCAAAATAGACCCCGTCGTCAATAATATAGGTGTAACCCTTTGCTTCAAGGCGTTTAATGAAATCAATCATTTCTTGAATATGCTCTGTTGCTTTTGCAATGTGCTCTGGAAGTTCAATGTTAAGACGCGAAACGTCTTTCATAAAACAATTTGTGTAGAACTTTGCAATTTCATAGGGGTCTTTGTTTTCGCGTTTTGCAGCAAGCTCCATTTTGTCGTCGCCTTCGTCCGAATCGGAAACAAGATGCCCAACATCGGTTAGATTCATAACTCCGTCAATTTTATAGCCACAATATTTCAAACTTTTGCGCAGAAAATCCATGAAAAGATAGGCACGCATGTTGCCAATATGTGGGAAATAATAGACGGTTGGGCCGCAGGTGTACATTTTAACTGTGTTGTTCTCAACCGTAAGTTCTTCTTTTTTTCGTGTTAATGAATTATAAATTTTCATTTTTGCTCCTTAAATTAATATATATTCGATTTAATTTTTGCTGGTGCGGGTGTTATTGCAATGAACTAACAACCGCGGTCATACACAAATCGAAATATCTTGGAGGAAGCGACATAACCGAAAGGGCATTGTTTTTTGAGTAGATATATTTTTCGCCGTCGCGAAGAAGATCGGTTGATTTGAAGAAATAGATGCTTCCAAGGTTGCAGTAGACGCTGTTTAAGTTAATTGGCTTGTTAAATTCAACAACGCAAGAAAGTTTTAATCCTTCGTTAATGTTAATAAGCGAACTGAAAGTTATTTCTCCTTCATTTCGATTTATAACAAAATCGTAGGTTTGAATTTTTTCAACAAACTTTTTCGCATCAACAAACATTCCGTTAAAGTTACTTATTTCCGTTGTTTGTGCTTTATAGTCTTTAACATCAAATTTAATTTTCTTAAATTGTTGGAAAAGAGGATTTTCAATTGCGCCAATAATTTTTTCAAAGCGGTCGTCAATGTCAAGAGTGTGGAGAATTGAAATTGAGAAGTTTTCTTGCGGTTCATCCAAAAGCATGAGAAGATATTTTCGCTGAACCTTTCCTTCCTCGTTTTCTTCCAAAACAAAAGCATTATAAAGTTTTCCGGTTTTATATTCTCCCCAAATCAATTTTTTGAAAAGAGATTTGAAAGGTTCATAGTTGGAAATCTTTTCAAAGTTTTTATTTGAATATTCTCTTCCGTTAAGAAAAGCAGTTTTAAGACGTTGAACTTGTAAATCAATTTCGCTTGGGGAAGTTTTTCCAATTGCAAGTTGGTCTTCAATGTCCAAAATGTTAATTTCTGCTTTCTTTGCAAGCGTTTGAAGCATGTCGCGTTTCCAATTTTCGTCGTCAAAGTTTTTAATTGCGGTTGATGCAAAAATTTTTGCTGCTTCGTCTTTTCCGCAGTTAACAAGACATTCGGTTAAATATTTTGCTTCTTTAAATCTTCCAAGCCCGAAAAGTTGGCATGCAAAATTTGTCATTTCTTTAATTAAGTTTTCGCTTCCAAAAAGAGCGCAGAAACGAATTGCCCATTTTGCTTCTTTAATGTCGTCTTTCTTTGAAACAACATCGTAAAGTTTTTCGGCGAAATTTTCAAGTCCTTCTCTTTCAAAAACATTGAAAAGGTAGTTTAAGTTAGCC
>CALHLT010000026.1:0-21958 GCA_938034555.1 uncultured Bacillota bacterium
GATTATAAAACATCATTGGATTATGGAGCTTAAATAGTGATTTTAACTTTTGGACTTGATTATTTATCTGGATAGTTATTATTCTATTAATCATCTTAAGAACAATATAAACTACTACGTTATAAAGCTTCAGCTAAATTATTTTCATCAATTTATTATTGTAATTCTGATTATTATGTTTATTATGTTTAACCAACAGTAACTTAGCTATTAGCATATTAACTAGATTACATCTTTTAATTTTAAATAATGTTATCTGTGTATTATTATAAAAGTTATACTATATCCCATTCTTCAAGCATAGCAGCCATCATTATTGGAGTACATCCAGCTTTAAATGATCTATAAACTTTATTTGTTGTTAATAATCCTTCAGACTTTAATAATTACTAAACAGCTGGTAAATTATTATATAATATAGCATAATGAATTGGAGCGAGACCATAAATATCAAATGGAGAATAAAGCTTCATATCTTAATTTACAATTAATGTGGATATAAATTATCTATAAATATCACTGTTTTCAGACACCATAACCGCATAATGTAAAGGATTTCTTAATAATAAATCTGGAGTGAAATGAGCATTAAAAAATCTGTTAATATCGTGATGAACAGTGAAAGTGAAGGCATCAACGTGCATTTAACATAAACTGGCACTATCTTTCTCATAAGGTAGTAATTTATTAAATAAAACAAAATTTTAATTTTACATAGCGATAACTAGTGCGGTTGTGTTTGCTTAATATTATTAAGTTGGGCATCGGGTTCTGACACCAGTTTAACATAAAAGGGCATCAACTGCCTCAACGTTGTTATTTTCAACTGCAAACATCAATGCAGTTTTATTACTTTATGTGTGAGTTTTACTTTCATATTCGAGTAACAATTAAATATTTTTAACGTTATTACTTACAGCTGCGTGCATTAATGCGGTCATATCTTGTTAATCTTTATTTCCAGCATACATTCTCGAATATCTTCTAACTTTTGCGGGATTTTATAAATTGAACCATGCAGACTTAGTTACTTCACCTACTTGTTACTATTATTGTACTTTTTAGGCTTAATTTGGCATAATAGTCTTAAACATTTAATAGCAAATTTTTGAGGTGAGATTTTTTAAGTTTCTTTAATAAAAACATTAATTTTAAATAAAAAGGAAATTTATTTTTAATAATTAAAATTAATAAATAAATTAATTAATTAAAAACAGCACTAATTAAGTGCTGTTTTATTTATTAGCCTGTTATTTGTTTAAGAATGTCATAGTTAATTGTAACTTCGTCGTCTTCCAAAATTCCGTCTTCATAAACATTAACAATTTCGTTATACATTGTGTTGTAGTAGTCTTCAAAGATAAAGTCAAAAAGTGTTTTATTCATTGTAAGTCCTAAGCGATATTGGCTCATTTTTAAAAGCGAATAGTATTTTGCATTTCCCGATGCGCTTTCTTCTGCAAATAAATCTTCAAGAGTAAACTTTTCGTTATCGAAGCATTCGAAGAGGTTTGAAACTTTTCCAGCATAGAACATTGTGCTAAATCCTGTGCTTTGTTCTTTCAAAGTTTCTTTTCCATCACTTGTTTGCCAGTTTTCCATTAAAAATGTTTTAACTGATGCTATTTCGCCGTTTGAGTTAAGCTCTCTTGCTGCTTCAATAAAGGATTTAACAAAGCCGTTATCTGTGTTTTTATCACCAATTGCATATAAATACCAGTTTTCGTTTGAACCGCCAAAGTATGATTGTTGAATTTGGATTGTTCCTGTGTCGGAGCTATATTTATAAACATATTCGTTAAACTTATCACCTCTTGCATTTTGATAGTCTATTTCAAGTTGTTCCAAAACAAGTTTATTTGCGCTTGCGCCTTTTGCTTGTTCTTCTTTAATAAGCCCGTTTTCGGTTGGAGTGTAAGTGTGTCCGTTTAATGTTATTGGAGTGTCTTTTTCTCCATAATATTTAACATAAATTTCGTCGAGTTCGCGATATAACGATGCAACCATTTCTTGAATTGTTTTAACATCTTTTGTTACATTTCCTTCGCCATCTCTTTCATTAACCATTAAAAGTTTTGAACCAATTATTGAAAGAAGTTCGGTTTCATATTGCTCTTTTGTAACTTCTTCTTTTTCAAGTTTAAACATAAGTTCAATAACTTTGCTTATAATATCATCGCTTAAATTTGGAACAATCTTATACAATTCTTCTTTATAATATGCATCGTCTTTACCATTTGCTTCGCAATATTCTTTAAGGTCGTTAATTTTTTGAATTTGGCTTTCGGTTATTTTAACAACAATATGTGTTACAAAAAAGAAATTTTCGCTTAAGTCTTTTGGAACATAGAAAACATTTTCAATGCAGTTGCTATTTCCCCACATTTTTGCATTTCCAATTGTTTTTGTTAATTCATTGATAAAAACTTTTTCATCTTTATAATATCTGTCGTAGCAAGCCTTAACTTTTGAAAGATATAGGTTAAGAAATTCATCTTCATTAACTTTAATGTCTTTTGTTTTATATTCATAAAGCTTGTTAATTAACATACTTTCATAAAGAATGTTATAGATTCTTTCAATTTCTCTTTTGAAAACTTCGCTGTCTTCTGTTGAAAGATCTTTTCCTTCTTCGTTTGTTTTAAGTTGGACAATATATCTTCTTATTGCTTCTTTAGTTATAACTTTTTGTTCTATTTCTTCTTTAGTTAATTCAGTTTTTCCTTCAAAAAGTTTTTCGCTGTTAATTCCGTTTAGAACATGGGAAATATCATATTTTTTAAAACTTGAATCATCATAGCCATTTGCTTCGTTTTCTGTTACATATTCATATTTTTCTTTTCCATCTTCTGTTTTCTTAACAAGAACTTGTTTAACAACAACAATTTTATATTGATTTGTTTCGTTGTCGAAAACAACAATTGCTTTTGGAGTGTAGGAAGTGTAAACAAATTGTGACTCTTTCTTTGGTTTTTCGTCGTCTTCGGTTGTGTCTTTATTTTCATCTTTCAAAGAGTTTCTAACTTTTTCTTCAAACGATTCGATGTTTGTTATGATTGAAGTTAAAGTTGTGTGCCAAAGATAGTTTTCTTCGGTTCTGGTTAAAGATATTTTCCCTTCATTTAAGAGATTTTTAGCATCGTTTAAATATACTTTCTTTGAAAGAAGATATTCAATTAGTTTTTCAATTGCTTTATCTTTATTATTTGTTTGGTTATAGAAAGTTGTGTAGTAGTTATTATACCCCTTAATAAACTCCTCGCGTGTTATTGAATTTGTGTTTGAAGATGCAACTTCTTGGTTTTTAATAACTTCGTTGTTTTCTGGGAATAAGTTACACCCAGCAAAGCAAAAGCAAACACAAAGAATCATAGCTAAGATTGCAAAAATTTTCTTTTTCACTTTAAATCTCTCCTATATATAAACATTAGTGGAAGTATTATACAACAATAATAAATATTGTCAAAACAAAAATTATTAAAACTTAAACTTTTTCTTTTTGCTTTCGCAGATTGGTCTTCTTTAAGTTGTTAACACAAAATTTGTTGAAATGTTAATAACTTTTCCAAGAAATAAACAAAGTTATTAACATGAAACAACGCTAAAAATTAACAACATTTTGTTTTTATTAATGCCATGAAAAGTTTTTAAACACAACATTTTGAGTTTTTAAAAAGTTGTTAACATTTCCACAGTCTTTATTATGAAGACTATTATTTAATTATTAAAAATAAAACTGACAGGAAGGCGAAAATTGATATTGCTTTAAGAAATTTTTTATTTTCTTTTGTTAAAAGATTTGAACTTTTAAAGCAAATTTGGTATAATCTATATTAGATGAAAAAGGAGAAAAATAAGAATGCAATTAGTATGTGATGGATTAGATTTAAGCGAAGCAGCAATTAAAGTTTCAAGAGCTATCTCAAACAAAACAACAAATCCAATTTTGGAAGGAATTAAACTTGTTGCCGATAACGATTGTTTAGTTATTAGCGCAACAGACACAGACTTAGCAATTGAAAAGAAAATTAAAGCAGAAGTTAAAGTTGAAGGGGAAACAGTTGTTCCTGGAAAATTCTTTGTTGAGTTTATTAAGAAATTAACAAAAGAAAGAATTGAATTAACTCTTAACGACAAAAACCAATTAAAGATTAGATACACCGACAGTGAAGGCTCAATTCAATGTTATAACCCAAGCGAATATCCAAGTTTTAACAAAATTGATTCAAACGATTTCTTTGCAATAAGCCAAATAGATTTTAAAGAACTTATCAACAAAACAATCTTTTCGGTTGCTGTTGACGACAGCCGCCCAATTTTGAAAGGTTGCCTTCTTGAAATTGAAGAAAAAACAATTAACGCAGTTGCGCTTGATGGCTATCGTCTTGCACTTTGCAAAAAGGAACTTAAACATTCAACAGTTTCTTCTCATGTTATTGTTCCAGCAAGAAGTCTTGGCGAAATTTCAAAAATTCTTGGAGATAATGAAGAAATCATAAATGTTTACATTCAAAAGAATTACATTATGGTTGATTTGAAAGACACAAAAATTATTTCCAAAACATTGGAAGGCGAATTTTTGAATTACAAACAAATTATTCCAATGAATTTCGACACATCAATTGTTATTAACAAAAGCCAATTTGAAGATGCGCTTGACCGTGCTTCCCTTCTTTCAAAAATTGGTCAAAACAATTTGGTTAAATTTGACATTAAAGAAAATAATATGCAAATAACATCAAATTCCGACATCGGAAACATTGCCGAAAATGTTAATGTTTCATTTAAAGGAAAAGATTTGAAAATTGCATTTAACGCAAGATATTTCACAGAATGTTCAAGAAACTTGCAAGACGAGTTTGTTAAACTTAACTTTAACCTTCCAACAAATCCTTGTGTTATAACTCCAATTGAAGGCGACGGATTTAAGTATTTAATTCTTCCAGTTAGAATGATTAACTAGAAACAAAATTAAAAAAATAAAAAAGAAACTTTTTAAAAGGTTTCTTTTTTTATTTAGTTAAAAAAACTATTCATATTTTTTAAGTTCGTTTTTAACTTTGTTTTCATGTTCAATTTCTTTTTCACGAAGAGCCGCTCGAAGGCCTTTAAGAGCATCGAACGGCATAAACTGTTTTGCTCTCATTTCTTTCGACATTTTTTCTCTTTCAGCCATTATGCCCTCCAATCATCTTATTTCTTTCCATTTGTGTTGCTTTTTCTTCCAAGTCGATTCCTTTAAGAAGAGAGTTTTTTCCAAACTTATTTTGAATTCCAATAACACTTTTTGTAAGTTTCTTCTCTTTGCTAACTTTATTCAAGTCTGTTAAAAAGTCGTATGCTTCATTTTCTTCGGGAAGGAGATTTGTGAAAGTGTAGCCAATTCTTCTTATTGGAAGATCATGATTTACAATTTTTTTAAAGAGAGAAAGTGCTTTTTCCACAATAATTGAATATAAATTTGTTAATGATCCAAGCCTTATTGTTCCGTGTGTTTCATTTTGCTTTGAATCGCCATAACCAACCGAAAGATAAAGCCCTTGGGCAACATATCCGTTTTTAACAAGGTCGTAGACACCATTTTGAATCATTTCTTTAAGAATTATAATTGAATCGGAAAAAGAATAGTTGCAAGGAAGAATTTGAGAACTTCCAATTGATTTAGACTTTGATTTATATTTTTTAATGTCGCTTATTTCGCAAGTTTCTTTTCCAAAAGCATGGTCGATTAAGAGTTCGGCGTTAATTCCAAATTCTTTATATAAATAATCTTCTTGGATTTCTGTTATTCCTTTCATATCGTAAATTCCATAGCGTTCAAGACGCTTTGCAATTCCGGTTGAAATTTGCCAAAAGTCGGTTATTGGGCGGTGTGTCCAAAGCTCCTTTCGAAACTTTGCTTCGTCCAAAAATCCAATTCCATCTTTTGTTTTCTTGGCTGTTAAATCAAGTGCAATTTTTGCAAGAAACATGTTTGTTCCAATTCCGCAAGTTGAAGGAATTTTAAGTTTGTCTTTGATTTCATTCATAAGTTTTTGGGCGAAAGCCTTTGCGGTTGTTTTATAAAATTTAATATAGGAAGTTGCGTCGATAAAACATTCGTCGATTGAATATATGTGAATGTCATTTTTGTCGATATACTGCAAATAGATTTCGTAAATTTTTGCGGCATACTCAATATATTTTTTCATTCGAGGTTTTGCAATTATATAGTCTATGTTTTGAGGAATTTCATAAAGTCGGCATCTGTTTCGAATTCCAAGCGCTTTCATTTTTGGAGTTATTGCTAAACAAACTGTTCCTTTACTGCGGCTTTCGTCGGCAACAACAAGGTTTGTTTCGAAAGGATTTAAATTTCTTTCTGCGCATTCAACCGAAGCAAAAAATGTTTTCATATCAATAACAAAATAAATTTTTTGGTCTTCCAACTTTTTTCTCCTCATATGAATTATAAACCAATTTAAAGAAAATAAAAAAAAAAGAGATTTTTTCCTCTTTTTTTTATGTTTTTTATTAATTTTTTTGTTATCCGTCTGCAATTAAATAGATTGATTCACCTTTATAACAAAGAGTTCCAGCGGGCGGAAGTTGATTTGTTACAAATCCTCCGCTTCCTTGAATTTCATAGTATAACCCAAGATTTGAAAGAGTTGAACAAGCTTCGCTTAAACTAAGCCCAACAAGATTTGGAAGAGTTATTGTTCTTTCAAGTTTAACAGTTTCGTTGCCTGTTTTTTTGATGTTTTTATATTCAAAAATTGAGCTGAAAATTTCTTTTGCATATGGCGAAGCAACAACGCTTCCATAATATGCGCCTGTTCCTGGTTCGTCAACAACAACCAAAACAATGTATTCTGGATTTGACGCTGGATAGGTTCCAATGAAAGATGAAACATATTTTCCAGAAATTTTTCCGCCCTCATACTTTTGGCTTGTTCCGGTTTTTCCTCCAATTTCATATCCTTCAACAAAGGTAAGTTTTCCTGGTTTTGAAACAACTTCTTCAAGCATGGCGTTAATCATTTTTGAGGTTTCGTTTGAAAGAACTTGACGAACAACAGTTTTGTTATTTTCTAAAATTGTGTTCCCGTTCTCATCAGTTATCGACGAAACCATATATGGCTTAACAAGATATCCCCCGTTAACGCAAGCTGAAATTGCGGTTATAAGTTGAAGAGGTGTCATGGCAATTGCTTGACCAAATCCCATTCTCGCAAGGTCAACATTTTTAACGGATTCTTTGTTCATAAGAATTCCTCCGCTTTCGCCAAGAAACTCAATTCCGGTTTTTGAGCCAAGACCAAAGTTTTTGAAATATTCATAAAAATCATCAAGTCCAAGACGAAGAGCAAGTTGCGTGAACACGCAGTTGCATGAATTGCAAAGCCCATCGGTTAAATCTTGGCTTCCATGTCCAACAGATTTCCAACATTTAATTTTTTGTCCGTCAATAACGGCATAACCTGGGCAATAGAATCCGTCGGAAAGGTGGGCAACGCCTGCTTCAAGAGCGCAAGCCATTGTTAGAATTTTAAAAGTTGAACCTGGTTCATAAACATCAACAATCGCTTGGTTTTTCATTTGTTCCAACATTTTTTGAACGTCATCGCGAGGAACATTGTTAAGGTCGAAACTTGGTTTTGTTGACATTGCAATAATTCGCCCTGTTTTTGGATCCATAACAATTGCAGTTGCACTTTTTGCTTTTTGTTCAACCATAAGTTTTTCAAGCGTTTGCTCAACTTTAAGTTGAATGTTAACGTCAATTGTTAGGTTTATGTCGTAGCCCGGAACAGAAGGAATGTAGTTTGTTAAACTGTTATAAAGTTCTTTTCCTTGAAGGTCACTTTGAACAAGAGTTGTTCCGTTAACACCTTTAAGAAGGTCGTTATAATATGCTTCAAGCCCGGCTTGGCCAATGTTATCAATTGTTGTGAAGCCTAAAATTTGAGTTAATAAATTTCCATAAGGATAGTGACGGCTGACGCTTTCGGTTAAATAGACACCGCTAAGATTTTCGTTGAAAATTTCATGAGCAACATCTTTATCAACTTGCATTTTAATTAAAACTTCGCTAACAGAATTGTTATTAACTTTTTCAAGAGTTTGGTCGAAATTTAGATTAAGTTTGTTTGAAAGAATTGAAGCAACTTGTTGTTTATCTTTAACTTCGCGGCTTCGAACATAGATGTTATATGTTGTGTAGGAAACGGCAAGAGAAGAACCATTTGCGTCGTAAATTCCTCCGCGTTTTGCTGTTAAAGGAAGGCCTCGCGTCCATTGATCGAGCGCGCGCCCTTGCAAAACTCCGCCTTGGAAAACTTGAACATAAAGCAAGCGCCCAACAACGGCGCAAAAAAGAAGGATTAACAAAATTGAAAAAACAAGAACACGTTTTTTGAAAAAGCGTAAATTAAATTTATCCAAGAAAAAAAACTCCTCTTAATATCTTTATTTAAAGGAGTTTTAAATTATGTTAATTAAAAAGATTTGAAAGCCAGTTGCAAAGCCTGTCGAACCAATTACTTTTAACACTATATTCGCTTTTATCTTCTTTTGTTGGTTGAAGAGGAACAATTCCTGCATCGGAAAGAGAATCGAGATTTGTTATGCTGTCTTTGTTTGTTAAATCGTCTGCCTTTGAAATTGTTTTAACATAGTTATAAACATTAACCGAATAAATTTTGTTTGCTTGTTCAATTTCGGCAGTTAATGTCTTAATTTCAACGGCATTATAAATTGACCAGCCGCACATGCAAGCAAGAACGCCAATAAGCCCAAAAATAAAAATTCTAAATCGAGTTTTTGGTTTTGCGCGTTTAACAGGTTTATTTTCGTTTTCGCTAACGTTTTCTTCAATAACATCGTTTACGGTTTCTTCTTCGGAAGAAACTTCAATTTCTTCTTTTTCTTCTGGCAAAGTTTCTGTTTCTGTTTCTTCTTCTTTTAAAGGAACATAAACATTTTGAAAAGAAACTTGACCTTCTGTTTGTTTTTTCTCTTTTGCTTCAAGAGGTTTCGAGAAGAAAGTTTCGGCTGCTTCAAACTGAATTTTTGACGAAACTGAAGGCGCAGGTTTTGTTTCTTTTTCAGGTTGAGGGGCAAAATTTTTCTTTAAATTTTGCATGTATAATTCTGGGGTGTTGTTTTCAAACAAAACTTTTTTTGCGCTTTCTTTTTTTTCTTCTTGGTTTTCTGGAATGAAAGAAACATCGGAAGGTTCTTCCGTTTCTTTTTCAAGAAGGATTGTTCGAGAATTTTTTTCTTTCATTGTTTCCATGAATATAATTTTATCGCATTAAAAAATATTTTTCAAGCAAAAACTTAAAGTTTTTCGGCAACGCGAAGTTTTGCACAAGTTGAACGGGAATTCTCAAGTTGTTCTTTTTCGCTTGCAACAATTGGCTTTCGCGTTACAATTTCAATTGTTGCTTTATGATTGCAAACGCAAATTGGAAAAATTTTAGGGCAAATGCAACCTTGCGCCAAATCCTTGAAAACATTTTTAACAATTCTGTCTTCAAGAGAATGAAACGAAATTATTGCAATTCGCCCGCCAGGGCAAAGAAGTTTAATTAAGTTTTCAATTGTTTCTTTAAGTAAATTAAGTTCGCCATTAACTTCAATTCGAAGCGCCTGAAAAACTTTTTTTGCTGCCCCATTGCGCGAAAAAACAACTTTTTTTGGCATGCTGTTTTCAATAATTTCGTTAAGTTCAAGAGTTGTTTCAATTTCTTTTAAGGCGCGCGCCCTGCAAATGTTCTTTGCAATTGAAAAGGCATATTCTTCTTCGCCATACTCCTTAAAAAGATTTCGAAGTTGCTCTTCGCTATAGGTGTTAACGATTTCCTTTGCGGTTAAAGATTGAGAGGTGTCCATGCGCATGTCGAGAGGCGCATCTTTTTTGAAACTAAATCCACGCTCGGCGGTGTCGAGTTGATGAGAACTTACGCCAAGGTCAATTAAAATTCCGTCAATTTTTGTTATGCCAAGTTCGGTTAAAACAGAAGGCGAATTTTTAAAATCGTCTTTAATAATTAAACAACTTTTTTCGTTAACTCTTTCAAAATTATCTTTTGAAAACACATTGCAAATTTTTGAAAGTTTTTTTGTTGAAGCGTCAATTGCTTCTTGGTCTTTATCAAATCCAACCAAAAGACCAGTTTCAAGTTTTTCAAGAATTTTTGAGGAATGCCCTGCGCCGCCAAGCGTGCAGTCAACATAAATTCCATTTGGTTTTATTTCAAGATTTTCCAAAACTTCATCGAGTAGAACAGGGGTGTGGGAGAATTCCATTTTTTCTTTTGTTTCCTTTTAATTAATTCCAAAAAGCGCTTTAACAAGAGAGCGAACGGAATCTGAACTTGTTTGAGCGTTAATTTTTGTTTCAAGAGCAGAAAGTCCGCCGGTTATGTTGCATTGCAAAACAACTCCGCTTGAAACCGCCTCGCTTAAAACAACCGTTGCGCCATTGCAAAGAATTGCAAGAGATTCGGCTTCATTTTCGTTTGTTAAGGTGCTTCTCATAAGCAAACTTATTCTTGCGCTAACTGCTTTTTCATTTGCAATTGTTGCCATGTCAACCGCTCCAGTTACATCTTTCCCAGTTGTTTCTTTAACAGCATTTTCAATGTTTTCTGCGTCGGAAGAATTGATTTTGTCAAGTTCGTTTGCTAAATTATCGAAAGAATCTGGATTTGAAGAATCAATATCTTTAAACGAGTCTTGAACGGACGAAATTTTTTCGGTGGTTTCGCTTTCAACACCAATAATTTCAAGAGTTTTTGAAACATCAACATTGGAATCTTTATCGGAAATTATGTCCAAAATTGTTTTATCGCTTCCGGAAAGTTCGGAAAGTTTTTTTGCTGTTCGAAGGAAACTTATCCATTCAATTTCGCCATAGGAAATGTTCCCAGAAAATTCGTATGTTTGTTTTGCATAGTCAATCATTGCGATATAAAGAGAAGCAAAACCCCCACCATTTTTAACGCTTGTTTCGTCCTCACTAAGTTGACAATTTACACTTGGAGAACCGTTAACATAGTTATAAGCATTTTCTTTAAGGGTGTTAAGGAATGTTCCAACCTTAACAATTTCTTCGTCGGTTAAAGTGTCTAACGAGAAATCTGTTTTTGTTAAGATGTTGAATGCTTTTGTTATGCTGTCGAAAACATTAACAATTTGAAGTTTTTGATTTTCTGTTAAATTTTCAAGATTAATTTTGCCAACAGTAAAAGTTTTTTCAGTTGAGGAAATTTGCTCGCAAACCCGAGAATTTAATGTGTTAATTAAATAGACAAGCGACTGTTTAAGCAAAGAACTGTCGTAAAGAGAAACAACAAGAACTTTCATACAAGAATTTTCTGGCATTGTTTCAATTAAAGGAGAGGAAAGAACGTTAAACATTTTTGAAAGGGTTTCCTCGTTTATTTCAATTGTTTCAAGTTTATTGTTTGGGAAGAGAATTGTTTTAATTGAATTTCCGTCTTTTTCTTTTTTCAATACTGTTAAGATTCTGTTAATTTTTTCAAATTCCGCGTTCCAATCGAAATCGTCTTTTGCGGCGTTTCCAAGAGAAAGATAGGTGTTATATTTTTCGTTGTTTCCTGCTGCGATGAAAAGTGATTTATATGTTTCGCGTGTTATCTCAATTTTTGCAACATGTGTTAAGAAATTTGTTAAGTATGTTGAGTTAACAGTTGAAGACGAATAATCATTAAGTTTGAAGATTGTTTCAAAAGTTTGGTCTTTGAAATTCATAAGTCCAATTTTTGCTGAAAGAATTGTTGCAAGTTCGAAAGAGTTTGCAAATTCTTCTTTGTCGTTTTCGCTAAGCCCGTTATATGCTGAAAGATTGATTTCAACAATTTCCTCGCCAAATCGTTCTTTAAGAGTTGAAATTTGCTCGTTAAATTTTTCAAGGAAATGTTTAATTGGCTTTGTTGAAAGTTTTGAATCTAAAATTGGTTTGATTGAAAGTTTTGCATAGGTGTTATGATTTGTGTCTTCTTTTGAAAGAAGAACAAGAAAATCGTCGATATTAAAATCTTCTATTGTTAAAGCATAGTTTAATGCACCGCTTTCTTTAAGCGCAACAAGAGATGTTTTTAAGTTTGCAAACTCGCTTTCCCAATTAACTTCTTTAAGTGTTTTTGCATCAAAATAGTTTGAGGTTTTTTCGTTTGTTTCCATGTAGGAAGCAATTTCGTTATATGCGTTAACATCTTGATTTTTAATTAAATTGCTGTTTTTCAAAATGTTAAGTTCTTTTCCAAGAATGTTAATTAAAGCCTCGAAATCAACTGTTTCAAATTCGTTTGAAGTAATTAATTTTGGATTTTCTGAAATCTTTTCAAAGTCATATTTATCTAAAATTAAATATGCATCAACTGCGTTTTTAAGGAATGTGTTAAGTTCTGGCTCAAGGCTTTCCCATTCAATTTTTCCGCCGTCAACTTCGCCAAGTTGAACTTCGCTGTTAAGTTTCTTTTCAACAACACCAAAAGCGGCAGTTGCACCTTTTGTTATAACAACTTTGAAAGAAGGCGATTCAACAAGGTTTTTTGTTAATGAATTAAGAAGCATATAGTTTTCGGCTTGAAGCGATTTAACGATAGTTGAAAGATTGCGCTTTCCGCCAACAAGGTCGTCAACAAGACCAACTTTGCACGCGCTTTGACCAATTTCAATTAAGTTTGAGAAATCTGCGCGAAGAGTTTTAATGTACTCTGCTCCCGCATCGCTAAGGTTACTTACAACGCCGTCCAAAATTAATGAAATTTCGGCGTTATATTCAAAATTCTTGAAGGCTTCAAGGTCGCGAAGATAGTCAACTGCATATGGAATTAACTCTGGAGCAAAAGCTTTGAAAAGCCCTGTGTCGAAAAGTCTGTCGATTATTTCGTCAACCTTTTTAAAATCAATTGTTTTATATGTTCCCTCTTTTCCAACAAAGTCAACAAGGAAAACAAAATCGTCATATGCTTTTGCAGCATTATAAATATCATTTCTGAAAGCAAATTTTTCGTTGTTAATTTTAACCGAAGTTATTGAATCGAAAATTGCGTTGTCAAGTCCTCCAAGTGTCAAGATTTTTCCAGCCACACTTTGGCTATATCCGTCGATATAGGAAATTACTTCGTCGCCAATATAATAGCGAATTAAATCACTGCTTGATTCGCTTAAAAAATTTTTTTCTTCTGTTTCTGCTTCAACAGCTGTTGGCTGCGCCGCTATATCCGAAATTGTTGAAGTGAGCGAAGTTATTGGAAGCATTAAAGCAAAAATGAAAACAAATCCGCAAAGCGTTCCAACCGCCGCCCCAAGCCATTTTCTCTTGTTTTTCTTTTTAGTAGGAATTGGATTTGGTTGTTTTGGAGAAGCAGGTGCGTTTTCAATTTTGTTTTTCTTTGCTTCTTTTTGAAGTTTCTTTGCTTGTCTTTCAAGGCGTCCTTCTGGAAGAGCAAATTTTGCTAAGATAACATAAACAATGTAACTTAATAAAAGCATGATTGGAACAAGAACAAAGAAAACAGCAATGCTTATTATTGCCGCTGGCAAAACATTTGCAAGTTCCAAAAGAGAAGGCATTTTTTCGGCGGCGGCTGCAAATTGTTCGTTTGAAAGAATTAACTCTCTTAATCCTTCCGGAATTGTTGTTGCAACCTTTTCGCCAACAACCCAGTTTAAACTTGAAATATCAATTTGTGAAATTGCGTTTGAAATTGGCATTGTTATAAGTCCGGCAACAATTAAAAGAACAACAAGAACTCCAAGGCGAACAGAACTTTTAACAAGTCCTCGTTTAAGTCCAACAAAAAAACCAACAATCAAGGCAGTAAATAAAACAAAGTAGGCAACAAGACTGAAAACAACGCTTAAATTCATTTTTTAAATCCCCTTTTTTAAGTTTTCTTTCAAAATAGCTTATATGTTTTTTTGTTAGAATAAAGCAGCCAACAAAAATTATTTTTCATTTTCTCCCAAAAGTTTTGTTTTTATATCATTATATTCTTTTTCGGTTATCTGCCCAGTTTCTTTCATTGTGTTAAGGCGTTTAAGTTTTGTAACAAGGTCAACACCTTCGTCGTTATATTCGTTAAGTTGTGGAATATACTTTTCTTCTTCGGTTGCCTTAGGAGCAAGGTTCATTCCGCGGCGATAGGCAACATATCCAACCGCTCTTAAAACAAGCGCCGCGCCAGAAATAATTGTTAAGGCAAAAGTTAATCCGTCAAAAGTTCCGGATGAAAGCGCAATGATAAATCCAACAAGACAGTAGGCAAAGGCAAGGCAAGAGGAAACAAGGAAGAAAGTCATGGATTTTTTCTTTTTATAATATTCCCCTGCTTCGCGTCGCATAAACGCAATTGTTACGCTTCCATAAACAATGAAACAAACTGTAAATACAGAGTAAACAAATATCATTGAATATAGTGTGTAAATAATTGCGCCAAAAACTTCGTCTTGAAAAATCAATGTGAAAAATGAAAGAATTGGAGTCATAAGAGCGCCCCCAATTGTTGATTCTTCGCTAACAAGCGTTATAACAAGAGCGGCAATAAAGCCAACTCCAAGAAGAATTTCAAGAACTCCTGCGAGTATGTTTAGAATGTAACCTTTTTTCATAAAAAACTCCCTTTTTTTCTTTATTATATCTCATTGCTGGTCAAAAATCAAAATAAAATAGTTATTTACCGCGAAAATGCTTTTTTAAACTTAAAAAATAATGTAATATATGGAATATATGGCAATTGTAACGCAAATTATCGCAATTATATTTTTGCTCATAAGTCGTTTGCAAAAAACTAAGGGGAAGACCTTGGTTTTTATTTGTTTTGCGCTTCTTGCATCAATGGGAACTTATTTTCTTCTTGGACAGGTTGCGGGGGCGTGCTTGCTTTTGGCGGGAATTTTAAGATCAATTGTTTTCTTCCTTTACGACCACTATAAAGTCAAGCCAAATGTTATTGTTTTAATCTGTTTTGAAATTTCATTTATCATAATACTTGGACTAACCTGGCAAAGTGCAATTGATATTTTCATTTTATTAAGCCTTGTTGTTTTCACTTTTGGCTGCTGGCAAGATAATATGTATGTCTTTAGAATTTTAACAATAACCGATCATATTGTTTGCATCATATATAACAGCCTTGTTGGAGCATATATAACGCTTGTTGGCGAGGTTTTCTGTTTAACGGCAACAATTATCTCAATTGTGTATTACGATATTCAAAAGAGAACAACTCCAATTATAAAAAGAGTTTTCTATTGTTTTAAACCAAAGCAAAAGAGAAAGAAATTAAAAGCAAGACTTAGAGCAAGGAGAAAAATATAAAAAAACACGGGAAACCGTGTTTTTCTTTAGATAAATAGTTATTTGCTCATTTTAGCAACTTCTTCTGCCAAGTTGTCAACGCGTTTTTCAAGGCCTTCGCCCATTTCATAACGAGTGAAACGACGAACAGAAATTTTTTCGCCAATGGAAAGGATTGCCTCGTTAATAACTTGAGAAACAGTTTTGCTGCTGTCTTTAACGAAATCTTGGTCGAGAAGGCAAACATCTTTGTAATATTTTTTGATTCTTCCTTCAACCATTTTTTCAACAACAGCTTCTGGTTTTCCTTCGTTTAAAGCTTGTGCTTTCAAAATTTCTTTTTCAGCGTCCAAAGCTTCTGTTGGAACTTCTGCTTCTGTTACATAAAGAGGTTTTGCTGCTGCAATTTGCATTGCAATGTCTTTAACTAAGTTTTGGAAAGCATCGCTTTTTGCAACAAAGTCTGTTTCGCAGTTAACTTCAACTAAAACGCCAATTTTTCCGCCCATGTGGATGTAGGAACCAACAACGCCTTCTGCTGCAATTCTGTCTGCTTTTTTAGCAGCGGCTGCCATTCCTTTTTCACGAAGATATTTAATTGCTTCGTCGAAATTACCGTTAGTTTCTGTTAATGCTTTTTTGCAGTCCATCATTCCTGCGCCTGTTGAGGCTCTAAGTTTTGAAACATCTTGTGCTGTGAACATAGATTATTCCTCCTCTTTAACTTCTGCTTTTTTTGAAGCTCTTTTTGGTTTTTCAGCTGGTTCTTCTTTAACTTCTTCAGCTGGTTGTTCGCTAACTTTCTTAGCTCTTGGTTTTTTGTGTGGTTTTTCTTCTTCAGGAGCAGCTTCTGCTTCTTCAACAGTTGGTTTGCTTTCTGCAAGAGCAGCGGCAAGGTCAACTGGTTCTTCGTCTTCTTTTTCTTCTTTGAAAGAAACACCTTCTTTTGCTTCTATAACAGCGTCTGCAATTGCGGAAGCAATAAGTTTAACCGAACGAATTGCGTCGTCGTTTCCTGGGATAACATAGTCAATTCCCGATGGATCGCAGTTTGTGTCAACAAGTCCAACAAGTGGAATGTGCATCTTAATTGCTTCATGAACGCAAATGTGTTCTTTTGAAGGATCAACAACGAAAATTACGCCTGGCATTTCTCTCATTTCTTTAATTCCGCCAAGGTTTGTTTCCAACTTGTCTCTTTCTGCTTTAAGAAGTGCAACTTCTTTCTTTGGCAAAAGTTCGAATTCCCCAACTTTTTCCATTTGATTTAATTTGTTAAGTCTGTCAATTCTTGCACGAATGGTTTTGAAGTTTGTTAAGCAACCTCCAAGCCATCTTGAATTAACATAGTACATTCCGCATCTTTCTGCTTCTTCTTTAATTGCTTCAGCAGCTTGTTTTTTTGTTCCCACGAAAAGAACGTTTTTGCCCGATGCAACAACATCTCTAACGAAAAGATATGCTTTGTCAACGAGTTCTGATGTTTGTTCTAGATTAAGGATATGAATATCATTTCTTGCGGTGAAAATGTATTTTTTCATTTTAGGATTCCATTTTCTTGTTTGGTGACCAAAATGAACGCCTGCTTCTAGAAGTTGTTTCATTGAAATAACCGACATTTTATTTTTTCCTCCTTGTTTTTAGTCTTCCCCAAGTCTTCTTTGCTCCGCTGGCAACCAAAAATCATGAGAGAAAGTTTTTGGCAACGGCCATGCGAATGGAACATGGGTGTTTATTTGTCAATGAACTGACTTAAGAAATATATCACACAAAAAAACAAAATGCAAGCATATTTACATTTTGTTTTTAATTTGAATTATATGTATATTGTCTTTATAAATAGCAAGTTATTTTTGGATTCACAAAATTAAAATTCCGCAACGTCTTCTTTTTTGTTTGATTGTTTTAAATTGTGATTCATTGCATAAGTTGAAACCTTTTCAAATGGCTTGTCATAGTTATATTTTTCTTGACCAAATTTCATCCACATTTTTGAAAAAGAATGTGTTTTTGAAAGGAGTTCATCAACTCTTTGCGTTTTTGCGATTGGGTTTTGTTCTTGATGGTTGATGTCAACGCAATGTTGTTCGTCATAGAGTTTAGACTGAATGTCGCATTCAAGTTTGTCGCAATAGAAAGCAAAGAGAGCTTCTGGTGTTTTGCGTTCATCAAATTCATAAATTAAATTTTCAATTTCCTTTGCGTTTGTTAACGAAGAAAAAATCTTTTTAACCGCTTCATGACCTGCTTTTTCTTTGTCTTCTTTTGTAACTTGGAAACATGTTAAATCGCCAATAATAATTTCTTCGGTTTCGTGGACAGCAAGCATTGTTATAACTTTCATAATGTTAATGTCATATTTAAATTCCGACCACATTGCAAGAGCAAGCATTTGAACTCCAAAAATATGTTCCGCAATGCTTTCAACGCGTTCGCGCTTAACTCCCCAATTTTTCCAACCAGTTCGAACAATATCTTTAAGTTTGTTGCAAACAACATAAAATTCCAAAACGTTTTTTTCTTTATTCATAAGATTGTTCCTTAAACCTATTTTTCGCTTTTGTTATATCTTTTCCAGCCCCACCAGCCTGGCAAAAGACTTTCAAGAGTAACAGTTTTGCGAGATTCAAAATCGGTTAAAATTTCCATGTCTTTGTTCTTTGCGTTAAGTTGCATAAAGAACTCTCTGCAAGCTCCGCATGGCATTCCCCCGTTACCTTTTGGAGGTTCCTTTCGAAACGCAACCAATCTTTTAACAACCGTTTGGCCGCTTTGAACATACATATTGAGCCCTGCAACACGTTCGGCGCAAAGAGCAATAACTCCGCTTGCTCCTTCAATGCAAAATCCAGTGTAAATTTCGCCATTTTCCGCTTCAATTGCGCAAACAACATGATGTGCATCAATGAAAGGTGAAACTTTTGTTGGATAATATTCTTTCTTTGCTTTTTCAACAAGTTTTTCCCAAATGTCCATCGTTCTCTCCAATATTTTCTTGTTTTAAAGTTTATCACACCAAAATTGAAAAAACAAGACCGAAATGGGAATTAAGAAACAATTTTCAACAAAAAAAAGAGCAGCCGCTCTTTTATTTTTTTTCTATTCAAGACCAGCTAAAAAGTCGAGAGAAACGCCAAAAAACTTTGAAATTGCAATTAAGTTTGAAAGAGTTGGCTCGCGAAGTCCGTTTTCCCAAAGACTTATAATTCCATTGCTAACACCTAAAACTTTTGCAAGTTCAACCTGACCAAGCTTCCTCTCTTGCCTAAGCGTTTTTAAATTATCTTTAAAAGAATTCATCATAAATAGTTTCTCACAAATGTAAGAAAAATACTTGACTTCTTACTATTGTAAGAGATATAATTCCTTTAAAGGAGAAAGCGCGGTGGAAGAAAAGGAAAATAAAACAGAGCAACCAAGCGAGAAGGTTGAAATCACAAGGGACAATAGTAACAATTCTAATGTAGTTGATAAAAAAACGGAAAAGCAGATTATGCGCTATAATAAAGCGTTAATTGAAAAAGCGCTTCAAGAACAAGAAGAAAGAGAAAGCAAAGACAGCAAACAAGGAATAGGTTTTGTTTTGGGTTTTTTCTTCTCATTAATTGGTTTGTTAATTGGTTTTATTTTATATCAAGAGAAAAAAGGCGACGAAATGAAAACTTTCATAAGCGGATGGGTTAAAGGTTTTTTAACTTCTTTTGTTTTGGCTGTTGCTGCAGGAGTTATTTATTATTTTGCAATTCTTTCCATTCTTAAATAATCCAAAACAAAGACTTATTTCAAGCGAATTTTAAAGAGGGTTAAATTTGGATAAGATTAAAGCGCTATTATCACATAGCGTAAAACACTATTTTAAATTCAAAACTAAGGAAAGAGAGATAGGTAACAACTGGCAAAATTTTCTTGCAAAATGGAACGAGAGGTGTTATACTACGCATGCTAAGGAGCAATGATGCCGAAATTGGAGAGGTGTCAGAGTGGTCTAATGTGCACGCTTGGAAAGCGTGTGTTGTGAAAGCAACCGCAGGTTCAAATCCTGTCCTCTCCGCCAGTTAAATTTGCGTTTGAAGGTTTTTAAATAAAACTTTGCAAACGCTTTTTTTATGGTTACAAAAGGAAAAACAGAAGTTTCCTCCCCTTTTATTATTAATGTAAATTTACACAAAATTTTTAAAGTTAGCAAAAATTGAAGCACAGTTAATCCCGTTTTAATTTGACAAAAGGACGCAAAAGAAACTATAATTTAAATATGAAAATTGAAAAAATTAAATCTCAAAAAGACGGCTTGGAATTGGAAATTTCAATTTTTGAGCCAAGCGAAAAGCCAAAGGCAATTGTTCAAATTTCCCACGGAATGGCGGAACACAAGGAAAGATATTATCCTTTCATGGAGTTTCTTTCAAAGAAGGGATTTGTTTGCGTGATAAACGACCACAGAGGACATGGCGAAAGTGTTAAGAAAAAAGAAGACTATGGCTATTTCTATACGGAAAACATTGATTATATTGTTGATGATTTACATCAGGTCACTCTTTTTGCAAAAGAAAAATTCCAATCTCTTCCTGTTTTTCTTTTTAGCCACAGCATGGGAACGCTTGTTTCAAGAAACTACTTAAAAAAGTTTGACGGCGAAATTGAAAAACTTGTTCTTTGCGGCCCTCCAACAGAAAACAAATTAACAAAGTTTGCAATTTTTCTTGCAAAACTTTCAAAGTTTTTTGGAAAAGATAACAAGCCAAACAAGTTTTTAAATAAACTTACTTTTGGTTCTTATAACAGAAACTTAATGATTGAAAATGAATGGATTTGTTCAAACGTTGAAACAGTTGAAAAATATAATGATGACGAAAAATGCGGCTTTGTTTTCACAACAAATGGATTCATAAATTTATATAAACTTATGGAAGGTGCGTTTAACAAAAAAGGCTGGAAAGTTCAAAATCCAAACCTAAAAATTTTTGTTATTGCTGGGGAAAACGACCCTGTTATCCAAAACAAAAAGAAATTTGAAAGCCTTGTTAAATTCTTGGAAGAACGCGGATATGGCAATGTTTCCTCAAAACTCTATCCTTCAATGCGTCACGAAATTTTGAACGAAAAAGATAACCAAATTGTTTATAATGATGTTTTAAATTTTTTAAATAAATAATGCTAAAAAAGCCTTGCAACTGCAAGGTCTTTTTGAATTAAACATTAAATCGGAAAAGCATTATGTCGCCGTCTTGAACAACATAGTCTTTTCCCTCAATTCGAACTTTTCCTTTTTCGCGGGCAACAATATACGAGCCGGATTCAATTAAATCGTCATACTTAACAACCTCAGCTTTAATGAATCCTTTTTCAAAATCGGTGTGGATTTTCCCGGCTGCTTGTGGGGCTTTCGAACCTTTTTTAATTGTCCAAGCGCGAACTTCTTTTTCGCCCGCGGTAAGGAAGCTCATAAGCCCAAGCAGATTATAGGAAGCGGAAACAAGTTTTTCAAGCCCGCTTTCGTTAATTCCAAGTTCTTCTTTGAAAAGCGCGCGGTCTTCTTCGCCAAGAGCGGAAAGTTCTTCCTCAATTTTTGCGGAAAGGACAATAACTTCTGCTCCTTCTTCTTTTGCAATTTCCTTAACAGTTTTAACAAACTTGTTTTCTGTTCCAATTTCGTTTTCTGCAATGTTTGCAACATAAATAACAGGCTTTGCGGAAAGAAGGAAGAAGGAATTTAAAATTTTCTTTTGGTCGGCTGTAAGTTCAACCGAGCGCGCTGGTTTTCCGTTTTCAAGCGCTTCCTTAACTTTCTTTAAAACTTCAAACTCTTCGGCTGTTGCTTTTTCGCCAACTTTCAAAAGTTTTTGTGTTTTTTCAAATCTCTTAGTAACAGTTTCAAGGTCGGCTAAAATTAGTTCAAGGTTGATAACTTCAATGTCGCGTTTAGGGTCGATTGAACCAGAAACGTGGATAATTTTTTCGTTTTCAAAACATCGAACAACATGAACAATTGCATCAACTTCTCGAATGTGGCTTAAAAACTTGTTTCCAAGACCTTCGCCTTTGCTTGCCCCGGCAACAAGCCCGGCAATGTCAACAAATTCAATTGACGCATGAACAATTTTTTGAGTGTTATAAAGTTTTCCCAAAACCTCCAATCTTTCGTCTGGAACATCAACAACACCAACATTTGGTTCGATTGTGCAAAAAGGATAGTTCGCGCTTTCTGCTCCCGCGTTTGTTATTGCATTAAACAAAGTGCTCTTTCCAACATTTGGAAGGCCAACAACACCAATTTTCATTTTTCTCCTTTAAGTTACAAATAAAATTTAAATGTAAACATAGAATATATCAAAAGGGAGAAAAAAGCAAGGGAATATGGCAATTTGGGTGGCACTTATTTTAGGAATTGTTCAAGGACTAACCGAGTTCCTTCCTGTTTCAAGCAGCGGACACCTAACGCTTCTTGGAAAAGTTTTTGGAATTGGCGAAACAACTTTTCTCATAACAGTTTTGCTCCATGTTGCAACGCTTTTTGCTGTTTTGTTTGTTTTAAGAAAGGAAATTTGGGAACTTATTAAGCACCCTTTTTCAAGGCAGGCATGCAACCTATACCTTGCAACAATCCCAACAGTTTTAATTGTTTTTCTTGCAAAAGGTGTT
>CALHLT010000027.1:0-17549 GCA_938034555.1 uncultured Bacillota bacterium
TAAAGTGGCACGCGAGCTGGGTTCAGAACGTCGTGAGACAGTTCGGTCCCTATCTATCGTGGGCGTAGGATATTTGAGTGGAGCTGTCCCTAGTACGAGAGGACCGGGATGGACATACCAATGGTGCACCAGTTGTCACGCCAGTGGCATAGCTGGGTAGCGATGTATGGAAAGGATAAATGCTGAAAGCATCTAAGCGTGAAACCTGCCACAAGATTAGATATCCCATAACATAAGTTAGTAAGACCCCTTGAAGACTACAAGGTTGATAGGTCGGAGGTGTAAGTGCAGTAATGCATTGAGCTGACCGATACTAATAGGTCGAGGGCTTGATCACACGTAAGTGATTTCAAGCAAACTAATATGAAATCTTAAGTTAAATCGTTATGAAATATTTGAAAAATGTTATACAATTCAATTGTCAAAAACAAGTTCGATAATTCACAACTTTATGTTGTTTATTATACCAGTGCTGGTGACAATAGAGAGAAGGTCCCACCTGTTCTCATCTCGAACACAGAAGTTAAGCTTCTCATCGTCGAAAATACTTGACTGGAGACGGTCCGGAAAGATAGAACATTGCCAGCGCACCTAAATAAAACACCCGAAAGGGTGTTTTTTTTGTTGCTTAAACAATGTTCTATCTGTTGCCTTTTTGTTTTAAAAAGGCAACGCAAGCTCCGCTTGCTTTCCGGAGTCCGTCAATAACGCACTTCGCTTCGCTAAAATTTCGCTTACCCAAGCAAAATTTTGATCGCTCGCTCTCAAGAATGTTATCAATACAGTTATTAAAAACAGTTTTTGTCCTAAAATTTTAAGTTTATTTGTTGCGTGAAAAATTGCTTTATGAAAAATACAGTCTTTAACACGTAGATATTGACTTTTATTAAATTAAATAGTATATATATTATAAGAGGTTAAGAATATGGCAAAAAACTATTATGAAGTGTTAAACAGAGAAGAAAAAATTGACAAAGAAAACTTGAACAGGGCGTTGCAAGACGAAAGCATTCCAGACTACACAAAGGAATTTGAGCATTTGAAAGAAGTTTGTGACTCTAAAAGAGTTTATCTTGCTATTTGGCGCGATTTAGGTGTTTCAAAGAAAGTTGGATACTTAAAATTTCTTGCTAATAATGTGTTTTTCACAGATTTGGACGAAAGTATTATTGTTGATTTATCTAAAGTTGTAAAAATTGAGAATGAAAACAAACAAGTTGTTTATGTTAACGAAAACAAACAGAATTCCGATTTATACACTTTTGCAAAAATTTTTGGAAAGTTGCCTGCAAAAGCAGCATTTGCTTGCAGACAGGAAGAAAGACAACACACTTTAGACATGCTTGGCAGAGCAGCATACACCGATTTTAACATGTAGGCAAAAAAAGAAACGGCGCAAGGGAAACCTTGCGTTTTTTGACTATTGACTTTTGGCGTTTCTTATGTTAAATTTAACTACAATAGGGAGAGAAAATGGAAAGAAAAATTTATACAAACAAATACTCAAAAATTGCCGGCAATGAAATCGCAAAAGCTTTTTTGGAAGAATGCGAATTTGAAAATGTTGAAGAAATTAAGCAACAACTTGGTTTAAACGGCGAATATGCCTTAAAATTTAACGCATATTACGATTTCACAGGGAAAGATTATGAAATTTCGCTTTCCGACTTTGAAGTTAAAACAGTTGAATTGAAAAGCGGAAAGGCTGTTGTTTTTCCAGGGCTTAGAGATTTATGGCGCAAAAAGTTGGAACAAGAATTTGAGCAATACACTTTTGAAAAGCAAATTTATATAAATCAGAAGCAAAACGAAATTAAAAATGATTTCCTTAAAACAAATCCAACAAAAAAAGAAAAAAGAGTTTTTGAAAGAAATGTTGATGGAATGAATTTATAGAATCGAGGGAAAAATGTTCGAAAAATTTAATGTGTTTTTATTAGTTCCAGAAAATGTTGAAATTTCATTTATTAAAGATGAAAATGGGCAAGTTAAAGGAAAATATTCTGCAACAATTGACGATAACGACTTTAATATGAATATTAAGGCGAAAAGTGTTTATGAGTTTTTCTCAAAACTTTGTTCGGAACTTGGAGTTGAGATTGGCGAAAAGGACATCAGAAAGGAATATTACAGTTTAATCACTTTTGACCAAATGACAATCCATTCAGAAGGGGAATGCGAAGCAATTTCAAAAGCAAATAAAAAAAGGTTCTTAGAAAAATTTGAAAATCATAATGATTTAGATTCTTTTTTCTCAACACTTCAAAAACAGGTTACAACTTTTCAAGATGCAACCGCGCCAATTCAAAATCTTTAAAATTAAGAAGAATTTAGCAAAAAAATTGCTAAAAACATTAAAAAATCGCTAATTTTAGCGATTTTTTATTATATTTATAACCTTTGGAGCGCAAATTAAGAACCAAGGAGCAAATTTTTTAGGATTCTTTTCAAGCTGTTTTTCAAGTTTTGAAATTTCAATCCACTCAAATTTTTCTGCTTCTTCGGGATTTATTTTAATTTTTCCGTTGTAATTTCCAAGAAGAACATGGTCTAGTTCATACTCATAAATTGCTCCAAGATTTGCAAAATAGACAAAAGAAAAAAGTTCTTCCAAAGGAATTGTTTTTGAAATTCCAAGTTCTTCTTTAAGTCTTAAATTTGCTTCAAAAGAAATGTCGGCCGTGAGAGGGTGGCTGCAACAAGCATTTGCCCAAAGCGACGGGCTGTGATATTTCGTTTTTGCCCGTTTTTGGATTAAAATTTTACTTCCGTCGATAAGAAAAACGGAAAAAGCGCGATGGAGAAGGGGCTTCTTATGCGCGGATAGCTTTTCAACTTTTTTAATTGGGTTGTCGTTTAAATCAACAACAAGGACTTCTTTTCTTTCCATTTTAACCTCAAAATTATTTTAACATATTTATTTCTAAAATTTGACTTATTTTCATAAAAATTGTATTATACTTATGTAAATATATTATAAAAGGAGAGAAATATGAACTTTATTGGAGGAGTTGGAGCAATTGTTGGCGGCGTTATTGGCGGCGTTATTGGGCTTTTGCTTATAATTTTTGTCATTTGGCTTGTTTCAACATATAACAATTTTGTTAGATTAAAAAATGCAATCGAAGAAGCATTTTCAACAATGGATGTTTATCTTAAAAAGAGATATGACCTTGTTCCAAACTTTGTTGAAACAGTTAAAGGATATGCAAAACACGAAAAGGAAACCTTGGAGAAGGTTATTGCAGCAAGAAATGCTTGTGCAACTGCTGGAAGCGCCGAAGACAAGATGGAAAATGAAGCAAGATTAACTTCTGTTTTAAAACAACTTTCTGTTGTTATTGAAAAATATCCAGAGCTTAAAGCAGACAAAAATTTCATTGAACTTCAAAACACTTTGAAAAATCTTGAAAACGAAATTGCATCTTCAAGAAAATACTATAATGGCGTTGTTAAACAATACAACACAAAACGTGAAGTTTTCCCAAGCAATTTAATTGCTAAGATGTTTAATTTCGACAAGAAACCACTTTACGAAGTTGATTCCGAAGAGGAAAGAAAAAACGTTAAAGTTGAGTTTTAACCATGATTAAAAAAGGCATTTTAACCTTATTGCCTTTTTTTGTTATAGCGCTGATTATTGGAATAGTTAGCGCATTTTTTCCAAGCGATAAGGTTTCGCATGAAAACGAATATAAGGTTACAGGTTACACGATTAACGCAACAGTTCGCGAAGATAATTCGCTTTTAATTGATGAAGTTGTTGACGTTCACTTTAATTATTCAAGCCACGGAATTTATCGCTATATTCCACTTTATCAAACGGTTATGTTTGAACAAGATGGGAAAACGTATAAAAAGAATTATAAAGTTGAGGTTGTTTTTAACAAAAATATTTCCGATGAATGTGATTTCTATCTTAGCGGAAGTAATTATATAATGCAAATTGGCGACCCATATAGCTATGCAGCCGAAGATTCAACTTTTCATATTAACTATTTAATCAAACTTGGCGACGATAAAATAAAGGATTTCGACCAGCTTTACTACAACTTTATTGGAACAGGTTGGGACACTACAATTTCAAACGTTAACATTAACATTCAATTTGAAAAACCAATTGAAGACAGACCAATAACATTTTATGTTGGAACAGATGGCGAAGATGAAATTTACACAAAAACAATTGAAAACAGTTCTGTTTCATTCGCATATTCCAATCGTATTAAACCATTCCAAGGCATTACGGCAAGAACAGTTTTGGACGAAGGTTATTTTAAAACCGAAAAGAAATCGCTTGTTCCAAACATAGCACTTTTGTCTTGTGCTGTTGGGTTGTTTGTTTTGGCGTTAGTAATTTATATTATAAATAAGAACAAAAATAGAATTGTTCCAATTGTTGAATTCACAGCCCCGGAAAACATAACTCCTTCCGACGCGGGATATATAATAGACGCAAAGGTTAATAACGGCGACGTTTCGGCGCTTGTTGTCTATTGGGCAAGCAAGGGATTTGTTAAAATTGACGAATCAACAGGAACAACTGTTTTAACAAAGCTTAAAGATGCTGATGACACTTTTAAGGAATATGAAAAAAATATTTTTAACTCAATGTTTGTGGGAGATGAGGGGTTTATAATTTCGCAAGTTAATTCTGCAACAGCAAAAGCAATTTCAGGAGCAAGAAAAAGTGTTAAAGAAGAGAATTCCAAATTTTTTAATAAAACTGTTTTAAGCATTAAGAGTTTCTTTGCCGCTGCTTTTATGATTTTAATTGGAGTTGGACTTAAAGTTGTTTCAAACATAACAGACACCTATATATCATCAATTGTTTGCACTTCAATAGCAATTATTTGCGCTGCAGTTGTTTTGGGGCTTATGACAATTAAGGACCAAAAATTAACGCTAAGCAAAAAGAAATATTTTTGGTATCAAGTTCCTCTTTTCTTAATTCTTATTGGAATTTACATTCCATGTGTAATATTCCTTTTCGACATATACACCGATCCGCTTTTAACATCAATTTTTGTTCCTGTTTTTGGGCTGCTTTCTGTTTTGCTAATAATGAATTTAAACACACGCAAAGAGGGCAAAAACAAAGAAGTTGGACGCGTTTTTGGTCTTCGAACCTTTATCTTAGTAACCGAGCAAGACAGGCTTAAAATGCTTGCAGAAGAAAATCCAGAACTCTTTTTTGATGTTCTACCATATGCCTATGTTCTTGGGATAAGTAACGTTTGGATTGAAAAGTTTAAGACAATTGATGTTCAATCGCCAGATTGGTATGTTTCCAATAATAACATAGTTGATGTTTATATCACTGCGCGAATTCTTTCGTCAATGAATTCAATGAACTCAGTTGTTATTCATTCAATTGCGCAAACAACCGCCAAAACCGCTTCAAAGATTGGCAAAATTTTTGGAGGAAAAGGCGGAGGATTCAGCGGCGGCGGCTTTGGAGGGGGCGGCGGTGGACGCTGGTAGAAAAAACAATAAAATTAAAGCATTATTTATTAAATTAAATAATGCTTTTTTTATTTAATTATTTTTTTATGTTTATTTAAAAAAGTTAAAAAAATAAAAATAATAAATTAATTTAAAATTGCAAAATATAAATAAAAAATAAATTACGAAAAAATAAATAAAAAATTAAAAAGCCCTAAAATAGGGCTTTTTAGCAATTTTAAATAATTATGAATTTGCAATTAAATTTAATTTTTCAAGTTCTTTTTTAATGTCTAAACGGTTAAATAAATTTTCGCCTTTTTCAACTTTAATTCCTGCTTTTAATAAATTAAATGAATTATTTTCATCAATATTTTCTGGAATATTAATTCCAAATTTTTCAAAAACAAGAGGAAGTTTTTCTGGAAGGAAAGGAAGGAGGAGAACATAAGCTTCAAGTTGCGCATTTGCAAGAAGATTTAAGAATGTTTCAACTTCAGCGGTTTTTCCTTCTTTTGCAAGTTCCCAAGGTTTTGTGTCATCAATATATCTGTTGCAACTTTCCAAAATTTCAAGAGCTGCTTTATAACTTTGTGTTGGGCGAAGGGCAATCATTTCGTTGATGCATTTTTTCTTTAAATCAACAACTTTTTCTTTAAATTCGCTGTCGAGAGGGGAAAGGGAGTTTACAGAAGGAATAATTCCACAGGTATATTTTTCAAGCATTCCAAGAGTTCTTGAAGCAACATTTCCAATTGTGTTTGCAAGGTTTGTGTTAAACGAAAGTAGGAAACTTTCTTGGGAATATGGCCCGTCATTTCCAAAGTTAATTTCGCCAATTAAGAAATTTCGAATTGAATCGCTTCCATAGTTTTCAATTAAAATTCGTGGGTCGATAACTTCTTTTTTGCCAGTTTCTTTGCTCTTTGAAAGTTTGTCGTTATTGAAAAGGAGCCAGCCATGGCCAAAAATTTCTTTTGGCAAAGGAAGGTCAAGAGCCATTAAAATTGCAGGCCAAATTATTGCATGGAATCTAACAATTTCTTTTCCAACAACATGAACATCTGCTGGCCAAAATTTCTTAAATAAGGAATCGTCCTCGCTTAAATATCCAAGGGCGGTTATATAGTTTGAAAGCGCGTCAATCCAAACATAAATTGTGTGGTCCTGGTCGAAATCAACAGGGATTCCCCATTTAACGCTTTTTCTTGAAACACAAAGGTCTTTAAGTCCCTCGCTAAGAAAGTTGTTAACCATTTCGTTAACGCGATTTTGAGGTTGAAGGAAAGAAGGATTTTTTGCGTAGAGCTCGTTAATTCTTTCCGTATATTTGCTTAGTTTAAAGTTGTAGCATTCTTCATCGCTGTCGATAACATCGCGTCCGCAATCTGGGCATTTCCCGTTAATAAGTTGCCCGTCGCTCCAAAAAGATTCGCAAGGAACGCAATATTTCCCAGTGTAGTGTGTTTTATATATTTCGCCCTTTTCAAAGAGTTTGTTAAATATTTTTTTAACTGCGGCAACGTGGTCTGGGTCGGTTGTTCGAATGAAACGATCGTAGGAAATGTTAAGACTTTTCCAAAGTTTTTTTGTGTCGGCAACAATTGCGTTAAGGTGTTCCATTTCGCTAACGCCTTTTTCTTTTGCAACTTTTGCAATTTTTTGACCGTGCTCATCGGTTCCCGTTAAAAAGAAAACATCATATCCAAGCATGCGATGAAATCTTGCAATTGCGTCGCAAACAACAGTTGTGTAGGAATTTCCAATTGTAAGTTTATTGCTTGGATAGTAGATTGGGGTTGTGATGTAGAATTTTTTATTCATTTGTTTTCTCCTCGAAATTTTAATTAAAAACGTATATAGTTTTATTCGCTTTTTTCATTTTTGTCAATTGGTTTTGCTTTTTCTTCTTCGGCTTTTTCCAATTCGTCGTCTGCGTTTGCGTCTTTAAGAGTTTCAATCTCTTTCTCTCTCTTAATTTTTTTCTTTTCGTCGCTATATTCAAAAACCATTGTCATAAGTTCATAGCAATCGCGGAAAAGAATTATAACGCAAGGAATGATAACTAAAATAACAATTCCAGCCGTTGAATTAATAAATTTGAAGAATTTTATAAGACCTTTTCCGTCGTCAACATGTTTTCCAATAACATAATCTTGATAAATAACGTTGTAGTCTGCTGAGGCATTGTTTGTTCCTTTTGTTCTAAACCATAAATCGCCGTTGGCGTCGGTTTCAATTTTAATAATTTCATGAAAAACAATTCTGTTTTTGCGTGGGTTTGATGTTGGTTTCTCGCCGTTTGCAATTGTTGCTGGGCGAGGGTGGGCTGGGTCAACATAGTCGAAAAAGGCGATATAGTCGCCAACTTTAAGTTCGCATGCGTCGGTTTGTTTAATAAATGCTTTGTCTCCAACTTCAAATCCGGCGTTGCGCATGCTTCCAGAAACCACGGTTATCATTGCATATCCAAAAACCATTGGAACGCCTTTTGTTATTTTTGTTATGATAAGCGAAAGCGAAAAACACGTTGAAAAAATTAAAATTGGAAAAAGAACAACGTCCATAAAATTTTTATTAAATAAATTATTTATTTAAAATTAAATTTTCATTGGAGAGCCCCAGCGGGTTTCTTGTGTTAAAAATTTTGAAAGGACTTTAATTTCGTTTGAAAATGCGTTGGCAACAACTGCAATTGTTTCGCCGTCGGCCTTAATTGCAAATGAAGTTTCGTCAAGCCATTCGAATTCAAAATTTTTAACTGGTTTAATTCCGTTTGGAATGCTGCAAGCCGATTCAAACATTCTTGCGGGTTTTCCTTTGTTCATGGATTTAATGTCAACGCTAAGTGGGGCTTTGCAATAGTTGGCAAGCCAGCCAATGCAAAAGATTTTTGAAAAATCGAAAGATGTTACGTAAAGATATGCGGTTTTATTACTTTCTTCAATGAAGAATCGACGATCGTTAACAATTTCTTCAATTTTTATTACAGATTTTTTAAAACACATTTTTTATATTTCCTTTTCTTTTGAGATATGTAAGCATTATACTTGTATTTAACAAAGTTGTCAAACTCCAAAAAACTATCCAATTAAAAATTTGTGGTAAAAGTTTGTCTTGACTGTTTATGGCATTGGTTGTATAATAAACACAACAAGGTGCTGATTGGGGGGTTGAATAGCCAACCAAACAATGCCAATAAATGGAGGAAAATAACTATGAAATTGAAATTGACTTATAAAGATGGAAAAACTTATGTTGAAGTTGGCGGAAAATTGATGAGTGTTGCAAAAGCGGCTTTACATCCGTCTGTTGGAAAGGGAATTTGCAAAAATCGAGACGAGCTTAAGGAATATGCAAGAAAAGCAAAAGAACTTTCGCAGATTAAAATGTTGAGTTTCACAAAAAAAATTGAGGAATCTTTCAACACCTATATGTCCTCGGGACATGCGTCATTTTATGTTAACGACAAAGAAGTAGCACGTTTTAGCGATGATTATGTAAATTTGTATGATGTTAAATCTCCAAGCAAAACAACTTTGGAAGAGGTTAAAAAAGAATGTGACTTGGCAGAATCAGAAATGGGCAAAATTGATTGGGTAAACGGAACTTATCTTGCAAATGGCAAGCCAATTTCGAAAGAAGAGCATGATTTCATATACTCATATTTGAATAATGCTGAATTTGACACAGAAACCAAAAGGATTTCAACAGCTGTTCAACCAGCAAATTTGATTATTGGTGATTTTGAGCGTCGTGGCACATGGATTCCATATGAAGAGTATAAGACTGCCAATATAAGAAAATTAGGACCTAATGGTTATTATGAGCCAAAAGCTTCAGATGAAGATAATATGCGATTTGTATCCAAACGCAACAAACATTTACAAGTAATTCCGACTAAATATCAAATAATTCCTGATTATAGTGTTAAAGAATATGGGTTGCGTGATTATTTTGCGGCTATAGATTCTGATAAACGCGTAGGAACTCAGTTTGATGTTTGGTATGGGAATGACTTTTGCGGAAGAGTTCATTGTTTCAACAGTATTTATCGCTCATTCACCAATAGACAAGTGGAGGATCCAAATTCTGAAA
This sequence comes from uncultured Bacillota bacterium, assembly GCA_938034555.1. GTDB lineage: Bacteria > Bacillota > Clostridia > Christensenellales > UBA1242 > UMGS687. Next base: position 9,544 of record CALHLT010000027.1, read on the forward strand.
AATATCCATTCAATGTCGAAAAGTTGTGGGACGACAAACTTTTTGTTGATTGTGAAAAGACTGACAAAGACTGTGAACCGGTTGATTTAGTTGACTTGGAGGCTAGAATTATATTAGATAATTATTCCAAGTCAAACACTAAAAATTGTGAATTAGGTTTATAATGAGAGAGGCTGACAAGTTAATAATTGACAAGAGAATAGAGGAGAAATATGGCCATGTAAAGAGATTTAATTTTAAATGGCTGTATGACTTTTGTGAGCTTTGTGAAAGAAGCAATGTTTCTAAGGAAAAAATGAATTTGCTTATAAAATGCCTCCTATCCGATAAAAATTTGGAGTGTATGGAGAAATCAAAATTTTTGTTAGACTCAAAACAAGAAAAAGCATTTTTTGAATATGTTTATGGCTTAAAAAAATCGGATTTTGCAACTTATTTGTCAAATGGGTTGAAATATGCACTGGAAAACACAAACGAGAAAGGCAATATTATAGACTCTTTTATAAAATATGTTGTTATCACAAATTTTAAAGATGTGTATATTAATTCTTCATTGCCAATGCTAAATGCAAATAACACTGCAGAAATTTCATGCTTTATTGGTGGTTTGGAAATTTGTCACAACAGAAACATTCAGATTAGAGAAGATAATCAGCAACAAATTGAATTTGAATGGTTGCATACTCGCCCTAATTTACAAGGGATAAAACTTGGTTCACTTCTTTTTAAGGAATTTTTTAAACAAGTTCATAATTTATTCCCCGATAAAGACATTATTGCAAGAAATGTTCTCAAGTCCAATACTAATGCTCAGCGATTTTATGTTAAACAAGGTGGGGAAATCTTTGATGTGGAAACAGAAAAGATTATCAAAATCGAAGATGTTAATTGCGAGGAAAAGGGCAATGTTGGCGTTATTTTCTCAAGAGATAAATTGGTTAAGTTGAGCGAAAGAGAGATTATTCCACCACAAATTGATAGAAAATATGATTTTAACAAAAAACAGCAGGAAAAGGAAAAAGTGTAAAAATATGCCAAGAAATTCTTGGCATATTTTTTTTGTATGATTGTTCTCACACGCAATAAAAAAACTGCTAAACGCGAGATTTGTTTGGTGCCGAAGGGGGGACTCGAACCCCCATGAGGTTGCCCTCGGCGGATTTTGAGTCCGCTCCGTCTACCATTCCAGCACTTCGGCAAAGCACTGCAATTTTTTTTGCAATATGAATATTATCATAATCCAATTATTTTTGCAAGTGTTTTAACGAAATCGATTTTTATGTTTTTATTACTCTTTCCAAAGCGTTTCCATAATTTTTTCTTTTAAAAGTTCAATATTTTCGCCCTTTTTTGCGGAAATGTAAAGTGAATCTTTTTCGGTTTCTTGAATTTTCTCAAGTTCACTTTTTTCGAGTTTATCAACTTTGTTATATATTTTTAAAACAGGGATTTCGTTTGCTCCAATTTTTTCAAGTTCGGCTTTAACAACTTCTTCTTGCATGTCGTGGTGCTTATCGGTTATATCAATTAAATGCAAAATTAAATCGCTTTCCAAAACTTCTTCAAGCGTTGCGCTGAACGCAGGCTCGAAAGCAGGGGGAAGATTGCTTATGAAACCAACGGTGTCGGTTAAAACAATTTGTTTCCCATGAGCAAGCCAAAGCAGGCGAGTTGTTGTGTCGAGAGTTGCAAAAAGTTTGTCATCGGCATAAATCCCCGCCTTTGTTATTAAATTCATAAGTGTTGATTTCCCAGCATTGGTGTAGCCAACAATTGAAACGCGTTTAACAGACGAGGTGTTTCGATTCTTTCTTCTAAGTTCACGTTCGTTTTTGAACTTTTTAATTTGAGTTTCAAGTTTTTGAATTTGGTCGCGAACTTTTCTTTTGTCAAGTTCAAGTTTTGTTTCGCCCGGCCCTCGCATTCCAACGCCGCCGCTTCCAAAACGTCCGCTTGTTCCAGAAATTCCCGAAAGGCGAGGAAGATAGTATTTAAGCATTGCAAGTTCAACTTGAAGTTTTCCTTCGTTTGAAAGCGCGCGCTTTGCAAAAATGTCTAGGATCAGCGTTGTTCTGTCAACAACCTTAATTCCAATTTCATTTGAAATGTTGTTAATTTGAGAACCGGAAAGCTCGTTGTCGCAAATTGCAAGGTTTGCGCCTGTTTGCTCAACAAGTTCTTTAAGTTCAACAACTTTTCCGCTTCCAATAAATGTTGCGGGTGTGATTTCTTTTGCACGTTGAAAAAGAGTTCCAACAACTTCAACATTTGCTGTTTCCGCAAGACGTTCAAGTTCCTTCAAACTAACAGTTCCGTCTTCGCCGTTCAAACTCATTCCAAAAAGAATTGCAATTTCTTTTTCTGTTTTTGTTTCCATAATAAAATTATATCCTAAGTTCACAATTTTTTCAAATTATTTGAGTTATAATATAATATTTAAAATATTTTGAGAATAGTTTTCAATGTGTTAAAATATTTACGTAATTAAAGGAGGAATTTTTAATGGATCCAATTTTATTAGCTATTATCATTGTTTTGAGTGTGATTTTTATCGTTTCGCTTGTTGCACGAATGATAAAAGACCATTCAACAAGAATTTCAACAAAATTTAGTTTTAAGAAACTTGAAATCGACAGGTCGATGATGGATTATGCTCGAGTTTTGCTTGATGAAAATGGGCTTGAAGATGTTCAAGTTGTTCAATGTGGCTTTTTTTCGAGTATGTTTGTTGGAAACACATACAAACTTAAAACAAAAACAATTCGGCTTTCGCCTTGGGTTGCTAAAAAATCGAATGTGACAAATCTTGCAAGGGTTGCATCTCTTGTTGCGCTTGCAAAATTCCACAGCGAAGAAAAAACAAAAGGTCTTAAAGCAATTGAGCTTGACCGATGGCTTTCTTGGTTGCCAGCGCTTTTTATTCCACTTGTTGTTGTTGGGCTTACAATTGATTTTGCGGCAGTTGGAGCGGGAACATATATTTACACGTTAATTTTTTCTTGCGTTGGCCTTGCTTTAACAATCATTTCTCTTGTTTTTTCGCTTACGGCAATAAGAACCTTAAATAAGTCATATCAAGAAGGTGAAAATATGCTTATTGATATGCAAATTATTGCTCCAGAAGAAGAAAAATATATTAAAAAAATATATTCAGCTTGGAAAAGATATAATTATGTTAAAGCCTTTGAATCCGTTTTTGAAGCAATATATTTCGGGCTTAGCGCAGTCCTTTCTTTAATTAAAATTGGGGGTAAAAAATAATGGAAAGCAAACGCAAATTTCTTAAGAGAGAAACAAGAATTCTTTCTGTTGTTGCAAGTGTTTTTATGGCTCTTGCGCTCATTGTTTTGGTTGTTGTTTCGCTTCTTGCAAAAGAAAACAAACTTCGCATTTCGCTTGTTGGCTCGTGCGTTCTCCTTGGAATTATGAGCGTTCTTTTCAGCATAGTCCAAATCCGCGTTTTCTTCGACTATAAAAGCAAAAATAAATATCTTTGCGCCGATGGAATTTCCAATCTTTGCTTAACACTTTTAATTGCAACAACTGCGTTAATTTATGTTTTCCTTCAAGACGCAGCAATGGACTTGAGATATATTATTTTTGTTTTTGCAGCAATTTTTGTTATTTGGAAAATTGTTGTTGCGGTTTTTGGCTTTAAAGAAAAAAGAACAAACGCGTTTATGGAACTTATCCTTGCGGCTTTTTGGCTTTTAAGCGGAGTTATGGTTCTCTTAACAGTTTTTGAAGTTAATGGCTCCGAACTTACTTTAACAATTTCAAACTATGTTCTTGGTGTTGTTCTTGTTGTTTACATTCTATATTCCTATGTTTTTAAAGAACCAACATATCTTGAAACTGAGGAAGCAATTGCGCAACTTAATAAAGAGGAAGAAGAAAGGCAAATTCGTCTTAACAGATTTAACCGAAACTTTGAAAGAATTGATAGAGCAGAGCCTGCACAGGAAACAAAACAAGAGCCCGACATTGAACAAAAACTTGAAAAACTCAAAACTCTTAAAGAAAAAGGTTTCATAACAGAAGAAGAATTTGAGGAAAGAAAGAAAAAACTTTTAGATAGTGAACTTTAAAAAAAAGACCGTTTTAATCGGTCTTTTCTTTTTTTTTAAAAGTTTTCCCCGAAAACTGTAAAAAATTGTAGCACAAAAAGATTTTGTGCTATAATATGCTATATTTGGAGGAGAAAATGTTAAGACTTAGCGATATTCACAAACAATATAAAACAGACTCATACACCGTTGATGCACTTAAAGGAATAAGTTTAGGGTTTAGGAAAAACGAATTCGTTTCAATTCTTGGTCCTTCCGGCTGCGGAAAAACAACAATGCTTAACATAATTGGAGGGCTCGATCGTTATTCAAGCGGCGATCTTGTTATCGACGGAAAATCAACAAAAGATTTTAAAGACAGAGATTGGGATAACTATCGCAACAAGAAAATTGGCTTTGTTTTCCAATCATATAATTTAATTCCACACCTAACAATTTTGGGGAATGTTGAACTTGCGTTAACAATTTCTGGCGTTGGAAAAAAAGAAAGAAAAGAAAGAGCAATTGCGGCTCTTAAACGCGTTGGCCTTGAAAATGAAATTAAGAAAAGACCAAACCAACTTTCGGGCGGACAAATGCAACGTGTTGCAATTGCACGTGCGCTTGTTAACAATCCGGAAATTTTGCTTGCCGATGAGCCAACAGGCGCGCTCGACATTAAAACAAGCATTGAAGTTATGGAACTTATTAAGGAAATTTCAAAGGAACGCCTTGTTATTATGGTCACCCATAACGGCGAACTTGCGCAAAAATATAGCACAAGAATAATCAATCTTCTCGACGGCGAAGTTGTTGGCGACAGTATGCCATTTTCAAGCGAAGAAGAAAAAATCGAATTAGAAAAAACTAAACAGCAAGAAGTTATAAAAGAAACCGAGCAGGGAGGAAAGAAAAAGAAGAAAAAACGAAGCGCAATGAAATTCACAACGGCGCTAAGCCTTTCCTTTAAAAACCTTTTTTCAAAACGCGGCAGAACAATTTTAACATCGTTTGCGGGAAGCATTGGAATTATTGGAATTGCCCTTGTTCTTTCAATTTCAACAGGGTTCACTTCCTACATTAACCAACTTCAGTCTGATGCGCTTGGCGGAAACCCAATAACCGTTTCAACCGCAACAATCGACTATACAAAACTTGCATCATTCGAAGTTGAAGACGACAGCAACGAAGGGGGCGACAATAATTACATAACTGTTTATGAAGGTTCGTTTCAAAAATATGTTAAATATGGACATTATAACTACATAAGCCAAAATTTTGTTGATTATGTTAAATCATTCGAGGAGAAAGACCTTGAAAGAGGAGAGGACAAGAAAATTAGCCTTGTTCAATATAACTACTACACACCAATTAAAATTTTGGTTAAACAGAACGACAATTCTCTTAAATTAACAGTTAACAAAAACAGCCTTTCAATTCTTTCGGGAACAGGAAAAGGAACGTTCTATGAATCTCTTTCCGACGAAGAGTTTATGATGAGTCAATATGATGTTATCTATCAATCGGAAAGTTATGATGCTTCCAACATCTATGGCTTAACTCTTGTTGTTGACAAGGGAAACAAACTTACAACAGGAATATTAAGCGACCTTGGAATAACACCTGTTGTTAAACCAGATGGAAACTATGAAAACCTTTCTTTTGAAGATGTTTGCGGCAAGGAATTTAAACTTGTTTATAACAATGACTACTACACATACGACAGCGCGAACGATAAATTTTCCATAATCGATGAATCAAATCAAGCCGCGCTTGACGAGCTTTATAACAGCGAAAGAGTTAAAACTCTTAAAATAACACGAGTTTTGCGCGTTAAGGAAGAAGCAAAAGCACAAATTCTTTCAAGCGGCGTTATGTATTCAAGCGAACTTGCAAAAGAATATCGAGAAAATTGCGAAAACAGTTTGATTGCAACAAAGCAAAAAGAACTTAAAAATTCGCAAGAAGGTCAAGAATCTTTCTCGTTCTATGCACCTTTAAAAATTGACATAACCGAGTTTAAAGGAATGCCAATGATCCCAGAAAGCTTTCCAACAACGGCGGTTATCGTAAGTTTCCTTGAAAAATCTTTCAGCACTTCAATTTCCCAAGAAGAAGCATATAATCTTGCAATGCAACAAATTGGAATAAGCAGCATTCCTCAAAGTATTTCGTTCTACACAAACAGTTTTGACGGGAAAAACGAAGTTAAGCAAATGATTCAAGACTATAACAAAACCGTCGATTCCGAGGCCCACGAAATTGTTTACAGCGATAATTCCGACGCAATGTTCTCGATGCTTTCAAGTTTGGTTAACACAATTTCCTATGTTTTAATTGCGTTTGCCGCAATAAGCCTTGTTGTTTCTTCAATTATGATTGGAATCATAACATATGTTTCAGTTATTGAAAGAACAAAAGAAATTGGGGTTCTTCGAAGTCTTGGGGCAAGAAAAATTGACATTGTTAACGTGTTTAACTCCGAAACTTTCATAATTGGGCTTTTCGCTGGAATAATTGGAGGAGTTATTTCCTTCATCTTAACCTTCCCAATTAACGCAATTGTTGGGGCGCTTGTTGAAGGGCTTGGAACAATTTCAGTTCTGAAATTAACTCACGTTTTAATCTTAACTGGAATAAGCGTTGTTCTTTCGCTTGTTTCTGGGCTTATCCCAGCTCAAATTGCCTCCAAAAAAGACCCTGTTGTTGCGTTAAGAACAGAATAATTGGTTTAGTAAAAAAAGGAATTTCAATTTTGAAGTTCCTTTTTTTTGTTTAAATTTAGCCTTAAAAAACTCTGTTTTAAACAACTTTCACAAGGTTTAATTTCTTTGCCGCCTTTAAAGGGGTTGTTTAATTGGCTGGGGTGCTAGGATTCGAACCTAGGAATGCGGGAGTCAGAGTCCCGTGCCTTACCGCTTGGCGACACCCCAAAGCTATTTTTTGCTTTAAAGATTTAGTTCTTTTTGCGATTTAAAATATACCACACTAAAAATTTAATGTCAATTTATTGATAAGCCCATTCTTTAAAATTTCTTTTATATCAAATGATTTTGTTTATTTTTTAAATTATGATATATATTAACTTATAAGAGGTAACAAATGAAAAGTTTTAAAAAAGTTTTTGTAACTTCATTTTTATGTTTAATTCTTGTTTTTTCGGCTGCGCTTTTTGCAACCTTTTCAAATTATGGCCAAGTTGTTGCGGAAGAAGGAACTTTGAAGGGCGCGGGAACAAGCGAAAATCCATATTTAATTTCAAGCGTTTCCAACTTGGAACTTTTCCGAAATGAGGTTAACACAGGAAATCCGGCATATATTAACGGTTTCTTTAAACTTGAAAAAAGCCTTAATCTTAAAGACATTGAAAGTTGGATTCCAATTGGAAATGGGAATGCGTTTAAAGGAACTTTCGAAGGAAACGGAAAAACAATTGACAACATCAACCTTAAAGACGGAAATTCTCTTGGGCTTTTTGGAAATTTGGAAAACGCAAGAATTTCAAACCTTGGCGTTAGCGTTAATGTTGTTCTTTCGGAAGAAAATAACGAAGGCGTTATAACTCCAAATTCTCAAAAAATTGTTGGAGGATTTGCTGGAATTGCCGTTAACTCAACAATTTTTGCATCGTATTCCAAATTTAATTTTCAAGCTTCAAGAATAACAAGGATGCCAGAATCTCGCGCCCTTGAGTTCTACACCAAAATTGAAGGAAGCGAACTTGTTGAGGAAGACGGGCAAATAACCTATGAATATGAAACATATTCCTACATGGGCGAATTAACTGTTGGAGCAGTTGTTGGAAAAGCAGTTGGCTCAACAATTTCAAATTCCTATTCCGTTCCTTCGCTTATAATCTATCAAGACGGAACAAACACGGTTTCTTCGTTCTTTGGCGGAATTGTTGGCTGGGCAAAAGGCGGAACAGTTGAAAATGTTTATGTTGCACCAACCGACGCT
>CALHLT010000028.1:0-39676 GCA_938034555.1 uncultured Bacillota bacterium
TAAAAAATATAATAAAAATATGTTTATAGTTTTTAACTATTGACCAATTAAACAATATGAGATATAATACACATATGAACATAAATGCAGATAGTCAAAATTTTAAGCCAAATCAAAGCGAAATTAACGGGATTTTGCTTGAAGACATTCGCGCTTCAAGACAAATTATTTTGGAAAAAGTTTTGAAAGCAAATCTTAGCGAAAGCGAAAAAAATCAAGTTATAGCATATTTAGATAACTTAAAATATTTCTCGCTTAATAATAACTATCGCCGCGCAGCCGCTTTTTACGACATTCATGGCGACAGTGGCAACTATATTCCAAATTCAATCTATCTTAAAGAGGACCTTGGGGAAAAACAATTTCCAGTTTTAAATCATGAGATGTTCCATGCCGCATCGTCGGCATTTTCAGAGTATTCTGGATTCTTGCAAACAAAAGAACTTGCAAATCCAAATCAAAACGAAGATGAAGCTGTTTTTTCAGTTTTCACAAAGGGTTTGCCAAAAACTAAAACAGTTATGATAAATCGAGGAATAACAGAAGCAATGACAACAATGTATTCCGATGCGGTTTACAATCTTAATGGCTCTTATCAATTCCCCGCAAAGGTTCTTTCGGTTCTTTGCGATGGGCTTGATGAAAATGAAATTTTCACCTTCTATATTAAAGCCGATTTAAAAGGACTTGAAAATGCAATTGCAAGGAAATATGGGCTTGAAAAAACCTCTCTCGTTCATGAAATTTTTGGACTTTTCGATTCGTTTGCCGATTCAACGGAAGCAAACAACAAAACAATTTTTGTTAACCGCCAAAGATGTGTTGCAGGCGTTGGAGCAAACATTGCAAAAAAATATGCTCAAATTTTAACTCAAAAAGCAATTAAAGAGGGGCTTACCAGTCCAAATGTTGTTTACGAAACAGTAATCTCAAATCTTGAACTTGACCAAAATTTTAACAACTATTTTGCATATGCAAGAGATGAAAGCGGCGAAAAAATTGATTTAACTCAAAACAAAGAATTGGCAAACGACTTAATTGATTTGCGATTGGAACTTAAAGAGAATCTTAAAAATCAAATTCAAAATGATTTTATGAGCAAAGTTGATGTTAATTCAATAAGTTTTGATAACCCAATTTCTTTCAATGACCAAAAAATTGTTGAGTCTTTTGCCGCTGCAGCGTTGATGGTCCAATCATGCGCTGTTCCTGTTAAAACAAACGCGGCATCAAAAGAATAAATTTCTGATTTTTAAAATAAATAAATCATAAATTTAATAAAAACGGCAAAAAAATATTGATTTTTAATAAAAAAATGCAAGAAAAATGAAAATTTATGATAAAAAAACAAAATTAAGAAGCAAACATTATGTTTGTTTTTTTATTTGTTGTCAATAATTAAGTTATGATGTTTTTCCCAGCCGTTCTTGGAACGGCGGCAGTTTATGAAAAAAACAGAGCAATTGCATCAATCAACCAAAAGGGGAAGATTGAGGTTGTTTCATTCAAAGAAAAACGAAACTTTTTTGCGGAAAAACTTTGGTTTATTCGCGGAATTACAATTTTAATTTTTGGACTTTATCTTTATTTAATTTCGCTTAGCGGCTCGAAAACTTTTTTTGAAAGAGGAAACAAAGAGGGAAAAACAAAACCTTCGCCAATTGTTGTTGTTTTAACAATTCTTGGGGTTGTTTTGTTTGTTTGCTTTTTTATTTCAATTTTTCTTGTTCCATTTTTCACATTTTCAATTTTGAAAAATCAGGGGATTAACGAATATGTTGTTGCGCTTATCATGGGGATTGTGCGCTGCGGCTTTTTTGTTTTGGCAATGCTTAGTTTAAGATTTATTCCTTCAATGCGCCAGGTCTATCGGAACAACGCGGCGGGGAACTTAGCAAAGGCATCTTTCGCGGGGAAAAAGGTTGATTCGTTTTTCCTTTCAACAAATTTTTTGAATTACATTGTTTGTGGTTTCCTTCTTTCGCTTTTTGTGTTATCATTTATTATCGTTGATATAAACTTCTTTTTGAAATTTTTAATCAACTTCTTGCTTGTTATTGCATGTTTTTCGATAATTTACGAAGTTTTGAAGCTTTTTGAACTTAAAACGGGAGTTTTCTCGAAAATTATTGTAAATCCAATTGCTTTTTTAACAAGCGAGCGTCCAACTCAAACAGAAAGAGAAATTGCCTTTTCGGCAATGAATGAGGTCATTTTAATGCGCGAAAACGAAGAAAGATTAATTGGAGATTTCAGCGCGGACGGTGTTGCGTTCAGCGTTGTTTACAGCGAAGTTAAACAAAGACTTTTGCAAGCGGGAATTGACGACGGCGCGGAAACCGATTGGCTTATTGCAAATTGTCTTGGAAAAAACAGAAGTGAAATTAAACTTTTGAACACTGTTTCAAAAGAAGAGTATAAAAAAATTAAAAATGCGCTTGCAAAGCGCGAAAAAAGAATGCCAATTTCAAAAATTTTTAATGTTGCTGCGTTCTATGGAAGAGATTTTTATGTTGATAGGAACGTTCTTTCCCCTCGCCAAGAAACCGAGCAAGTTGTTGAAGAAGCAATTAAAGAAGCAAACAAATTTTTTGAAAAGCCACGCGTTCTAGATTTAATGACAGGAAGCGGAGCAATTGCCGTGACCTTTGCTCTTGAAACCTCAGCAATTGTTTTTGCAAGCGATGTTTCAAAACTTGCGCTTGAAGTTGCAAAGAAAAATGCGAAACATTATGGCGCAAAAGTTAAATTTATTGAATCGGACATTTTCAAAGGGCTTAAAAAAGAAAAATTTGATGTTATAATTTCAAATCCACCATATATTAAATCGGCGGAAATTCAAACCCTTGACGACGAAGTTAAGAAGTTCGACCCAATTCTTGCCCTCGACGGCGGAGAAGATGGATTATATTTCTATCGCGAAATTGCCGCCCAAGCGCCATTGCACCTTAAAGAAAGCGGAGTTCTTGTTTTGGAAATTGGATTCGACCAAGGCGAAAGCGTTAAAAAACTCTTGCAAAAAAACTTTAAAAATATTAGAATAAAAAAAGATTATGGCGGAAACGACCGAATTATAATTACAACAAAAAAATGACATAAGGAAAAACTATGATTGAAAAAACAATTAACATTAAGAAAAGGTTTGACGAATTAACAAATTTAATTGCCGACCCAAAAATTATTGCCGACCAAAAAGAATGGAAAAAACTTGTTAAAGAACGTGCGTCAATTGAAGAAATTGCGGAAGCGCACGACGAACTTGAAAAACTTTTAAAAGAACTTGCCGACGCGCAAGAAACTCTTAAAACCGAAACCGACCACGAAATGATTGAACTTTTTAAAGAAGAAGAAAAATCGTGCAAGGAAAAAATTGAAGAGGTTGAAGAAAGAATTAAAATTCTTTTGCTTCCAAAAGACGAAAACGACGACAGCAATGTTATCATTGAAATTCGTCCAGGGGTTGGAGGCGAGGAATCGGCGCTTTTTGGCGCGGTTTTAATGAAAATGTATTGCCGCTATGCCGAAAGAAAACGCTGGAAAGTTGAAATTGCCGACCTTTCCGAAACAGAAATTGGCGGAGTTAAAGAGTGTTCGTTCATCATAAGCGGAAAAGGCGCATATTCGCGTTTGAAATATGAAAGCGGAGTTCACCGCGTTCAAAGAGTTCCAGAAACCGAGTCGCAAGGCCGCGTGCACACTTCAACCGCAACAGTTGCAGTTCTTCCAGAAATTGAAGAAGTTGATTTTGAAATTTTGGATAAGGACATTCGAATTGATACATATCGAAGCAGCGGGGCGGGCGGACAGCACATTAACAAAACCGATTCCGCAATTCGAATAACCCACATGCCAACAGGAATTGTTGTTGCATGCCAAGACGAGCGCTCACAAATTAAAAACAAAGAACGTGCGTTCCAAATTTTACGCTCAAAACTCTATGAGTTCTATAAATCGCAAATCGACAAAGAATATAGCGAAAACAGAAAAAATCAGGTTGGAAATGCAGAACGCTGCGAAAGAATTCGAACCTATAACTATCCTCAAGGCCGCGTAACTGACCACCGAATTAACTACACAATCTATGCCCTTGACGATTTCCTTGACGGAAACATCGACGAGATGATTGATAATCTTGCCCTTGCCGACCAAAAACAAAAACTTGAACAAGCCCTTAACGCAAACAACTAAAACGAAAAAGTTAACTTAAAATCAAACAAAAAACTTCGCCGCAAAAAGCGAGGTTTTTTGCTCTTGTGTTCTTTATTTACGCATTTTAAAAAATAGTATTAAATGCTAGAATTTTGATTTTAAATATTGTTCAAAATTCTTAAACTGGTTAAAATTATAAAATTTAAAGTTGGAATTTGAAAAGAAGGAAAGCATTTGTTTAGCAACAAATTTTGCAAAATTAAGTTTCGAAGATGTGGCTCTTGCTTGATTTTTTAAATTTTTAATGATATTATAGGAAATATGGAACAGGAAGTTAAAGTTGAAGGGAAAAGGGAAGAGTATGTTTGCCGCGAAACGGGGCTATATTTAACCAACCCTGTTGACATTAGTTTCTATATGTGCGACCAAAACGACGAAGTCTTAAGAAATTTGCTCCTTGGGAAATTCACTAAGGAAGGCAAATATTCAATCGACAGAGATTATCTTGTTGAACTTGTTAAGATTAAGAAAACAATTGCTGAAAAGAAGGAAAATGTCTATCTTTTAAAGGCTAAACTTCTTGAAATTGAACTTAAATTTACGCTTACAATTGAAAACTTTGAACAAGATAAGAAAATTGCAACGTTATGCTTTGTTGAGGTTAACAATAAGATTGACGACACAAAAGAAGTTCTTAAAACAATTGTTGCAAGATATAAAGACGATGCGGACATATATTTCCTTGAAAAAGCGTTTAAAGTTTTTAATGTTAAAACGCAAGAGGGGATTGACGGCGACGACATCAACGAAGAAGAACTTGCAAACATTTTAAGAAGATATAAAGAAATGCTTATGCTTAAGAAAAAGAGAGTTGAATCTCTAGACTACATTTGCAACACATATATCGACCAAGTTCTTTCAATTTTGCGCCGTTATCCAAGTAAATTTTCGGAATATGTTTTAAGAAAATATGGCGAAAAACTTTTGGAATTTAAAGACGGATTTGGAAAGCCACTATATTTTGTTAAGATGAAAAATATGCTCGACAAAATCATTGCCGGAGCAATTTTAGAGCAGCGCGACCCAACAGTTGCAATGCTTCTTGAAAAGGCAAAATCGGAGTTTGTTGAAAACTATAAAACAATGCATAAAGAATTACTTGCCGAGCAAGAAAAAGCCCCTGCGCCAAAGAAAACGGAAGAAAAAGCAAAGGTGGCAAGCGGTTCTTCTGGCGGAGCAAAAAAAGGCGGAAAAGCAAAGAAAAAGACGGCGGCAAAGGCAAAGCCAAAAGCAAAAGGGAAAGCGGCAGGAACGCAATATTATGCTCCATACACACCTCCACAAGAAACAAAAAAGGAAGCTCCAAAAGAGCAAAAAAAGCTAGAAGCGAGCCGCGTTGAACGCTCAATGAGATTCATTGACCAAATGGTTGGCGAAATGGAAAAGAAAAATGAGGCGATTGCAAAAAACGCTTTTCTTAATGTAATTCAGCCAACAGCAACAAAAACTGCGGAAAAATCAAACGAAATGAGTTTATAGAAAGCAAGAAAAAACTCCCAAAATTTTGGGAGTTTTTATTTTTTTCTTATAAACCTTGTTCCAAACTGTCTTTTTGTTCTTGATAGGTGTCGCGGAATGCTTTAAGAGTTGAAAGCATTGATTTTGCGTTTTCTGTGTCAATCTTAAGAACTTCATCTGGCGAAAAGTTTAAATAGCCAGATTGAAATGGGACAACAATGTTTTTTAAAACTAAGCCAAGGTCTCTAATTTGTTTGTTGGTTAAGTCGTCTTGATATTTTGCTTTAATATTCAAAACAAACTCATCCCACTTGTCAGCACGAGCATTGTATTCGTCTTCTGTCATTTTTGGTGGACAAGTGTTAATTGAGAAATTTATCTTTGTTTTTCCTGTTGTGTAGTTTCTAACTGCCATAATTCGCTCCTTATTTTTCTAAATTATATTTCATGAAATTTATTTTGTCAATAGTTATTTTTAAGAAAATGTTGCTTTTTTACTAAACATCATATATAATTAAGGCAAGAAAGGAGCAGGAAAATGAGATTTTTATGCGGAGAAAACTTCTTAACAGATTGGTGGGATTCAATTTCAAAGTTCTTTAAAGGGCTTAACACAACTGTTTTGGCGCTTATAATTGCAATCCTTTCGCTTTTATGTTTGCTTTGCTTGGTTAGATTTTTAAAGCCAATGTATAGCGCAGATAAGAACAAAATTCGTGTTGCCCCATTAATTCTTTGCATTTTGTTTGGTGCTCTTGTTGCTTTTGTTTCCTGCGCGGCATTTGTTTAAAAATTTGTTTGCATTTTAATTTTTATGTGATAAACTTAGTAAGTTTTTAAGGAGAATATATGAAATTTTTAGCGTTAGCACCAGAATGGGTTTCAAAATCTTTCCCAATAATTAGATATGTTTTTATGTTTTTAATTGCAGCGGCAGCAATAACTTTAATTGTTGCAACTTTAATGCAAGACACAAAAGAAGGCGGCGAAAACGCAATAACTGGGGTTCAAGAAAGTTATTATTCGCAAAATAAAGGTCAAACAAAGGAAGGAATCTTGAAAAAGATAACAATTGCAATGGCTTCAATAATTGCAATTTTAATTGTTTTGTTCTTTGTTACAATTTTAATTGAAAACGCCCTTTAAAATTTTGATTTAATATTTCAAATGTGATAAAATTTGCTTATGAAACTTCATGAGCAAATTTTTTTAGAAATCAAAAACGAAAAACATAAATATAAAAATCTTGGTCAACTTCTTTCCGAACTTGCCTCTTCTCTTGACGAAACAAAAGAGAATGTTGCAAAGTGCATAAACAAAATGCTTTCAAACGGCGAACTTGTTGAAAATTCAAGACGCGAACTTGTTGTTCCAAGTTCCCTTGGGCTTTTCAAGGGAACAGTTTCTGGAAACCCAAAAGGTTTTGCGTTCATTGCTCCAAAACTTAGCGGACGCCAAGGCTTTGAGTTTAAGAAAGGGGCAAGGGAAGATGTTTTTGTTCCTGCAAGTATGCTTTTTGGCGCGCTTGACGGCGACGAAGTTCTTTTCCGCTTGGAAGGAAAAGACAGCGGGGCGGTTGTTAAAATTTTAAAACGCGCAAATAAAGTTGTTGTTGGAAAGTTTGTTAAAGGGAACAACGCAATTGTTAAAGGCGCAAGGCTTGACAGTGAAAACTATTATGTTCTTTGCAACAACCCAAAAATTTCAAAACCAATTTTAATTCCAGCAAGAGAAATTGGAAACGCAAAAGACGGCGATTTTGTTAAGGTGGAAATAACCTTCCAGCCAGAAGGCTCAAAAGTTTCGCTTCCTGTTGGAAAAGTTGTTGAAATTATGAAAGGAACAGACGTTGAAAACGGAATTGATGCAATTCTTTGCGAGCACCAAATTCCAAGCGTGTTCCCAGAAAAGGTTTTGAAAGAGGCCGCATCTCTTAAAACAGATTTTGAGGAAGCAAAAAAACAGCGTGTCGACTTAACCGAAAAACTTATCGTAACAATTGACGGGGCAGATGCAAAAGACCTTGACGACGCGATAAGCCTTGAAAAGGACGGAGAAAATCTTGTTCTTGGCGTCCACATTGCCGATGTTGGAAACTATGTTCCGTATAACAGCGAAATCGATAAAGAAGCGTATGCCCGCGGAACAAGCGTATATTTCCCAGGGCGAGTTTATCCAATGCTTCCGCAACAACTTTCAAACAATCTTTGTTCTCTTAACCCAAACGAAGAAAAACTTGCGCTTTCGGTTATGATGACCGTGGATAAGTTTGGAGAAGTTAAAGAATCTAAAATTTTTGAAAGTGTTATTAAAAGCAGCGCAAGACTAACATACGACCAAGTTCAAGAAGTTTTGCAAAACAACAGCAATTGCGAAGACGGGGGCTTTTTTGACAGCGAGAAAATCCTTTCGCCAAGCGATGTTAAAAAACTTATCATAAGTCCAATAACTCCGCAAATTGAACAAATGCTTGTTGAGATGAACAATTTAAGCGTTAAAATTGGGCAATCGCGCGAAAAAGCCGGCGCGCTCGACCTTGATTTGCCAGAAACATATTTCGAAATGGACGGAAACGAGGTTCTTGATGTTCGACGAAGAGAACGAGATAATTCCCATAAGCTAATTGAAAATTTTATGGTTCTCGCAAACCGTGTTGTTGCGCAAACTTTTTGCGAATTAGATTTGCCTTTTGTCTATCGAATTCATGGCGAGCCATCAAAAATTCGTGTTATGGAAGTTGTTGATGTTTTAAACAGTTTTGGCCTTGACATTAAACAAAGCAAAAAAGTTGACGCAATTTATATTCAAAAAATTTTAAAGCAACTTTCAAAAACAGAGTTTAGCGATGTTGGAAGTTCGCTTGTTTTGCGCGCGCTTGAAAAGGCGATATACAGTGAGGAATGTTTGGGGCATTTTGGGCTTGCGCTTCAATATTATTGCCATTTCACTTCTCCAATTCGTCGCTATCCAGACCTTACAATCCACAGAATAATTAAAGAGGCGCTTAAATCCTGCCCAAACAAAATTTTAGAAACTGCGCATATGAACAAAAGCGCAATTCGAAAGGCGTTTAAGGGAAATTATGACCTTGAAGAATTTGTTATCGACAGCGCATTCCAATCGAGCGAAAGGGAAAGAAAGGCAGATGAAGCCGAGCGTGACGCGGATGACCTTTTCAAAGCGAAATTTATGAAGGACAAAATTGGACAAGTTTTTGAAGGAAAAATTTCGGGCGTTTCAAGTTTTGGAATTTTCGTTCAGCTTGAAAACACTGTTGAAGGGCTTATCAAAATTGAGTCGCTCCCAGCCGATGACTATATGTTCGACGAGAAGAAATTTGTTTTAAAAGGGCGAAAAAGAAGATTTTCAATTGGGCAAAGTCTTAAAGTTAAGGTTATTGCATCAAATTTAGAAACAAGAAAGATTGAATTTTTGCTTGTTGAGTGATATAATAAATTAAGGGAGGGGAAATGAAGGTTATTGCAAATAATAAAAAAGCATATTTCGACTTTTTCATTTCCGACAACACCGAAGCGGGAATTGAACTTAAAGGAAGCGAAGTTAAGTCGATTCGCGCGGGCGGAATAAGCCTTAACGAAAGTTATGTTCGTGTTGTTGGGAATGAGATTTTTCTTATCAATGCTTTCATTAAACCCTTTGAAAAATCTTCGTCGTTTGTTCCAGATTCAAGAAGAACGCGAAAGCTCCTTTTAAGAAAAAGCGAAATTGCGAAACTTTTGCAAAAGGTTTCGGAAAAAGGATTGACAATTGTTCCTTTAAAAGTATACTTAAAAGGAAATCTCGTTAAAGTTGAAATTGGAATTGGAAAAGGGAAAAAACTTTTCGATAAACGAGAAACCCTGAAAGAAAAAACTGCGCAAAGGGAAATTGAAAGCGCAAGCAAAAATTTTCGCCTTGGGAAACTTTAAAATCCCTTAATATGGGGGCGTAACTGGTTTCGACGGAAAAGATTTTGAGGGGAAAAAGCGTGTGGCAGCCGGTTGCCATAAAACGGAAAACAAAATAAACGCAGATAATAGAAATCTTGCTGTTGCTGCTTAGTTAGCGCAACTGTCCTTAGCAAAAATTCCTGCATTTTTGCCAAAGGGCATCAAACTTTCGCAGGGAACTTCAAAAGCTTCGCCTTAAAGTTTTTGGAAGAAAAAAACAAGGATTTGCTTTAAACAAGTTTTGTTCGTTACTTATTTAAGGCAAGATTAAAACGAACTACACACGTAGAAAAGCCACTGCAAACTTTTTCGGACGTGGGTTCAACTCCCACCGCTTCCACCAAGTAAACAAAAAGAAAAGGCTTAGAGGCAAATTAGCAAACAATGTTAATCTACTTTTTAGTAGAACATTAGTGAGCGAAAGTTGTTAATATCGAAGATGTTTTCTTATTACAAGTTAAAAAATCGTCAAGTAGCCGTAAACAAGGCCTTTGGCGATTTTTAATTTTTTCTTTCATGGAAGCAATTAAAATTTATGCGAAAGTTTACAAAAAATAAATAGATGGACATAGTCTACAAACGAGTTATTGTTAAGGCTTAACAATAACAACTTCTTTGTTTGCCTTTTTCGCCATATTGATTGTCTGGTAAGTTCCGCCAGACTTTTTTCCATTATAAACAGCAATAACGCGATGAGAATTGTCAATCATATATTTGTTGCGCTTTGCCATACAACCATTGAAATAAAGAGCGTTTGAAACAGTTGTGACCTTATCCGCAAGGCTCAAAATGTTTTGATATCTCATTATGCTTTCATCATTCCATTTTGCAGTTTGGTTTAAACAAGGCAAGGCACATTCTAAAATTATGTCAGGGTAGGTTGCTTTTAGTTCAAGAACAATTTCAGCGGCAATCATATCAATGCCAATCGCCATACCAGAAATAAAATATGTATAGCCATTTACAATTGATTTTTTAATTATTGAAGCCATTGCATTTTTAAATAAAATGCAACTTTCTTTCGTTTCATCATAACCCCAAGGCAAGTCTTTTGGTCTATGCCCTGTAAAACAAGTTTTTAATGCTTTAATTGTTGATTTTCCTTTCTTCTTTTTCAGCCTAAACATCTTATTCACTCCTATTTAGACATTATATGTCATCATACTAGGCAGTAGCAAGCGTTTCGTCATCATTTTAGGCAATAATCATATAAACAAATGCTTATATGGAGTGTAAGATGATTGATTTTATAACTGCTGTTAAAAATTATTTGGAAGATGAAGGTAAGAGTGTTGACTGTTTATTTGCCGATAATGTGATTTCAAAAGATACTTTTTACAAATACAAACAAAGAAATCCAAGTTTGCAAACCTTAATCAAAGTTGTGAATTATTTACAAGTTTCAATAGATTATTTGTATGAAAAATCTGATGTGAACAATTTTAGTGAGTATTCCACCGACCAAAGCAAATTTTATGAATTTTTGACCGAGTTTATAAGAAAGGCAAATCTTTCAAATAGACAATTCTGTAAAGAAATGAATTATCAAAAAGACAACATTCTTCGTTATAAAAATGGTGTTGAGCCAAGCGTGCGAACACTATTTGAAATAGCAGATTATTTTGGTTGTTCAGTTGATGATTTATTAACAAAAGCAAACAAATAATGTATGCTTTAAGTAAAGGTGTAATATTGAATTTATAAAGAAATAATATGATTGATTTTATACTGCTGTTAAGAACTATTTGAAAAATGTAGGCTAGATTGTTGACGGTTTCTTCCTTAAATGTTATTTTAAAAGATGCTTTCTAAAAACGACAATTAAACAACAAAAGATAATTTGTATCTAGGTCATTAAGATATTTGTTTTTGGAAATCTTAAATTTTGGAGGGGTTTAAATTGAAAAAGAAAATTTTAAGTTTTATTTTAACTATTGTTTTAATTGTTCCTGCGCTTTTGCTCTCTGCTTGTGGGGATGATAACGAAGGCGGAAATCCTGTTTTTCATGACAATAGCAAATGGTTCACGGAAACAGAACTAACTACTGTTGGATTGTCGAATTTGCCTGCGCCAACTGGGCTTTCGGGCGAAATTTCTTCAAGTGATTATTGGTTTAATGATGGTTATTCGTTTTCTCAACCTTGCGACGATGAAGCGTTGCTTGCGCAAAATGCAGAAATTTATTTAAAGTATTTTGAAACTAACTATGACGGCTATTTTGGAACTATTTCAAGAAGATATGGCGTTAAATATGGCGAGAATGAAACATGGTATGTTTTGGAACAAAGCAGCACATTAAATGATTATTTTGATGATAATCCAAGCAAACTTTACAAATTTTACTATGTGACAAATCATGAAACCGATGATGACGGCTATTTTGTTCGTGATTCGGTTTACACCTTTGAAATTCGTTATGAATATAGCAGTTCAGCAAATCAATATTTGTTTAAACTTTTCATTGAAAAGGCTGACGCAACTCATAATGGGGTATTCACATATTATTATAAAATGAAATAAAGCCTAAAAGGTGAAATGACTACGCAAAAAAATATAAGTCCGCATGGAAAATCCTTGCGGGCTTTTTTTGAAAAGTGTTACAGAAATTTTGATGCATGTGATACAATTAATTTAAAGGAGAAAACAAATGGCTTCAAGCAAAGGTTTTAGAGATTTTATTTTGGAACAACTTTCAAGTTTAAGCCCAACATTCAAACCTATGATGGGTGAATTTTTAATTTATGTTGATGGAATTTATTTTGGCGGAATTTACGACGACAGATTCTTAGTTAAGAAAACAAACACAAACAAAAAATATGGTTTGCAAGAAGCGTTGCCCTATGAAGGCGCAAAGCCAATGTTGTTGGTTGAAAATGTTGATGAGCGCGAGTATTTGGAAAACTTGGTTTCCGACACTGTTAACGGGCTATAAAAATTTTGTTTGATAAAGATGTTAAAACTTTAAGGAAGAAATATGGAGAAAAGACCGGAATTAGGCTGCAACTTAAGCGCTGAAACTTTTAAAGAGTTCTATTATTTAAAATCGGAACTTGTTGAATTTTGCAAAGAAAACAAATTGCAAACTGGCGGTGGAAAAATTGAACTTACCGAAAGAGTTTTTAATTTTTTAAAAACTGGCGAAAAAGAAACAAGGGGTTCAATTCGTAAGAAAAACAAAAAACTTGACGAATTAACTCTTAACAGTCTTATTGAAAAAGACATGGGTTATGGCGAAAACATTCGCGCATTTTATGAGTTGCACCTTGGGAAAAATTTTAAGTTTTGTGTTCCTTTTCAAAGATGGTTAAAGGGTAATGTTGGGAAAACCTTTCAAGATTCAATTGAGGCATATAAAGAAATCATTAAAAACAAAGACAAAACCGAAAAAGTTATTGACAGGCAATTTGAATATAACACATACATACGGGATTTTTTTAAGGACAACAAAAACAAAACTTTGAAACAGGCAATTTGCTGCTGGAAATATAAAAAGAGCATTAAAGGCTCTAACAAATATGAACGAAGCGATTTGTGCGTTTTATTGGCAAGCGGAGAGGGAAAGTAAAATTCTAGATTTGAAAACTCTCTAAATTGTTGAGATATTTTTTCCTTGTTTTGATTGTGAACAAGCTGCCTATTGCCTGGCAGCAATTTTGTTAGGGCTAACGCTTTCGCAAAATTTAATTGTCAAAAGTTGCTGGCAAGTTCGTCTTCGGGTTTGCCGGCGTTTTTTATATATAATATATAGAATAAAATTTTTGATATTTATCTATAATAAAAAAGCCAACCTTTAAAGTGATTTCAAATTTTTACAAAAACTTCTCAAGGGTTTTGGGGAAATATAAAAATTGAAGGTTTGGTAAGAAAAAATTGGATTGTATCCATAGGTGGTTTTGGTAAGGGAAAATTGGGTTGTTTCCTTAAAAAGAAAAGCCAAAGTGTTGAATTGGCAAGAGATAATTAATTTCGATGTTTTTGCTTCAAAATCGCAAAAAAACATTCAAATAACTTATTTTTTTGAAAAAATTGGTGTTTTTTGTTAAATTTTTTGAAAAAATGATAAAAAGGGTATTGACATATTTTTTGCCTAGTGTTATTATTATCACGATTTAACATAATCTAAAAAAGAGAGGTAAATTATGGAATTTTTAGGCGCAGGATTTGGAGATGCTTTCATTTCAGTTTTGGCTATCATCGGAATTATCCTTGTTGGAGGATTTTTAATTTTCTTCCTTGGGGACTTAGTTCTTTCTGTTTTAGACCCTGAATACGTTCATTTCTGGCAAAGAAAGAAAAACGGTGAAAAAGTTAAAGACAAACAAGCTTCCAAAGAAAAAGACGCAGAACAAGAAGAAACAAAAGAACTTGAATTTAAGTTCGATGAAGCAGACAAAGATGCTTTTGCAAAAGAAGACGAAGAACCAAAAGCTGAAATTGCTCCTGTTGAAGAAGTTAAAGAAGAGCCAGCGGAAGAAGTTGTTGAAGAAGTTAAGGAAGAAGAACCTGCTAAAGAGGAGCCAGCTGAAGAAGTTGACGAACTTAAAGCAGAGGAAGAACTCTTCAAACAAAACATGCTTAAAGAAATTGAAGAAAGACGTCAAAAACAAGCAGAAGAAAGCGACGATAAATTTGAAAACTTCTTCTATGACGACGAAGACATCGCTGTGTTTGGCGACGAAGACCAAGCAAACGAAGAGCAAGAAGCTCCAGCCGAGGAAACAGAAGCCGTAGCGGAAGAAACTCAAGAAGAAGCTCCAGCAGCTGAAGAAACAACAGAAGAAACTGTTGAAGAAACAGAAGAAGCGGAAGCACAACCTTCAATTGAAGAACTTAGAGCTCAATTTGAAGCTGAAATTGCAAAACTTCAAGCAAGAAACGAAGAACTTGAAAGTGAACTTAACAGCAAAGAAGAAGTTAACACTCCTGCTGGAAACATTGAAGAATATGAAGCAAGACTTGAAACATTAAAAGACAGACTTGCAGCAAACGAAAAAGAACTTCGTAAAGTTAAGAAGGAATATATTCCTCTTAGAAAAGTAAGCAAAACTCTTGAAAGCGACGAAAGAAAACTTAGAAGAAAAGAAGCAATTGTTGCAAAACAAAAAGTTGTTCTTTACGGAGTTAACAACATCGCCGACATCGACGAAGAAAAAGCAAAGAAACTTTCTGAAGAACTTGACCTTCTTGAAGGACTTAAACTTTCTGTTCAACACTGCGAAGAAGTTATGACTGCGAATAAAGATAGATATCCAATTTTGGAAAACACATTCAATATTCTTACAGCTAACAACGAAACATTGAAAGCAGATATTAAAGAAACTGAAGATGCAATTGAAGCATTGAAAGCTGCTCAAGAACAAGAAGAAAGAGTTGAAGCAGAAGAAGTTGTTGAAGAAGTTATTGAAGAACCAGCAACCGAAGTTAAACCAGAAACCGACACAACAACAGATGCTCAATAATTAGATTAGCAAATAAAAACCGCGAAATTCGCGGTTTTTTTGTTTTTGTTTCCTTAATAAAAGGTTGCTTTAAATTTTAGAATTGGATTATAATATAACTATGCTTGAAAAGATTAAAGAGTTTAATAAAAAGATTTCGCTTATAAAACACAAAAAGGTTAAGATTGGGCTTGCGCTTGGAGGAGGCGGCGCAAGAGGGTTTGCGCATCTTGGCGCGATTAAAGCATTTGAAGAATATGGTCTTAAATTTGATTATGTTGCGGGAACAAGCGCGGGTTCGCTTGTTGGCGCGTTTTATGCGAACAATTGGACATTTGAACAAATGTATAATGTTGCAAAAAACTTTAAGGAAAAAGATATTCGAAAATCCAAAATCCCGCTTATGCCTTCGCCAACCGATGGAATTGAAGATATTGTTAAAAACTCAATTGGCGATATTAACATTGAGGATTGTAAAATTCCGCTTGCAATTGTTGCTGTTGACATTCTTTCAACAAACGAATGTGTTATAACAAAAGGGAATTTGGCTCGCGCTGTTGCGGGAAGTTGCGCTGTTCCGGCAATTTTCCAACCTGTTCAATTTGAAGACAGATTGCTTTTTGACGGGGGGCTTCAAAACACGCTTCCTTCAAATGTTCCTAAACTTTTCGATTGCGACTATGTTGTTGCTGTTGATGTTAACCCTTCGCGAAATTATGGGGCAAAATCGGCAAAATATTTTGACGTTCTTGGCGCAACGATTCGAATTCTTATGAAAAAAAATGCCGAAACTGGCTATGAGTTTGGCGACGTCGTTCTTCAGCCTGAAACAAAACGATTTAAGTCCACAAAAATGGAAGGATATGACGACATGATTGAGGAAGGCTATCGCGCGGCAATTGACAATATGCCTCAAATTTTGGAACTCTTTAATCGCCGTCCGCTTTCAAAAAAAGCAAAACAAAAATTTAAACATGAGGTTGATATAATTTAAAAAAAACATAAGTTTTTCGCTTATGCTTTTTCTTTTATTTTAGCAATATAGGATTTTAAAAACAACGTAGTAAATTGCGTTTTCTGCGCTCATTTTTCCGCTTTTAACCATGTTATCGACGTTTTCCAAAACTTCCAAAATGTTTTTAAGTTGCGCCTTGGAATAGGACTTTGCTTGTTCTTTTGCTTTAACAATTGCATATTCCTTAACGCCAAGAAGACTTGCAAGTTCGCTGTTTGAAAGAGATGAAAAACTTGCGTGGGCAATTCGGCGGAAGTGGTTTGCAATTAAAGAAAACAAAACTTGAACAGGCTGTTTCTTTTGCAAAAATGAGGAAAGGAGCATTAAACTTTTCGATGCGTTTTTGTTCCCAAGACTTTCGCTAAGTTCAAAAATTTGATACTCATAGTCTGGCTCAACAAGCGCTTTAACATCGCTATGCTCAATTTCGTCCTCGCAATATGCAGAAATCTTTTTAAGTTCACATGAAATTTTTGTCATATCGTAACTGCAAATTTCAACAAGTGCTTTAAGGGCGTCGGGCGTTATTTTTTGATTTTTCTTGTTAAGTTCAACGCGAATATATTTTTCCAAAATGTCTTGCCCAAGTTTTCCGCAATCAACAATTTCGCCAACCTTTAAAAATTTCCAGGCGTCGCTATATATAATTACGACTGTTGTTGAAGGGGGAATTGACGAAAGAGAAGCGGAAAGATTTTTCTTGTCCGTTTCGGAAAGTTTTCCAACCGAGCGAATTAAAACAAATTTTCTGTCGGTTCCAAGAGGGAGCATTTCAATTGCTTCTTGAACTTTTTGAGCCGAAAAATTTTCGTTGTCGAAATAGGTTTTGTTAAAATCGCTCATTTCGTTTCCGCATGCGTTTGAAATGTGTTTAATTGCGCTTGCAATAACGAATTCGTCATCTCCTTTCAAGATGTAGAGCGGAAGGACCTGTTGTTTAAGTTTTTGTGGAAGTTCAATAAATTTCATGTTTTTCTCCTTTTCTATTATTACACATTTTTAGGCTAATTGCAAAAGTCCAATTGTTAAAACCGTTGAGCAAACGAGAATTAAGCAGGTTAAAAGTTTTGCTTTTCGCCGTGCAAAAAACAACCTGCTTGAAACAAACATAAGCGCAAAGAAATTAACAAATGCGGCAAATGCGAATTTGAAATGTGGAATTATCGACCATGTTTGGCTTGCAACCCAACTTGCAATTGTTTTAATAGATGTTAGAAGAAGATTTGAGAACCAGAAAATGTTTCCAAATCCGCTCCAAATAAAAACAAGAGGCGTTGCAACGAAAGCAGCCGTGAACGCAACCGTGAAAATTGGAACAATAATTAAGTTTGCAAAAAGCGACAGGAAAGAAACTCCGTCGAAATAGTTAATCAAAACAGGTAAAATCAAAAATTGCGAAGAGATTGAAACGGAAGCAGGTTTTGCAATCCAGTTTGGAAGAACAAATTTTTTAATTGGTTTTCTAAGAAAAGAATAGGCACTTCGATAGAAAATTGCCGTTCCAATAACACATCCAAAACTTAATTGGAAGCCAATGTCAAACGCAAAGAGAGGGCGAACAAGCAAAAGAACTAAGCCCGAAAAACCAATTGCGCTTAGGCTGTCATATCTTCTTCCAAGGCAAGTTGCAAGCAAAAGACAAATTGACATTATTGTTGCTCTAACAACCGAAGGCGAAAAACTGCAAAGATAGCAGTAGAAAATTAAAACCGCGGAAGTGATTATTAAGTTAAGCCAATTTTTCGCGTGGCATTTCTTTAAAATCCATGCCAAAAGCCCGGCAACAAGCCCAACATGTAAACCCGAAACAGCAAGAATATGAGCAATTCCGCTAAGCTGGAAATCGTTTCTTGTTTCGCTGTCAATTCCGCTTTTGTCGCCAAAAAGCATTGCGTAGGTTATGCTTGCGTTTTCCTCGCTCATGTGCTTTAAAAGTTTTTCTTTAACTGCGGAACGAAACTTTTGGTCTAAAGTTTTTGTGTTTCCAAGAATTTTAACATCACTTCGCGAAATTTTTGTTGCCGTGTAGTAACATCCGTTTTTATATAGCGAACTGTTAACGTTGCCTTTTTCATTAAGTCCTGAAACGCTTTTAAAGTTTGCTTCAAGCAAAATTTCGTCGCCGTCGGAAAGATATGGTGCACCATAAAGTTTTAGGCGAACATTTTTTGAAAGGGGCTTGTTGTTAATCTTAACATCTGTTAAAATTATGTATTGCATTTCATCATAGGTTGAAACATTTTCAACGCGACCATAAAGCATCGAGTCGTTTGGAATTTTTGGCTGAGAAAAGAAGCTCATTTCAAGGCCATAAAGACCTAATCCAAGAAAAATAAAAGCAAGAATTGCAACAAGAATTTTTAACTTTTTTCTTAAAAAACAAGTTGCAACAATTGCGGCTAGTATTAAAAAGAAAACTGCAATAACAACCCAATTTGAAAGGAAAATGTGTTTTGCAAAAAGAATTGCTCCAAAAAGAGCAAGAAAACAATAAAAAAGTGGCCTAAAATTTACAATTTTTTTCATTTGTTTCAAGTTTTCTTTCAAAAAGGTATTGTCTTTTTTTATTCTTTGTGCTAAAATAAACTCAATTTTAAGTTAGGAGATGAAATTATGTTAAATTTTTCGTTACTCGCTCTTGATCTTACAAGTTTAATTGATAGAATTCAAAAGCCACATGTTATAACAGGATTAATCTTGGCAATCCTTGGCTTTGCAATTGTTTTGCTTGCAAAGAGAATTGCTATGGTTGCAAGAAAAGACAAATCGAAACCTGTTGAAAACGATAACAAGTTATACATAACTCTTAAAGCCTTAGGCCTTGTTATGCTTCTTGTTGCTTTAATTATAATGATTTTTGAATAATTATCAAACTAAATTTAAACTCGCGCATAAAGCGAGTTTTTTTATTGCAAAAAGCACCTGCAAAAATGGGTGCTTTTTTAGCATGATTTTGAATTTGACAATTTTTGTGTTATATTAAGCAAAAAAAGAAAGAAGGAAAATTATGAGCGCACTTTTGTTTTACATTCTCGTGCCAATTATTTCGGCACTTTTGATTGGAATTTTTTGTTTGCTTAAATTTTGGAAATTTAAGGGCAGCGAAAAATTACATAACGTTACAACAAAAATTTTAAAGGTTTTGGTTGTTATCTATTGTTCGCTTATGCTGCTTAGCATTCTTCTTCCAGATTCATTTAATCTTTGTCTTTCAAAAGAAGAACTTGGAAGAGGAATGATGCAAGGACATGCTGTTTTGCGTTGGTTTTCAATGGTATGTTTTTCCGTTTTGCCAATTGCCGTTTTTTTTGAAAACAGAGCAGTTCGAAATGTCGCAATAACCTTTTGTGTTGCCGTAACAATTGCGCAAATTGCGTGCTTTTCGCAATATCTTGAGTTTTTCACAAGTGCCGCGGGAAGAGGCCTTAATTCGCTTCCTGTTTCAGAGGGCTTTCGTGCGTTTTTAATTAATCCCGCGTTTAGAACAGTTTGGTTTGCTGTTATAATCGTTTTGCAGTTAACAATTCCAATTGTGCTTGCAATAAACGAAAATCATTTGTTTAAATACAATGATAAAATTGAATGGAGAAACTATTTTATTGCGTTGCCTCTCATAATTCTTGCGTCAATTCCTGTTTATGTCCCTCAATATCTTTTCGGGCAAACAGATGTTATTTTCAGCGCATATAGTTGGCTTCATTTCCTTTGGATTTTCCTTCTTTTTGGAACTTTGGCTGCGTTATATTTTGGCTTTAGAAAGCAAAGCAGTGAAGTTAAAATGGTTGTTCTTTTCGTCCTTGCGCTTTCGCTCCTTATGCAGTATGACCAAATGTTTGGCGCAATTTCGCTTAACATAAAGCGTTTGCCCTTGCAACTTTGCAATCTTGGAGCCTATTTAATCATTCTTTCGCTTATAACAAAAAACAAAAAGATTTTTAACTTCACGGTTATCATTAATGTTGTTGGCGTTCTTTTTGCAATTGCAAAGCCAGATTTGGAAGGGAAAGGCTTTTTCTATTACTATAATATGCACTTTATTTTTGAGCATAGCAATGTCTTAATCGTTCCAATTCTTGCTCTTTTGTTTGGATTTTTTCCAAGGCTCGATAAATTTGCGCTTCGCGATTGCTTGGTTGGTTTCACAATCTATTTCCTTTCTGTTTTCGCTCTTGGAACAATGTTTAACGCAATTGCTGCGGCAACCGGAAAAGGGATTTATGAGGCGAATTTCTTGTTTATGTTTCTTCCAAATGTTGCAATAAAAATTCTCCCTTTCACGAAAGCGCTTTTCGACATTAACTTTAAAATTGGATATGCAACTTTCTATCCCGTTTTGCAACTTCTTGTCTATGCGGTTTTCATGCTTGTTTGTGTTTTGTTATATTATTGTTTCCGCCTTGTCTATCTTGTTAAAGATAAAATTGTTTTAAAAAGAGCGGCTTTGGCGGAAAGCGGAAACGCTCAAAGCGAAAATAATCTTATCGAAAATGATGAGGCGAGCGGGGAAAACAACAAGGTGCAAAGCGGCGAAGTTGAGGGCGAAAAATAGACGAATTCTTCCTTTAATTTAACGAATGAACAAAGATTTCAATATACAGAAAATTTTGTTAAAAACTTGCTAAAAAGGATTGACAAAGTTTGTTAAATGGGCTATATTATTGATTGTCTAAGTCTTTGGGCGTTCTTTTTCTTTGCATTGCTAGCCCCTTTGCAAAAAATTTGAACCACAAATTTAGGAAGTTTTGGAATTTGCGCGAACACTTTTCAAAGCGGATTAAAATTTTAAGGAGAAAAATCAATGAAAACCTATATGGCACATCCTGAAACTGTTGAAAGAAAATGGTATTTAGTTGATGCAAATGGAATGCCTTTTGGTCGTCTTGCAAGCCAAGTTGCTGCAATTTTAAGAGGAAAGAACAAACCAACTTTCACTCCAAACGTTGACACAGGCGATTATGTTATTGTTATCAATTCCGATAAAGCAGTTTTAACAGGAAAAAAATTAACACAAAAATATTTTAAAACTTATTCTGGCTACCAAGGTGGTCTTAAAGAAACTCAATTCAAGAAAATGATGGAAGAAAAATCTGATGTTGCTCTTCTTCGCGCAATCAAAGGAATGCTTCCAAAAAATGCTCTTGGACGCGACATGGCAAGAAAAGTTAAAATCTATAAAGGCGCAGAGCACCCACATGAGGCACAACAACCAGAACTTATAACACTTAAGGGAGGAAGAAACTAATATGGCAGAAGCAAAAAAAGCTGTTAAACCAACATTAAAAGCAAAAACAAATGCTTATCTTGGAACAGGAAGAAGAAAAAAAGCAATTGCTAGAGTTCGTTTAATTCCAAACGGAAACGGCGTTATAACAATCAATAAGAAAGACATTGAAGAATATTTCAGCCTTGACACTTTAAAATACATCGTTCGTCAACCATTAGCATTAACAGGAAACGAAACAAAATATGATGTTCAAGTTAATGTTGTTGGCGGTGGATTCACAGGCCAAGCAGGCGCAATTCGCCACGGAATTTCAAGAGCTCTTATTAAGGCAGAAGAAAACCTTCGCCCAGAACTTAAAAAAGCTGGTTTCTTAACAAGAGATTCAAGAATGAAAGAAAGAAAGAAATATGGTCTTAAAAAGGCAAGAAAAGCTCCACAATTCAGCAAGAGATAATTTTGCAAAATTGGAAAGTTACGATTTCAAAAAAGAACGCATTTTGCGTTCTTTTTTTATTCATTAAACATATGCAAATGTGAGCACATTTTAATTTATTAATTTTTGAATTTAACTTAAAAAGTTTTTAACAATTTTTTTCTACCAATCTTGAGGCTCAGATTTCGTGTGGGATTTAATGTCGTCATAAAAATCGAAATATTTGTCTTTAAAATTTTTTGAAGACTTTGCGTTCTCTTCAAAAATCTCTTGAAGATCGGCGCTTGAAAGGTCGCACATCTTAAAATCCTCGTCGTTTTCATATCTTTTAAAAATGTCATGTTCGTTCATTAGTATTTAACCGCCTTTAAATAAAGTCCTTCCGCTGGCGCTGTCTTGCCCGCTTTTGTTCTGTCTTTTGCATCCAAAATTTCGCAAATGTTTTCCGCCGTTCGTTTCCCTGTTCCAACTTCATAAAGAGTTCCAACAATAATTCGAACCATATTATATAAAAAACCATTTCCGCAAATTTCAAAATCAAGCTCGTTATGTTTTTTTGTTAATTTAATCTTAAAAATTGTTCGAACAAAATCTTTTGTTTCTGCCTTTGCGCTGCAAAAAGAAGAAAAATCGTGCTCACCAATTAAAAACCTTGCAGCTTTTTCAATTTCCTTTACGTCTGGCTTTTCTTTAACAATTCCAACATATCCTTGGTTGAAGGGTGTTTCTTCCCAAGAAAGACGATAGAGATATGTTTTTTGTTTAACATTGAACCTTGCATGAAACGACGGAGAAACTTTTTTCGCGCCAGTAACTTTAATGTCGAAAGGTAGGTTAGCGTTTAAAGCGGCAACAAGTTTTTTAGAGTTTAAAGAATTTTTATTGCAAAAATTTTTAACAAATCTTTCGCTTGTTGCGTCGAAACTTGCCGTTTGGGCAAGAGCATGAACTTTTGCGTCGGTTCTTCCGCTTCCGCAAATTTCAATGTTTTGGCCAAGCAAAAAGGAAAGCGCGCCTTCAATTGTTTCTTGAACGCTTTTCCCGTTTTTTTGTTTTTGCCAGCCAACATAATTTTTGCCGTTATATGAAATTGTTAACAAAATTCTCATATTTTTATTTTATCACAAAAAATGTTGAATTTAATATAATTTATTTAAAAAATGTTTAAAAATTTTAAAAAAGTATTAAAAATTTATATTTTTGTTGAATTTTTTTGGAAAAAGTTTCTTTAAATATTTTTTTAACATTCTTTTTCTTTTTGTTTGTAAAAACATTCAATTTTGTTAAAATAATTCTAAGGAGAGAATATGGACGAATTTTGCAAAGTTAAAAATCTAGATTCCTATGGACCTTCGCCAATTCCAGAAGAAGGAAC
The DNA here is from genome assembly GCA_938034555.1 of uncultured Bacillota bacterium. Lineage (GTDB taxonomy): Bacteria > Bacillota > Clostridia > Christensenellales > UBA1242 > UMGS687. The sequence continues at coordinate 23,104 of CALHLT010000028.1, forward strand.
ATGGGTTTCGTCAAAAAAAATTGAGGACGTAAGCGGGTTTTCCCACGGTGTTGGAACTTGCGCGCCTCAACAAGGAGCATGCAAACTTACAATCAATGTTAAAGACGGAATAATTCGCGAAGCGCTTGTTGAAACAATTGGGTGCAGCGGCATGACTCATTCTGCAGCAATGGCAGGCGAAATTTTGATTGGGAAAACGCTTTTGGAAGCGCTTAACACCGATCTTGTTTGCGACGCAATTAACGACGCAATGAAAAAAGTTTTCTTGCAACTTGTTTATGGTCGAAGCCAATCTGCTTTCAGCGAAGGCGGGCTTGAAGTTGGTTCGGCAATGGAAGACCTTGGCGGAAACAAGGTTAGCCAAGTTGGAACAATCTATTCAAACGATATCTTTGGAACGCGTTATCTTAATTTAACCGAAGGATATATAACAAAAGAGGGGTTGGACGAAAACGGCGAAATTATTGGATATGAATATGTTTCGCTTGGAAAACTTATGAAACTTTTGGAAAACGGAGCAGATCCAAAAGAGGCAATTAAGGACAGCACAAAAACCTATGGAAGATTTAGCGAAGCGGTTAAAGTTATTAACCCAAGAAAGCAATAGGGAGGGCGAAAGATGGACGAACTTAGAACAGAAAACATTAACAAATGTTTGAAAAAACACGGCATTGCAAGTCTTGACGAAGCAAAAGAAATTTGCCTTTCAAAAGGAATTAATGTTGAGGCAGTTATTAAAGGAATTCAACCAATTGCCTTTGAAAACGCAGTTTTGGCATACACTCTTGGCGTTGCAATTGCAATTAAGAACGATGCAAAAAATTTAGATTCAATTTGCGATTCAATTGGCGAAGGTTTGCAAGCGTTTTGCACTCCTGGTTCTGTTGCCGACAGACGCCAAATTGGAATTGGACATGGGAACCTTGCAAAAATGCTTTTAAGCGAAAACACAAAATGTTTTTGTTTCCTTGCTGGGCATGAAAGTTTTGCAGCAGCCGAAGGGGCAATGGGAATTGTTCGAAAAGCAAATAATGTTAGGAAAACACCTTTAAAAGTTATTTTAAACGGGCTTGGAAAAGATGCTGCCTACATTATTGCGCGAATTAAAGGGTTCACGTATGTTAACACAAAATATGACCAAAAAACAGGTGAACTTCACGTTTTGGGAGAAAAATCTTTTTCAAGTGGCGAAAGCAAAAATGTTAAAATTTATGGCGCATACGATGTTAACGAAGGCGTTGCAATCATGATTCATGAAGGCGTTGATGTTTCAATAACTGGGAACTCAACAAACCCTGTTCGTTTCCAACATCCAGTTGCCGGAACCTACAAAAAATGGTGCGTTGACCATGGAAAAAAATATTTCTCGGTTGCTTCTGGCGGGGGAACAGGAAGAACGCTCCACCCAGACAATGTTGCCGCGGGACCTGCAAGTTATGGACTTACCGACACAATGGGAAGAATGCACTGCGACGCACAGTTTGCGGGAAGTTCGTCGGTTCCTGCCCACGTTGATATGATGGGATTTATTGGAATGGGAAATAACCCAATTGTTGGCGCAAGTGTTGCATTAGCAGTTTTAACATTTCAAAGCATATAATATAATGAGAAACACAAATTCTCCTTTTCCCAATTGGCGCGGGAAAGCGCTTAATATTTTGTAAGTTTATATTATAATTTAGACTTTAAAAAAATTGGTTAAAGCCACCAAACTTTTGAAAATTGACAAAAAATAACGGCAAAAGTTTTACAAATTTAATTTTCAAAGTGTATAATTGAATTAACAAAATCATAAGATAAAGGAAGGAATGAAACGCTTTTGGAGGGGATATGAAATACAATTCAATTTATGAAATGCCATATAATGTTTGCCCAAAATCCGAAAGGGCTTGGAATGCTTTTATTTCCGCAACTCTTTCGTCAAACCCTATGAAAGCGTTTAGTGCTTATCATGCCTATGTTCAAGCAAGAACCGAAAAACTTAATCAAATTCAGGCATATTCAAGCGAAGACTATTCAATGTAAAAATAAATTAAATTAAAAAAACAAAGCATGTGTTGCTTTGTTTTTTTTGCTCGAAATAAAAGAAAGTGGTATAATATATTTATATGACAGAAGAAAGGCTTAAAGGAATTGTTATTTCGGCAAAAGACTTCAAAGAAGCAGATAAACTCCTAACTCTTTTCACGCTTGAAAAGGGAATTGTTTATGCAAAACTTGTTGGCGTTAAAAAGCCAAACGCAAAACTTAAACCAGCAAAAGAAATCTTTTGTTTTGCCGATTTTGATGTTGTTTCGAAAGGCGAATTTCAAACAATAACCTCGGCAAATGTTATTGAAACTTTCCATAACATAACAAGCGACATTGATAAATATTTTGCGGGCTGCGCAGTTTTGGAAATTTTGAAAACAGTTGGACGTGAAAATTTAAGCAACGAGCCTTTGTTTTTGGAAACTCTTAAAACTCTTCAAGCACTTGCATATGGGAACGTTAAACCAGAAGTTTTGGAAATGCGTTTTTTAATCAAAATTTTTGAAGCCATGGGCTATCGTTTGTCGCTTGATCGTTGCGCTTCATGCGGAGAGCCTTTTCTTCAAAAAAGATTTTTTTCGCCAGTTGACGGAGCAATTGTTTGCAGCGGTTGTAAGCCACCAAACTGCGAAGAGATTTCGGCGCTAACCCATTCAACGATGCGCCTTGCGGCAGATTGCCCGTTTGAAAAACTTGAAACACTTAAATTAAGCGACGAAGGAACGGGGCTTGCTCTTAAACTTCTTAAAGAAAACTTCCAGGCGCGTTTCGACAAAAAACTTTCAAATTAAAAAAGTTGCCCAAATTTTGAGCAATTTTTTTGTAGTATATTTTAAATATTTTAAAAATAAGATTAATTTAGGGGAAAATTGGCAAAGAAACGCGAGTTTTTTGTTTTTATTGCTTCTTTTGCCTTTCCAAAGTTTTTCAAACTTTTATGGTGTAGAATTGGAAAATGGAGGGGATATGAATCTTGAGAATTTAATTAAAAACTTAGAAGCAAATGTGATTGGAGAAACCAACCTTGACATTTTAGACATAACATATAACAGCAAAGAAGTTACGAAAGGTTCTTTGTTTGTTTGCATTCGCGGGGAAAACTCCGACGGGCATGATTTTGCCAAAGACGCAGAAAAAAACGGCGCGGCGGCAATTCTTTGCGAAAAGCAAGTTCAAGTTAACATTCCTCAAATTGTTGTTTCGTCAACAAGAAAAGCTCTTTCAAAAGTTTTTTCTTGTTTCTATGATAATCCTCAAAACAAACTTAAAATTATTGGGCTTACGGGAACAAACGGAAAAACAACAACTTCGTTTTTAATTAAATCAATTTTGGAAGAAAGCGGGAAAAAAGTTGGGCTTATTGGAACGCAAGGCGCGTTTATTGGAAAACAGTTTTTTCAAACGGGACTTACCACGCCCGACCCACAATTTCTTTTCAAACTTCTTAAACAAATGGTGGATTTTGGTGTTGAATATGTTGTTATGGAAGTCAGTGCTCATGCGCTTTCTCTTGACAAAACCGAAGGAATTGTTTTTGAAGTTGGAGTTTTAACAAATTTAACGCAAGACCACTTGGACTTTTTTAAGACAATGGAAAACTATAAACATGCAAAACTTAAACTTTTTGAGAGAAACAAAATTAAAAGCGCTGTTTTAAATTTTGATGACGAGTTTGGAAGAGAACTTGGCGAAACAATTGATGTTCCGTTTTTGTCATATTCGCTTAACAATCCAAGCGATGTTTTTGCTGCAAAAATTGGGAACAAAAATGGAAAAAATAAATTTATTGTTAACATTTTAGACAATGTTTTTGATGTTGAAAGCAACTTGATTGGCGAGTTTAACATCTATAACAGCCTTGCGGCAGCATCGGTTGCGGCAATGCTTGGGTGCAGCACGAAACAAATTAAAAATGGGCTTGAAAAATTTTTTGGGGTTGAGGGGCGGCTTAACAGATTTAATCTTTCAAACGGAGTTGTTGCGTTCATAGATTTTGCCCACACGCCCGACGGAATTGAAAAAGCGCTTAATGCAATTCGCGAACTTAAATTTAAACAAATTATAACTGTTTTTGGATGCAGCGGAAACAGAGATAAAGACAAGCGACATAAAATGGGGCAAATTGCGGAAAAACTTAGCGATTATGTTGTTTTAACAACAGATAACCCGCGATTTGAAAATCCGGAACTTATTTTAGATGACATTGAAATTGGAATGAAAAAAACTGCGCATACTAGATTTGTTAGCAGGGAACAAGCAATTGAGTTTGCGCTCACGCTTGCAAAAAAGGGCGATTGCGTTGCAATTCTTGGGAAAGGCGCAGAAACCTATCAAGACATTAACGCCGTTCATGTTCCATACAATGATTTTGAGGTTGTTAAAAATTTTGACGATAATCTTCGTCGCGAGTTTTTTGAAAACAACTTGAAAGCCTAACAAGTTTTTGTTTGAAGGGGGAAAAAGTGAACTATTATTTAATTTGTTTTTTAAGTTGCCTTGCAATTTCGGTTGCAATTTCTCCGTTTGTTATTTTTGCTGCAAAAAAATTTAAAGCGTCGCAAACGGTTTTGGAATATGTCGAGGCACATAAGGGAAAAGACGGAACTCCAACAATGGGCGGGCTTATTTTCCTTATAACAATTATGTTTTCGTTTTGCTTTTTCACAAAAAATTTCCAACTTGCAACTGTTTCAATTGCCGTTATGCTTGCATATGGCATTCTTGGGTTTTTAGATGATTTCATTAAAATTCGTTTTAAACAAAATCTTGGACTTAAACCATATCAAAAAATTATTGGGCAGGTTGGAATTGCAATTATAATTGCTTTTTATGTTTACTATTCAAATCTTATTGGTTCAACCTTAATTGTTCCGTTCACGGACATTGTTATAGATCTTAAATGGGGAATCATTCCTTTTGTTGTTTTTGTTTATCTTGCGGTTGTTAACAGTGTTAACCTAACCGACGGGCTTGACGGGCTTGCCGGGGGAGTTAGCAGCGCATTTTTGGTTGGCTTTATTGGGCTTTTGTTAATTTATGAAAAGTTTGCTGCAACTCCAACTTTGGCGGCGGAAAACAAAAACCTTTTAATTCTTTGTTTCTGTGCGCTTGGAGCGCTTGTTGGCTTTTTGTGTTTCAATGTTTACAAAGCAAAAATTTTTATGGGCGACACGGGTTCGCTTGCTCTTGGCGGGCTTCTAACATCAATTGCGGTTTTTTCAAAAACAACACTTTTAATTCCAATAATTGGGGTTATGTTTGTTGCCTCTGCGCTTTCGGTTTGCATCCAAGTTTTGCATTTCAAAAGAACGGGCAAACGCGTGTTTTTAATGGCGCCGCTCCACCATCATTTTGAGAAAAAGGGCGTGAATGAAAATCGAATTACTTTCGTATATATAGTTATAACAATTGCAGTAAGTGCGCTTGCAATTGCAATAACAATGTATGCGAGTTCAATTTGAAAATTTTTTGTAAGAACAATCAATTTAAAAGAAAGAAAATTTTGGTTTATGGGAAAGGCTTAACGGGAAGCGGCGCAAAAAAATTTTTGTTTGCAAAAGGCGCAAAAGTCTTTTTCTTTCAAGACGGCGAAAAACTTTCTTTCAAACCCGAAAAACTTGATTTGGCAGTTTTAAGCCCTGGAATTTCTTTGGAAACTTCGCTTTCAAAAACCTTGAAAGAACTTAATGTTCCAATTATTTCCGAACTTCAACTTGGCTTTGAAAACGTTAAGGGAAATTTAATTGCAATAACTGGAACAAACGGAAAAACAACAACTTCAATTTTGCTTACAAAAATTTTGGGAGCAAATTCTTTCTATGTTGGAAACACCGATAACCCTTTAATTTCGCTTTGGAATGTTTCCGACGAAAATTCAAACATCGTTTGCGAAACAAGTTCGTTTCAACTTGAATCGTCAACAACTTTCCGTCCAAAAATTTCGGCAATTTTAAATCTTGCGCCCGACCATCTTTCGCGCCACAAAACTTTTGAAAATTATGTTAACCAAAAGGCAAAAATCTTTCGAAATCAAACAGAAACAGATTTTGCAGTTTTCAATTATGACGACAAAAATGTTGTTAACCTTTCAAAAAATTGCAAGGCAAAAATATATAACTTTTCGCTAAACAACCAGTTTGAAAACCAAAACTATAACGGAACATATGTTTCAAACGACGAAATATATTTCAAAGAAAACTTTGAAAATGTTTTTGTTATGAAAACAGAAAAAATCAAACTTGTTGGAAGCAAAAATCTTGAAAACATTCTTGCAGCAATTTGCATCGCAAAACTTTGCGATGTTTCAAGCAAACAAATTGAAAAAGTTGTTTCAAACTTCATGCCTCTTAAAGACCGTTTGGAAATTGTGTTAAAAACGCAAAACATTTGCTATGTTAACGACAGCAAGGCAACAAATGTTGCAAGCGTTTTGGCAGATTTGCAAGCGCTTGGCGGGAAAACAATTGCGCTTTTTGGGGGAAGCGACAAGGGCGAAAATTTTGTTCCTCTTTTTAAAAATTTAAGCAACAATGTTGCCTTTGCAATTTTGTTTGGTGCAACAAAAGAAAAACTTTCTTGCGCGGCAAGCGAAGCAGGGTTTAAAAATTTTGAAGTTGCTTCCTCGCTTGGCAAAGCAATTATGAAAGCAAAAGAAGTTTACAAGGAAAAATTTAATAACGAAAAAATTAACATTGTTCTTGCGCCTGCATGCGCAAGTTTTGATGAATTTCGTAATTATGAAGAAAGGGGAGAATATTTTAAAAATTACATATTAAATGGAGAAAAATATGAAAAATAATGTAAAAATATTAAAAAATCCATTTAAAAATAATTTTTTTAATAAAATTAATAAAAATAAAGAAAAAAATAAAAAAGAAAATCAAAAATTAATAATTCAAGAAAATCATTTTAAAAAAATATTTAATTTTGATAAAAAAACATTTTTAATATATTTTCTTGTTCTTGGACTTGGAATTTTTGGCTGCATAATGGTTTACAGTGCAAGCAGTTATGTTGCAGAATATCGCTATGGGAACAAATTTTTCTATTTAACAAAACAAATTGTTGGAGTTGCTCTTGGCGCAATTGCAATGCTAATTTTTTCAAGAATAAACTATGAAAAACTTAAAAAGTTCAGGTGGATTGGCGTTATCGTTAGTGCAATTTTGCTTTCCCTTGTTTTCATTCCTGGAATTGGCGTTGAAAACTATGGAGCGAAGCGTTGGCTTAATCTTGGTTTTTTCACAATTCAACCAAGCGAATTTGCAAAGTTTGCGTTCGTTCTTTTTGCCGCGGAATATCTTTCGTCACATTACGAAACAATTGGAAAATTTAAAACGCTTTTGCCAGTTTTAGGCGTTGGAATTGGATTTTGTGTTTTAATCATTCTTGAACCAAACATGAGTATAACAATGTGTATGGGGCTTGTTATGTTGTTTATGCTTTTTGTTGGCGGAGCAAAACTTAAACATTTTTTAATCCTTGGCGTTCCTGCTGCCGCGGCTGTTCCTGCGCTGATTATTATGGAGCCATATCGAATTCAAAGATTTATGGCGTTTTTAAATCCGTGGGCAAATCCGCAAGGAGAGGGGTTTCAACTTATTCAATCACTATATTCTCTTGGAAGCGGCGGAATGTTTGGCGTTGGACTTTTCAATTCAAGACAAAAATATTTGTTTTTGCCATTTTCGGAAAGTGACTTTGTTTTTTCAATTATAGGCGAAGAACTTGGATTTTTTGGTGCAACCCTTGTTGTTGTTTGCTTTGCAATTTTGGTTTTCCTTTTAATTGGCGTTGCAAAACGAGCAAAAGACCGTTTTGGCGCGCTTCTTGTTTTAGGTGTTGCAAGCGTTATCTCAATTCAAGTTATAATTAACCTTTTTGTTGTTAGTGGCATGATTCCTCCAACAGGTCTTCCTCTTCCGTTCATCTCCGCCGGCTCAACATCTCTTGTTGTTTTCATGAGCGCAATTGGCGTTTGCCTTAACGTTGCAAGGCAAAGCAGAGTTTAACAATCTGTTTTTAATATCATTTGTTTTTTAATGCTAAAAAAGATCTCTGTTTTATCATTTTTATGATAAGATAATTAGGAGAAGTTTATGAAAAGATGCTTCTGGAAGGGTTTTTAAAATGTGGAATATTGACTTATTCCTTTAAAAAGTTTATAATAATCCTATAAAGGCGAGGGGAAAATGGATTTCAAAATAATTAGAGACAATGACACATTGATTTATGACAGCGAAAGCGAACTTATTTATTCGACATATGCAAATGTTATTGAAGATTACAGAACGAAAAACTATGAAGGAATTAAAAAAGCATACATGCATTCGCATTCCAAGATGTATGACATAACTTTTGAAATTTTCAAAGATATGGGATATGACAAGGCAAAAGAAATTATTGACGCCGAAAAGAAAAAATATGACAAAAAGCAAATGGAAAAAATAATTCACAAAAATTTTGTTTATAAAGATTTTGGCGAGATGATGGAGGATTTAAACAAAATTAAACCTTGCAACCTTTCGTCAAATGAAACAAGTTTTGCAAGCGCGCAAAAAATGTTTGAAAAAATTTTAACCTCTTTTGTTAAAGCGGAAGATTTAACTCTCACAGCCGAGAATCAAGAGTGGATTTCAAACAAACTTGAAAGTTTGAGAGGATGCAAAGAAAAACAAATTTCAGAAAAGTTTTTTCCAAATTTAGAAAGCGCCAAAAGCATTGACGAAATAATTTGCAAGGGTAACAGCATTGAATATCCTTTGCTTGTTGTTTCAAATCTTATTTCCTTAAAGGGAAATGATTTCACGTCACGCTTTAATTATTTAACCGATGGCGGCCTTAAAGAAAGCCCTTGCGGGAAATGGCTTAAAGCGCAAGAAAATGCAAAAATAAAAAATGGAATTGAAAAATAAATAAAAAGAGCAATTAATTTTTGCTCTTTTTTTATTTTGAATTTTCAACAATAATTTCAACAATTTTTTTATTTGGTGATTTAATTTCTTGTTTTTTTATGTTTTTTTGAATTATTTTTGAATTATTTTCCAAATTTTTTAATGAATTAATTAAATTTTCGCAATTTAAATTTTCTTGGAATAACATTTCGCACATTCCTTTTTCTTTAAAATATTTTGCGTTGTCAATTTGGTCGCCGCGGCTTTCTGCTTTTGGAAGAGGGATTAAAAGCATTGGTTTGCAAAGAGCAAGGAGTTCAAAAACGGAGTTCGCGCCTGCGCGGCAAACAACATAGTCGGCTGCGTTAAAAAAGTTTTCAATTTCGTTTGTGTATTCAACGGCAAAATAGTTTGGGGAATTAAGTTCCTTTTTCTTTCCTTTTCCGGTTATATGAAGCACGTTATATTTTTTTGTTAGGATGTCGAGACAAGAGAAAACGGTTTCGTTAATTGCTTTTGCGCCAAGGCTTCCGCCAAAAAACAAAACAGTTTTTTTGTTTCGCGAAAGGTTTGCTTTAATTTTTGATTTATCGCCTTTGAAAATTTGATTTCGAACTGGCGAGCCAGAAAAAACAAATCTCTTTTTCCCTTTTGCTGTTTTTTCAAAGGCTGTTAAAGTTAGGGTTGCATAGTGGGAAATAATTTTGTTTGCAAGCCCAAGAGAAAGATCGCTTTCATGTGTTAAAACTGGAATTCCAAGTTTTTTTGCGGCAATTGCAACAGGAATTGAAACATAGCCGCCTTTTGAAAAAACAACCGATGGGTTAATTTCTTTAAGAATTTTTTTTGCTTGCGAAATCGACCGAAAAAGTTTTGCGGGAATAAGCAGATTTTTTGGGCTTAAACTTCGAACAAATTTAACTGCCTCAATTTCTTTAAATTCAAGATTTGCGCTCTTGGCAAGTTGTTTTTCAATTCCACTTGTTCCTATGTACACGATTTTTGAAAAGTGTTTTTCAAGTTCTGGAACAAGCGCAAGATTTGGCATAACATGCCCGGCGGTTCCTCCGCCTGTTAAAACGATTGTTTTCATATCTTTATGATGTGATAAATTTATAGTATTTATTCTTTCACTCATTGAATTCTCTTATAACTATCTATTGAAGGCGAAGAAGGTTTTTCTTCGTTTTTTGTTAGAAGTTGGGTTAGCGGTTCAAGGCTTTTAAGCTCTGGCGAAAGCGCGCTGATTTTTGAAAGAATTTGCCCAACGTTTGTTTTTCCGCTTATCGCAAGCAAAAGCAACGGCAAAAGAGTTTGCAAAGAAAGCCCGCTATGATTTAAAGGAGGTTGATTTTGCTGCTGGAAGTTGTTTAAGCCCGAGAGCGGGCAAGATGAAAAGCCTTGCGAACAAGAAACATTTTCGTTTTGTGGAGTTAAAACATCGGCGGGGAAGTAACTTGAAAACTGGTTTTGTGGTTCATTTTGCCCAATGTTTTGCTGCGGCTGGTTTGAAAAAAGCCCAAGCGAAGAAAGAAGATTTTTAAAATCCATACGAAATCCTTTTAAACATTATATATATATGAAACATATAATATTTTAGTTAAAAAGTGGAGGTAAAATGACAAAAAGTCTTTTTGAATTTGCAAAAGAAAATCCAAAAATTGAAAGGGAAAATGTTAAATTTGACCAGAAAAAGCCAACCGAGGAGGAACTTCGAAAGAAGGTTGAGCATTATTCAAAGTTTTCTCAAGACCAGCTTCTTAGCGAACTTTTTAGCCAGGTTGAAAAACAAAAACAAAACGGCGAATTTAACTTTGAAAATCTTGCTAATCAAATTGAAGGAATTAAGCCAATGCTTTCGCCCGACCAAATTAAAAATATTGATAAGTTATTAAAACAAATTGAGTGAAAGGAAAACAAATGAGAGCCAGCAGGAAAATTGAATCGAAACTTTTTCAAGTTGTTAGTTTAAACCTGAAAAATAATGTTGAATGCATTGCTTACGTAAGCGATTTTAACAAAGCGCGAAGGTTTTTTGGCGACGAAATTGTTACGGAGCTTCCAATAATTGGAGCGGTTGCGTTAAAAACAAATTCAAGCAAACTTATTGACGGTTGTAATAAAAGTTGGATTAAAAGTGTGACGCGTCAAACAAATGTTCTTGCGCTTATGAACACGGCACGAAAAATTTTAACTTCAGAAAATGGACTTTCGGGCGAGGGGGTTACGGTTGCCTACATCGACACGGGAATTGCGCCCCATCTTGATTTTATGCTTAAAAAAAACAGGATTATTTCGTTCATAGATTTAGTTTCAAACAAAAAAAGACCATATGATGACAATGGCCATGGAACATTTGTTGCGGGCGTTGGAAGCGGAAACGGAATTATGAGCGGCGGAAAATTTTCGGGAATTGCTCCAAAGAGCAACATCATTTCAATTAAAGCACTTAATGGAGATGGAGAAGCAAATGCAGTTAACATTTTGGAGGCAATGCAATGGATTTATGACAATGCAAAAAAATATAACATTAAAGTTGTTTGCATGAGTTTTGGAAGCGAACCGCTTGGAATTAACGACCCAATTATGAAAGGGGCAGAAGCGCTTTGGAACAAGGGAATAACAATGGTTGCGGCGGCGGGGAACAGCGGACCCGAATTTGAAACGATAAAGTCGCCAGGGATTAGCCCAAGAATAATTACTGTTGGCGGATTTAACGATAATCGAGCTGAAAACGGAGAATTTAACATAAAAGAATTTTCAATTGCACCTTTTTCTTCAAGGGGTCCAGCGCTTCGAAGATATAAACCCGATGTTGTTGCGCCAAGTGTTAACATAACTTCTTGCTCAAATTTACTTTCTTCTGATTACACAAAAATGAGCGGAACAAGCGTTGCAACGCCAATGGTTGCAGGGCTTGCCGCGCTTATGCTTGAAAAAGAACCTCGTCTTTCGCCCGACCAAGTTAAACTTAAATTGATGTCTGTTGCAACCCCAATTTCTTTTAATCGAAATTTGGAAGGAGCTGGGTTTCCATTTCTAAAATGAAATAGGAGAGCATTTTAATTCCATATTTCTTTCGAGAGATAAGCGAAAAAGAAGGAAGCAAAATTTCTTGTTTTGCGTCGTGTTCGCAAATTAAAAGCGCGTCGTTATTTAATAAATTTCTTTCCTTCAAAATTTTTGCAGCAGTAAGATAGAACTCTAAATTTTTGTAGGGTGGGTCCATATAAACAAAGTCGAATTTTTCGTTTGTTTTTTCAAGCATTGAAGCATAGTCGCAAACATCAATTTCAAATTCGTCTTTGTTTGCTTTGCAGTTTTCAAGATTTTGTTTAATCATTTCGGCGTTTTTTCTGTTTTTCTCAACGAAATAAACTTTTTTTGCGCCGCGCGAAAGAGCTTCAATTCCAACGCTTCCGCTTCCTGAAAATAAATCGAGGAAAATTTTTCCTTCCAAAGAAAGTTGAATTTTTGAAAAAAGAGCCTCGCGAACAACGCTTGCCGTTGGGCGAGTTGTTTCATTTGAAACGAAAACAAGATTTCTGTTTTTAAATTTACCTGCTGAAATTCTCATATGTTAATTTTAGCATTAAACTGCGGAAAAATAAACAAAATTTAACCGATTTGTTTTTGCTAAAACTTTTCGAAAAATCGTTGACATTCATCTTACTTTGTGGTATGATTGCGATAGCAATTTGGCAAAAGCAAGTTGAACTGCGAAAATTATTCGCGGGGAGTCGAAAGACTTTGGAATTTCAAGGTCAAGTCGTTAGACTGAATATGCACCTGAAACTCTAAAAAAAGTTTTTTCTTGACGCATTTCGAACTTGCTTTAAAGCAGGTTCGTTTTTTAATTGCCAAAAGCAAATTGGAAGAAATTCCTTAAAAGGAGAATGTTATGCCAACAATCAACCAATTGGTTAGAAAGGGAAGAAAGAGTTTCGACGAAAAAAGCAAATCGCCTCTTTTGGATGAATGTCCTCAAAAACGCGGTGTTTGCCTTTCTGTTAAAACAACAAGCCCTAAAAAACCTAACTCCGCTCTTCGTAAGATTGCCCGTGTTCGTCTTTCAAACAAGAGTGAAGCAACCGTTTACATTCCTGGAATTGGACACAACCTTCAAGAGCACAGCGTTGTTCTTGTTAGAGGCGGAAGAGTTAAAGACCTTCCTGGTGTTAGATACCACATTGTTCGCGGAACACTTGATGCTGCTGGAGTTGCAAAACGCAATCAAAGCCGCTCAAAGTATGGCGCTAAACGCCCAAAATAATTTAAAAACTAAACTATAAAAGGAGAATAATATGCCAAGAAGAAATAGTGCTGTCAAAAGAGATGTTCTTCCAGATCCAATGTATAACAGCAAACTTGTTACAAAACTTATCAATCAAGTTATGTTAGACGGCAAGAAGGGCTTAGCGCAATCAATCGTTTATGGCGCATTTGACATCGTTAAAGAAAAATTAGGTCTTGAACCACTTGATGCTTTCAATCAAGCTTTGGAAAACACAAAACCTCTTCTTGAAACAAAAGGAAGAAGAGTTGGCGGTGCAACCTACCAAGTTCCAATGGAAATCCGTCCAGAACGCCGTCAAACACTTGCAATTCGTTGGATTGTTATGTTTGCAAGAAAGCGTAATGGCGAAAGAACAATGGAAGAAAGACTTGCTGGCGAACTTATTGATGCATACAACAACACAGGAGCAGCAGTAAAACGCAAGGAAGAAATGCACAGAATGGCAGAAGCAAACAAAGCATTTGCTCACTACCGCTGGTAAAACTTTACTAAATTGGTTTATGCTGCGTCGCATAACAAATTTTTATTTGGTCACGTATTTCAATATACGCTCCCTTCATAAAAATTTGATGTTCCTTGTCTAAACGCAATTTATTAAAGTTTTAAAATTTTAAAGTTCCTTAATGGAACAAAAACAAAAGAAAAATTTGATTTGCCAAATTAATGGCAAAAAGTCGAAAAAAATTAAGTTATTCTTGCGAGAAGTGGGAATAATTCAAAAATAAAATAAAGGAGAAAAATATGGCTGAAGACTTACACATGACAAGAAACGTTGGTATCATGGCGCACATCGATGCTGGTAAAACAACAACCACTGAAAGAATTTTGTTCTACACTGGTAAAAGCCACAAAATTGGTGAAGTTCATGATGGTCAAGCAACAATGGACTGGATGGCTCAAGAACAAGAAAGAGGAATCACAATCACATCTGCTTGCACAACTTGTCAATGGAACGGACATAAAATCAACATCATCGACACGCCAGGACACGTTGACTTCACAATTGAAGTTTTGCGTTCGCTTAAAGTCCTTGATGGTGCAGTTTTGGTTTTGAGCGCAAGAGATAAAGTTCAACCTCAAACAGAAACTGTTTGGCGCCAAGCAAATGAATGTAAAGTTCCTGTTATCATTTATGTTAACAAAATGGACAGAGACGATGCATATTTCGACAAGTGTGTTGACTCTGTTCGCGACAGACTTCACACAACCCCTCTTCCTCTTCAAATGCCAATTGGAATGGCGGAATCTTTCAAGGGTATTATCGACCTTTTGAAAATGAAAGCATACATTCCAGAAGACGATTTGGGAAAAATTATCGACGAAGTTGAAATTCCAGAGGAATATAAAGCAGAAGCACAAAAAAGACACGATGCTTTGGTTGAAGCAATTGTTGAAACAGATGATGCGCTTTTGGAAAAATATTTCGAAGGACAAGAAATTTCGCTTGACGAACTTAACAAAGCAATTCGTGCTGCAACAATTTCAAAGAAAGTAACCCCAATGCTTTGCGGTTCATCATACAAAAACAAAGGTGTTCAAAACCTTTTGGACGCTATGGTTGAATATCTTCCATCGCCTCTTGATATTGATGCTATTAAAGGAATCAATCCAGACACAGGCGAAGAAGAGGAAAGACCAGCAGACGTTAACGCTCCATTTGCAGGGCTTGCATTCAAAATTGCAACCGACCCATTTGTTGGAGGTTTAACATTCTTCCGTGTTTACAGCGGTGTTTTGAAAGCTGGTTCATATGTTTACAACTCAATCACAGGAAAAACTGAAAGAGTTGGTCGTTTAATTAGAATGCATGCTAACAACAGAACAGAAATTCAAGAAGTTGGCGCAGGCGACATTGCCGCAATTGTTGGCCTTAAAGACACAATCACAGGACACACACTTTGCGACGAAAAACACCCAATTCAACTTGAAAGCATGGTTTTCCCAGAACCTGTTATTCAACTTGCAATTGAACCAAAAACAAAAGATATGCAAGAAAAAATGGCTCTTGCCCTTGCAAAACTTTCAAGAGAAGATCCTTCTTTCCGCGTTTCAACAAACGTTGAAACAGGGCAAACTCTTATTGCCGGAATGGGAGAGTTACACCTTGAAATTATTGTTGACCGTCTTCTTCGCGAATTTAAAGTTGAAGCAAACGTTGGTCAACCACAAGTTTCCTATCGTGAAACAATAACACGCCCTGTTAAAGCAGAAGGTAAATATATCCGTCAATCTGGTGGTAAAGGTCAATATGGTCACTGCTTGATTGAAATGGAACCTTTGGAAAGAGGCGCGGGATATGAATTCGTCGACAAAACTGTTGGTGGTTCAATTCCAAAAGAATATATCCAACCAATTAACAACGGTATTAAAGAAGCAAAACAATGCGGTGTTTTGGCAGGATATGAAACAGTTGACTTTAGAGTTACAGTTTATGACGGATCATTCCACGAAGTTGACTCTTCCGAAATGGCCTTCAAAATTGCCGGCTCTATGGCATTTAAAGATGGTGCTGCAAAAGCGGGCCCAGTTCTCTTGGAACCAATTATGAAGGTTACAGTTGAAGTTCCAGACGAATACCTTGGAACAGTTATGGGCAACTTAACAAGCCGCCGCGGAATTCTTTTAGGTAACGACAGTATTCCTGGCGTTCAAAGAATTAACGCAGAAGTTCCTCTTGCAGAAATGTTTGGTTATGCAACCGACTTGCGTTCTCAAACACAAGGCCGTGGAACATTCGTTATGGAACCTCTTAAATACCAAGAAGTTCCAAAGTCAATCACCGAAAAAATTGTTGGTGAGAGAGCAAAAAAATAGGTTAAAAACATTTGCATAAACCCGAAAAATGTGGTAGCATACAAATGTATTAACAAAATACAAAATTTTTATAAGGAGAATTAAAAATGGCAAAGGAAAAATTAAACTGGGAAGATGAACAGGTAAGACATACTTACAGACATACAGCATCACATATTATGGCACAGGCAATTCAGCACCTGTGGCCGGACACAAAGTTTGCAATCGGCCCGGCAATCGAAAACGGATTCTATTATGACATGGAATCCGAACACAAATTTGCCGAAGAAGATTTTCTGAAAATTCAGAAGGAAATGAAAAAAATCGTACAGCAGAATCTACCACTCGAAAGAACCGAGGTTTCCAGAGAAGAAGCACTCAAGTTCTTCAAGGAAAGAAATCAGGACTACAAGGTTGAGCTGATTCAGGACCTTCCGGAAGACGCAGTAATCACAATGTACACGCAAGGTGATTTCACAGACCTTTGTGCGGGGCCGCACATGCAGTCAACCGGACAGATTAAAGCATTCAAGCTGATGAGTGTTGCGGGTGCTTACTG
>CALHLT010000029.1:0-20292 GCA_938034555.1 uncultured Bacillota bacterium
TAATTAATTTTTTATTTATTTTTTTAATTAATTTTTTTATTAATTAAATCCAAGGCTTATTAAAATTGCAACATTAACTTTTCGCATTTTTTGGCTATCTAATTCACAAACTTTTTCTTTTAGTCTACGTTTATCAATTGTCCTAATTTGTTCAAGAAGAACAACGCTGTCTTTTTGAAGCCCGTATTCGCTTGATGGAAGTTCAATATGTGTTGGAATTTTTGCTTTGGAAAGTTGGCTTGTTATTGCGGCAACAATAACGGTTGGACTAAACTTATTCCCCGTGTCATTTTGGATTATTAAAACAGGGCGAACTCCCCCTTGCTCACTCCCAACAACGGGGCTGAGGTCGGCAAAGTATATTTCTCCTCGTTTAATTTGTTTTTCCAATTCCAATTTCCTTTTCGTAGTTAAAGAAATCTTGATTTGTTTTGTCAAATTCCTCATTTTCTTTAACAACTCGTTTGTAAGCTTTGCAAAGATGACATTCCCTTAATTCATCTTTCATTTTCATAGTATGCAATTCTTCTCTATATTCGTTCAAAATCTCTTGTTCTGTTTTTTCATTTGCAAGCAATTCTTCGTTATATTTCTTCCAATTAATTACTTTTTTCTTCATATAATTATCTCCTTAAAATTTAAATTAAAACATATGTAACCTTATCGTGCGTAAAAAAAATGGCATTATTCAAATGCCACTTTATTTTTTTAATTAATTTATTTTGAAATAAACGATTTGCAAAGTTTAAATATGTCGGTGTTGTCAATTTTAGATTTTAATGTTTGCAAATCAACATCTTTCGATGGTTTAAAAAATATGAAATATGGAACATCTTTCGACGAGTGCCCCGTTCGTGTGTAGAGCGAATTACTTATTTGCTCTTTAGTTTGGTTGTTAAATTGCAACCCGCCCGTTTCATGGTCGGCAGTAACAATAATTGCAACTCCATTTTGCGTGTTTAACTTATCGTGCGCAATTTTAATGCTTTGGTCGAAACTGTTTAAATATTCAACCATTTCAAAAATTTGGTTTGAATGGCTTTTCTTATCGATATGCGCCCCTTCAATCATCAAAAAATATCCGTTTGGAAAATTTGTTTCAAAAAAGTCAATCGCAAATTCCGTAAGCATTTCAAGCGTAGGCGTAAGGTTTGTTCCGTCTTTTGAAACAACGCTTTCAAACGAGCCAAAAACTCTTCTTTGCGCAAAAGAAAATTCGTTTAAATTGCTTGAATATACAAATCCTTTGCCTTCAATTTCGCTTTGGAAGTTATCATAGGTATTTTTGCCCGCGCCAAGAAAAAGGTCGATTTGGCTTGCAATTTGCCCTTTAATAATTTCGTCGCTATCTCCTCGCCTGTTTGCGTGCGACGAAAAGCAAGAAGGAGTTGCCCCGTCCAAACTGTCGGTTGTGACAATTCCAACTCCAATTCCTGTTTTTTTAGCAATTTCGCTTATAGTTTCAACATCAATTCCGTTATGTCTTGAAACTTCTTTATTGTCAAATTTTTGTCCCGTTGCAAGCGCACTTGCTGCGGCAGCGCTATCTGTTGGCGAAACAAGCGAGTTGGAAAAAGTTGAAACAAATCCCTTTTTCTCAAAACTTGTCATAAACATTTCTTTTTCATAAAACGCACTTGCAACTTTAATGTGGTTTTCTCCCATCCCGTCGCCAATAAACAAAACAGTTTTGTTTGCCGAAGAAACAAGCGAAGAAAAATCCATTGTGTTTTGTTTGGATTTTCTTTGGATAAAAACTCCAAGAAATCCGCCCAAAATTGAAATTGCAAAAAGCATTAAAATTGAAAGAAGCGCAATAAGAATTTTGGTTTTCTTTTTAAGCATACATTCCTCCATAAAAAACATTTTACCTTCTCATTCAAAAATTTACAAATAAAATCAAATTATATGTTCAAAATTTATGCAAAACTCCCATTAAGGGTTTAATAAAAACTAAATTGCAAGAGGCTAATTATGCTAATTTTGTTACACAAAAATCTATATTATTTCGAATAAAATCATACCCAATTTCATACCCAATTTTTGATTTTAAAACAGCCAAAAATTGCAAAAAATCGCAAAATTTACAAGCAACAAAAAAAGGGCTACATTGCCCTATTTATCGAATGGTGCGGACGCCGGGACTTGCTCCGCTGCGCCAAAGTGAATTATTCGTTGAAAATATAATAATGTTTAACATAAAGGATTTGTTAGTTTTTGATTTTGCTTGCTTTCACGTCAGGTGGCGCGCCACTTTCCCTTTTTTTGTGAAAATATCACAAAATATTTAAAAAATATAATGCTATTATTGTTTTTCTTAACGCTTAGTTCAAGTCCCGGGTCGCTTCGCTCCTTACCCTTCGGGCTCCCGTCCACATAAAAAAATCTCTCTTTCGAGAGATGTTTTTTGGTGCGGACGCCGGGACTTGAACCCGGACAGATCGCTCCACAAGATCCTTAGTCTTGCGCGTCTACCATTTCCGCCACGACCGCATATTTTCTTGCTCATTCAAGCAAGACATAATATATCACAAAGTTGCTATGCTGTCAACAATTTTTAGTCAATTTTGTTGATTTCGTCATTTTGATTTTCAATTGGATTTTCAATTGAAATTTCAGTTGAATTTTCTTTGTTTTTCTTTTCCTTTTTTCTTTCAAGAATATATCTAACGGAACAGTATGAGTTAAACACAATTTGAACAAAAAAAGATATTGCAACCGGAATTAGCGAAACCCCAAAACTTTCACCATAGATAACTGGCATAAGCCAAAGAAGTGTTCCGCAAATGTTGTTTAATGTGAAGATAAAATACATTCTCATATCTCTTCTAACAAGAAAATAGTTCGAACAAACCGCGACGAAAATTCCGCCAACTGCCATGAAAATGTATGGTGTGTTTAAATATCTCAAAAGGAAAAACAACCCAATGCAAAGCGCTAAATCGCATGCAAGAAGAATTAAAATTTCTTTATAGGAAAGATGATTTTCTTTAATTTGCGCATCGCTCTTTTTTCTGTTTTGAATGTATTGAACAATCCCGAAAATTAAAAGCGGAATAACAACTGCTGCGTTAAAAATAAGTTCGCCATAATTATGCGTTATCACACAAAGCGGAATATATAACGCAACAGTTATAAACCCTACAATTGGCGTTAACCAGAGTTTTAAAGCTGATGAAAAAACATACATTAATGTCATAACCGAAAAGCAAATTGAAAGAACGCTGCTTTTAAGCAAAATTGAAGAAATGATAACCGCAATTTCGCCAACAAGAAAGGTTATGCAATTAAATATGTTAGATTTAATTAATTTTAAAAATTTATTTTCTTTGCTTTCGTTTTCCATTTTTTAGTTCTTTTCCCTTAAAATATCCCCTGCTTTAAGAGATAGGTTTGTTTCAATCCAAAGTTTTTCTTGAACATTTTTTGCAACTTCAATTTCTTCGCCTTGTTCATTTGTAATCTTTGAAACAATAATTTTTTTGTTAAAAGTTTCATTTGGCGAAAGAACTTCCAATTCATCGCCTTTTTCAAATCTGTTTCTCATTTCAACAAGGACTTTTCCGTCTTTTGAATCTTCCAAAACAACGGCAACAAATTCATGAGTTGCAACAGGCATTGAAGTTTCCAAATTTTGTTCTGGATTTCCAAAATAGAAACCGGTTGCATAGTTTCTGTGGCTCGATTTAAATGTTTCGTTATAGATTTCTTCCGAAACCTCTTCGCCGCGTTCAATTGCGTCAAGCGCGCGACGATAGGCATTTGTTATGTTTGCAACATAATATGAAGATTTCATTCTTCCTTCAATTTTAAAACTTGAAACGCCCGCCTCTTCAAGTTCTTTAAGGTGCTCAATCATATTTAAATCTTTTGAGTTAAGAATGTAGGTTCCGCGGTTGTCTTCTTGAATTTCATAACCTTCTCCCCCGCGGCTTTTTTCGCAAATTGTATATTCCCATCTGCAAGCTTGAACGCACGCTCCTCGGTTTCCGTCACGCCCAGTTAAATAGTTTGAAAGCAAACATCTTCCAGAATAACTTATGCACATTGCTCCGTGAACAAATGCTTCAAGTTCAACTTCTTTTGGAAGAAACCGGCGAATTTCTTTAATTTCATCAATTGAAAGTTCGCGCGCAAGAACAATTCGTTTTGCACCAAAATCCGCAAAAAACTTTGCATCAAACTTGTTTGTTACATTCGCCTGTGTGCTAACATGAATTTCAAGTTTTGGCGCGTATTGTTTTGCAAAAGAAATAATGCCAATGTCGCTTGCGATTATTGCATCAATTCCAATTTCTTCAAGATATTTTAAATATTCTTCAAGACCGTTAAAATCGCTGTTATGAGCAACAATATTAACAGTTACATAAATCTTTTTCCCTTTTTCATGAACAAAATTTGCAGCCTCTTTAAGTTCGTTTTCGTCGAAGTTGCCTGCAAAAGCGCGAAGACCAAACTTTTTTCCAGAAACATAAACAGCATCGGCGCCAAAATATATTGCAGCCTTCAATTTTTCCATATTCCCTGCTGGCGAAAGAAGTTCCATTTTTTCTCCTGTTTTATTTTTTTTAATTATTTTTTAATTTTTTCTTATTTTTTTAATAAATTTTTCCAATTTTGAAGCATTTTTTCAACGCAATCAAATGCGTGGTTAAATGTTTCTTTTTTATTTAAATCAACCCCAGCGTCGAAAAGCAACTCAATTGGAGGTTTTGTGCTTCCACTTTTTAAGAAACTAATATATCTTTCTGGTGTTTGAGGAATTATTTTTTCAACCAAATAAACCGCACTTATCATTCCAATTGCATATTTATATACATAAAAAGAGTTATAAAAATGCGGAATTCTTGACCATTCATATTTGATTTCTGGAATGAATTTAACATTTTTCCCAAAATACTTTTTATTTAACTGGTAATATTTTTCGTTTAAAATTTGCGCAGAAATTGGATTTCCTTTTTCAAAAGTTTCATGAGCAAATTGTTCAAATTCGCTAAACATTGTTTGACGGAAAACAGTTGATTTAAATTCGCTTAAAAAATAGTCGTAATAATATATTTTTTCATCATTATTTTTCGAATTTTCAAGGAAATATTTCAAAAGCAACATTTCGTTAACCGTGCTTGCAACTTCAGCAACAAAAATTGTGTATGGCGCTTGGTCTGGGTTTAAATTACTGTTTGAAAAATAGGAATGCATACTGTGGCCAAGTTCGTGGGCAAGAGTGAAAACGCTGTTCGAATCGCCAATGAAATTTGTAAGCAAAACTGGGTTTTTCCCATATGCTCCCCATGAAAACGCTCCGCTGTCCTTATTTTCGTTTGGATAGATGTCAATCCATCTTTCTTTAACTGCCTTGTCAATTAAACGGGTGTAGAAACTTCCAAGAGGTGCTGTTGCTTTTTTAATTATCTCAATCGCCTCGTCAAAAGTATATTTTTTCTTAATGCTTTTTTCTTTAACATATTGATCGAAAAGAGCAAATTCGCTTAATCCTTGGCTTTCGCGTTTAACGTCAAAATATTCATAAAAAACTGGCAAATTATTGTTAATTGACGCAATTAATGTGTCGTAAACCTTTCGGCTTGCCTCTTCCAAATAGATTGATTTATCTAAACAATTTTTATATTTCGATGCTTTTGCATAAAAAACATCGGCTTTTATGTTTGAAATGTAGTTTGAAGCAAGAAAATTGTTAAATTTTCCATATTGCCCGTTAAACTTTTTAAGCGTATTTTTTCGAAGAGTTCTGTCCTCGCTTTGCATAAGAGCCAAATAGGACGAATGGTTTAACTTATGCATCTTTCCGTTCGAATCTTTAACAGAAGGAAATTTTAAATCCGCATCGTCGAACAAATCGAAGTTATCGGAAAATCCGCCTGCCATATCCCCACTCATTGAAAGGATTTTTTCTTCTTTTTCGGAAAGAATGTGTTTTTTGTTTCTTAAAATGCTTTTGAAATAGTTTTTAAACTCGCTTTCCTTTTGCAATTTTTCCAAAAGCGAATTAGGATTTTTCTTAATTTCAACGCTAACAAAAGAAGTTTGAGTTGAAATTTGGCTAAGAAGTGAACCAACTTGCGTTGCGCGTTCTTGATAGAACGAATTTGCTGCATCTTCGCGCGTTTTTAAAGTTGCGTAAACATAAAGAACTTCAAGGCGTTGGTCGAACGCTTCGCTTTTTCGAAGGCACTCTAAAATTGTTTTTTCATTGTTAAGTTTGCCTTTAAACTCGTCGAGAAAATGGATTTGCGATTTTAAATCGTCAAATTCTTTTTTAAATTCGTCGTCATTTTTAAAGTATCCGCTTAAATCCCACTTGAATTTTTCTTCAATTTCGCTTCTTTTTTTCATATTTCCAACTCCTATTTAAGAATTTTAAACGCGATTCAAGTTAAATTTGTTCCAAGGGTCTTTTTCGGAAGGAGGAAGAACCGTGAAACTCATTTTTTCTTTTGTTGTTGGATGAACAAATTCAAGTTTGTATGCCCAAAGAGCAAGGTCGCTTGTTTTTCCTTCTTTCGCGCCATACTTCCCGTCGCCATAAACTGGGGCTTTCAAATTCGCAAATTGAACGCGAATTTGGTGTCCACGTCCTGTTAAAAGTTGAACTTTTGTAAGGGTTAAAGTTTTTGAAAGTTCTCTTGCTTGTTTTGGAGCGCGTTCTTCCAAAGAATTTTCGTTAATTTTTTGGCTTGGCGCAAGGTTAACATCTTTATATTCTTTTTCAACTTCAACAATTTCATAAACAAGTTCTGCTCTTTTTGCGCCCTGCTCTCCCATTGGTGCAACGCGAACAATGTTTTTTTCTTCGTCTTTTTTAAGATAGTTAACAATATGTTTTGTTTTTAAAGGAAGTTGCCCTTCCAAAACTGTTAAATATTCTTTTTTAAGAGTTCCGTCTTGAATTTCCTTGCAAAGTCTTGAAGCGGATTTTGACGTTTTTGCAAAAACCATAACTCCGCCTGTTGGCCTGTCAAGTCTATGAACTAAACCAACATAAACGTTCCCAGGTTTGTTATATTTCTCTTTGATATATTGTTTAACAAGCGAAAGCAAGTCTATGTCGCCGCTCTCATCTTCTTGTGTTGGAATGTTTTGCGGTTTAATAACAACAATAACGTGATTATCTTCATAGATAACATCTAAATTTTCTTTCATATTTTCTCCTTAAAAAGTTAAAAGTCCGCTTGCGCCGCATGGCAAAATGATTCCTTCGTCGGTTGGAAGCCCAACTTCATAAGCTTCACATTCTGCATTTTTGTTTTTTGCGTTAAGAAGCAAAATGTTTTTAATAACTTGAGGTTGAAGCCCGGTTGTGTAGGAATTAATTAAAACGAAAAGCGGATTATCGCTTAAAACTTTGAAGCAAAGATTAACAAATTCAAACAAATTTTCTTCAATTTTCCAAATTTCGCCGCTTGGCCCGCGTCCATAGGAAGGAGGATCCATAATTATTGCGTCATATTTGTTTCCTCGGCGAATTTCCCTTTCAACAAATTTTTTGCAATCCTCAACAATAAAGCGAACAGGCTTTTCTTTAAGATTTGAAAGCGCAAGGTTTTCTTTTGCGCGCTCAACCATTCCTTTGCTTGAATCAATATGAACAACGCTTGCTCCCGCGCTTGCGCAAGCAACCGATGCCCCGCCAGTGTAGGCAAAAAGATTAAGAACTTTAATTTCGCGATTTGCGCCTTGAATTAGGTCAATCATTTTTGCCCAGTTAACAGCTTGTTCTGGGAAAAGCCCAGTGTGTTTAAATCCCATTGGTTTAACAAGGAATTTAAGGTTGCGCCAAGAAACTTTCCATTCGTTTGGCATTGGCAAAAGATTTTCCCAATAGCCGCCGCCTGTTGATTCTCGAACATATCTTGCGTTAAGTCCTTTTTCTTTTGAAAGGTCTTTTTGCGCAGGCCAAATAACTTGAGGGTCGGGACGAAGTAGTTTAACATTTCCCCATCTCTCAAGTTTTTCGCCGTTTCCGGTTGCAATTATTTCATAATCTTTCCATTCGGTGTTAATTTGCATTTTGCCCCTTAAGTTTAATTAAAACTTTTTCTTCTTGAATTTCAACTTCTTTTTCAATTGTTGGATTTTGAATGTCCTCTAAAATGTTCTTGCCCAAAACTTCGGCTTTAATTCTTTCGGCATACTTTGCAATAACTTTTTGCAATGTTTCGCTTTCGGTTTTTAAAGAAACATCAATTCTTTCTTCAACTTTGAAATTTGCTTCTTTTCTTAAAACTTGAATTGTTCTTATAAGTTCTCTTGAAAGCCCTTCAAGCATAAGATTTTCGTCAATTGTTATGTCGAGAACAACTGTCATGTCATTTTCTGTTGCAATAACATAATCCGGCTTTGCTTTATAGGAAACAATGAAAAGGTTGCTTGGAAGGTCTTTAAATTCCCCAATTGAAACTTTGCCTTCAGAGTGCATTTTTGTTAACTCTTTCATTTCTTCTTTGCTTGCTTCCAAAAGAAGATTTTTAACCTTTTGAACATCTCCTTTCAAAACTGCGCCTGCTTTTTTGAAATCAACAGTTAAGAACGCATCGTTAAATTTAGAGTTATCTGTTTCAAAAACAATTTCCTTAATGTTAAGTTCGTCTTTAATTATTGGCTCAAAACCTAAAATTCCTTCTTTAACATCTTCTTTAACAATTAAGAACATCGTTTTAAGGGGTTGTTTAACTTTAATTTGATTTTCGTTTCTAAGACGTTGCGCAATTGCAATAATTTCTCTTGCGTCTTCTGTTTGCTTGTCTAAGCGACCAAAACGAACGCTCCCAACTTTTGGGAAAGATGCAAGGAAGATGCTTTCTGCTTCGTCTTTTTCAATTTCACGAACCATGTTTTGCCAAATATATTCGGTTAAAAAAGGAAGAATTGGGCTCATAACACGGCAAACAGTTTTGAGAGCGTTATATAAGCTCCAATATGCATTAAGTTTATCCTTTTCATCGTCCGATTTCCAAAATCTTCGACGGTTAACACGAATATACCAATTTGTTAAGTTATCGATGAAGTTTTCAAAATCTTTAACAACCAAGAAATATTTGTTATTTTCATAATTTTCGATTGAATTCTCAATAAATTTATTGCATTCCTCCAAAAGCCATTTATCTGTTATATCAAACTTACCAAAATCTGGCTTGAAAGCGGCAATATTTGGATTGTCGATTAAAGCATATGTGTTAAAGAAAACATATGCATTCCAAAGCCCAAGGAGTTTTCTTTTAACCTCGTCGCAAATTCCAAAGCCAAAACGAGTGTCGTTAAGCATATTGTTTGATGCGAAAATATATCTAATAACATCTGCGCCAGTTTTTGAAACAAGGTCGGAGAATGAAATGTTGTTTGGCCCCGATTTCGAGAATTTTGAGCCATCTTCTGCAACAAGCATTGCAAAGCCAATAACCTTTTTATATGGCGCGCGGCCTTCAAGCGTAACCGCCATAAACAAAAGCGAATAGAACCACAAACGAATTTGCTCTTTCATTTCAATAACGCATTCTGCTGGGAAATTCTTTTTCCAGAATTCTTTATCTGTGAAATATTTTTTAGTGCTGAAAGGTGTTATTCCTGCGTCAAGCCAGCAATCGCCAACTTCGCTAACTCTTTCAACTTCCTGTCCGCAATGTGGGCAACGAATTTTAATGTTGTCGATGTATGGACGGTGAAGATGTGGAAGGGCGTTAACTTCTTCTTCGCTTGAAAGTTTTTTAAGTTCGTCCAAACTTCCAACAACTGTTAACTTTCCGCAATGTTTGCAGCGATAGAATGGAAGAGGAAGTCCATAGAAACGCTTTCTTGAAATGTTCCAATCGCCCATGTTATTAAGCCAATCGAGCATACGTTTTTTCATAAACTCTGGTTGCCAAGTTACTGTGTCAACTGCTTCAATTAAAAGAGGGCGAATTTCGTCGGCTTTAATATACCATTCTTTTGTTAAACGGAAAATTAAAGGATTTTTGCAGCGCCAACAAATTGGATAGCGGTGTTTATATTTATGTGTGTAATAAAGTTTTCCGCGCAATTTAAGTTGTTCGAAAACCTCATCTGCAACTTCTGTTGTGTTTTTCCCAGAAAGGAAACCAAAATTTGAATAGAAAATTCCGCTTTCATCAACTGGGCAAATATTTTTAAGCCCAAGTTTTTGTCCAAGTTCGAAGTCCTCCGCTCCGCAGCCCGGTGCAATATGAACAGCGCCCGAACCTTCTTGCGCGTCAACTTGATCCCATGCAACAATTTTATGAATAAATTGTTGTTCTTCAAGTTCTTCAAAACAAGTTTCATATTCTTTTCCAACAAGTTCGCTTCCAAGAACTTCTTTTTCAACAGAAATTAAATCGTCTTTCAAAACTTTTAAGGCAGTTTTTCCAACAACTAAAAGTCTGCTGCTCGATTTAACTTTGCAAATGCAATATGTTAAATTCTCGTTAACTGCAATTGCAACATTTGATGAAAGAGTCCAAGGCGTTGTTGTCCAAACAAGCATATCCAAATTGCTGTTTTTAATTGGAAGTTTAAAGAAAACAGCAGTGTGTTCCATGTCTTGATAGCTATCGGCAAGTTCATGTTCGGAAAGCGAAGTTCCGCAGTGGGAGCACCATGGCATTGGGCGATATTTTTCAATTAGCCACCCTTTTTCATAACATTTTTTAAGGAAATACCAAATTGTTGTTATGTTGGTGTCGGAATTTGTGAAATATGAATCGTCCCAATTCATCCATTGTCCAAGGCGTTTCGATTGGTTTGCAATTATCCCAGCAAAATGATTAACACGTTCAATGCATGCTTCCGTGAATTTGTCCATTCCAAATTTCAAAATGTCGCGCTTATCGTTAAGCCCAAGCGATTTTTCAACTCCAACTTCAACCCAAAGACCTTGCGCATCGAAACCATTTTGATAGTGCGCATCAAACCCTTGAAGCGCTTTATATCGAAGCATAATGTCTTTAAGCGACCTGTTCCAGCAATGGTGAAGCTTCATTTCGTTGTTTGCTGTTATTGGGCCGTCTAAAAAGGCATAATATTTTCCTGTTTTCTTATTTTTTTCTTGAAGTTTTTGAAAAATTTTGTTATCTTCCCAAAATTTCAAAACTTCTTCTTCGTTTTTTGCAAGCGATGGCATTGCAACTTCTTTTTTCATCTTAATCTCCTAGCTTAAAAAAATAGAATGTAAAATTTACATTTCACATTCTACCACATCGTTTTTTTTATTGCAATTAAATTACATTATTTTTATTATGTTATATATAGCGAGGTTAGAAAGTTTGGTCGTTGTTAAATTGATTTTTAATGCTTTTAATTGAGTTTTGTCGGCTTATTCTATCATTTCTGCTTGAAATATAGGATATATAGCACTTGTCGGTTAAAGCATGAACAATTTCGTCGCGTTCAACAATTCTTGTTCTAAAATTCAAATCTGCCCCGTCTTTAAGTTCGTCCGAAACTTTTTCATAAGTTGCAACCATGTCTTTAAATCTTGAGCCTAGTTCAACAAAGTTTTTTTCATTAAATTTTTCTTCTGGCGTTCGCCCGAAAACAATAAATTGTTTTTTGCTTTGGCTGAAAACAATATCAATTTTTGGACTGAAAATTGAAATAAATCCTCTGTCTAAAAGTGCGGTGAGCGCTGTTAAGTTGTTAAGCGTTGTTTCCAAAGTTGGGTCTTGTAAAATTGAGTCTTCAAAAAAGTTTATAAGTCTTCTGTCGTCCATTTTGTAAATTTCGTTTTCTGTCATACAAACCTCCATTTCTTTAATATTTTATCATTTCTTGAAAAGTTGTCAATATCCCAATTTAAAAGCCATTTGCGGAAATAAAGTTTTGCTTGTTTCGCCAATCTTTTTCAACTTTAACAAAAAGTTTAAGCATAACTTTTTTTCCTAAAAATTTTTCCATATCAATTCTTGCGCTTGTTCCAATTCGTTTAAGGCTTTCGCCGCCTTTTCCAATTATGATTGATTTATGCGATTCTTTTTCGCAAATTATATCAATTGAAATTTCGGCTTTCTTTTCGCTTTCTTCAAATGAAACAACTTCGCAAAAAACGCCGTGTGGAATTTCCTCGTTTGTGAAGTTTAAAATCTTTTCGCGAACAATTTCCGAGCAAAAAAATTTAATTGGTCTGTCGGTTAATTCATCCTCTTTGAAAATCATTTCGTTTGAAGGAAGCAAGGAGATAACTGCGTCTTTAAGCATTCCAAGATTTTTCTTTTTCTTGGATGAAAAAGGGACAATTGCTTTTGCATCAATTTCGTTTAATTTAACCAAATTTTCTGCAAGTTTTTCAGGAGTTGTCAGGTCGATTTTGCTAACCCCAATAACCAAATTCCCAAGGCTTGAAATTGCCTTAACGTTTTCAATTTCTTCGTTTGAAAAAGGTTTTGAGCCGTCAATTAAATAAACAACAACATCCGCTCCTTCTCTTGCGTTTCGAACGCTTTTGTTCATTGCTTTATCAAGCCAATTTTGGCTTTTGTGAATTCCAGGCGTGTCGATGAAAACAATTTGAAAGTTTTTTTCAGTTAAAACTCCAAGAATGTTATTCCTTGTTGTTTGTTTCTTATGGGAAACAATGTTAAGTTTAACGCCCAAAAGTTCGTTAATTAACGTGCTTTTCCCCGCATTTGTTCTTCCAATAACAGCAACATATCCTGCTTTCATCTTTCAACTCCGTTTTCGCTTAAAATTTCATTCGCAAGTTTCATCATCTTTTCTTCGTCGGCTTTTTCAATGTGGTCATATCCCATAATGTGTAAAAAACCGTGAAGAGAAAGAAAACAAAGTTCTCTTTTCAAACTGTGTCCATATTCCTTTGCTTGCCTTCTTGCAACGCTTTTGCAAATTGCAATGTCACCAAGAAAAACATCGTCGTCCTCAAAAAACTCCTCTTTTGGAATTTCATAGTTTGGAAAAGAAAGAACGTCTGTAACCCGGTTGATATTTCGAAATTCATTGTTTAATTTTTGAATTTCCTCTTCTGAAACAAACTTAACATTTGCAAAAAAGTTTTTGTTTGAAGAATAGTTCTTTTGAACCGCATCGCTGAAAAGTTTTGTTGCCATTTTTTTGTAACATGGCGAAAAAACATTTGTAAAATATACTTTATTCATGTAAATAGTTTATCACAAAATTTAAAATGAAACAATCCTTTCAACGCAAATAACGTAATCTACAATTGTTTTTCCGTCTTTTTCTGTTATAACAAAGTTCTCATAAACAACATTATCGTCTTCTTTTTTCCTTGCCATGGCAAGTTTTTTCGCCTCTTCAATTTTTTGGTCTTTAACTTCCGAAAAGTTTTGCGTTAAAGTAACTTCTTCAAGTTCATAATATGTTAAAATGATGTATTTAAGCGGCAAAACAGAGTTTGAAAGATAGGTTTCATTTCTTTCAACTTCATATTTTTCAAAAGGAATTTCTGCTTTTGTTGTAACAATTTCCTTATCCAAAAAACTCATTATTCTTTCCGAAACACTTTTTCCCGTTCGAACTTGGGTTTCAACGCAGTCTTTATGTTCGCTTTGCCCCGCAAGCAAAAACTCAAATGTTATTTCCGCTTTTGGCTGGGTTGGAATTCGCTTACCGCTGCTGTCAACAATATATGGCGCAACAAGCGCATCACCCGCACGAACCTTATCTCCCGCTTTAACAAGCGCCGTTCCTTGAATAAGTTTGATGTTTTTAATTGTTCCATCCTCGCCCGCCAAAATTGCGCCAACCTTAAACTCATCATCAATTTCATCGCTTATAAGTTTTTCTTTTAAATTGATAATTATTGAAGTTCCTTTTTTAACAACGCTAACCATGCTAACATCGTTAAAATTCTCCAAAATTATGTTTTCAATTTGTTCGTTTGTTTTTGAGTTCAATGGCGAAAAAATTGAAACACCATTTTCATTTAATACGCTTTCAATTTCGTTTGAATCAACTCTTTCGTTTCCAAAAACTTCAATTCTCCAAACATAGTTTGAAGCAACAACATAAAAGCAAAAACAAATGAAAACTCCAATTATAATTCCAAAACGAACGCTGAAAAATTTGAGCGGGCGCGCAAGCCCGTTATATTCTTTTTTTGAAACCGAAAAATTTTTGGATTTTAAAAAATTCTCAACCGTTTTTTCGTTTTCAATTCCAACTTCAAGGCGGGAATTTTTAATATCAAGTTTTTCGGCGCTGTAAATTCCAACGCCTTTATTTGAAAGAACATTAAGCCACCTTTCAAAATTATAGCCCGAAAGAGAAAAGGTTACGCTCGACCTTTTGCTTCTCTTTTCTTTTTTTGCCCTTTTTAAAAATTTGAATTTCAATTCAGTTCGCCTCAATTTTGTCAATTTTCCCAACAATGCAAATTGTTTGATTTCCCATTTCTTTAAGTTTAAGTTCGCTTCCAAAAACGCTTATGATTTTGTCTTTAACCTTGAACATAATTTGTTCTTTAGAAAGCATAACAAGCCCTTTTGTTCCCTCGGCATAAACCGCCTTGCCGCTTGTTACAACAATGTTATAATCCCCTTCGGCAAACGGAATTTTAAGTTCTTTTTTAATTTCCGAAAAAAAGTTAAACATATTTTTTCCCTTTCTTTTTAACCTATGCCATAAAAGAATAAAATAGACTTTTTTGCAAACACTAATTTTAAGCAAAACGCTTAAAAGGAGAAAACAAAAATGAAAGAGGGATTTATTGTTGGACTTATGGTTGGGGGGCTTGTTGGAATTGTTCTCCATAAATATTGCAAACAAGTTCAAGACCTTGCTGACGAAGGCGAAAGCATGGTTAAAGACGAAATTAAAATGATTAAAAAAGAAGCAAATAAAGTTAAAAAAGATCTCAATAATTCAAAAAATAAAACTCAAAATGCATAAAAACAATAAAAAATCACGAAAAAATCGTGATTTTTTTAATTTTTTAATTTATTTTGCTAAATTTTGCTTTTATTGATTTTGTTCCAAAGAAGTTGATTTTTCGTTTTTGAAAGTTAATCTGTTGTTCTCGAAATCAATAATTATTGTTCCTTCTTTTTCAAGTTCGCCAAGAAGAATTTTTTCTGCAATTGCATCTTCAATGTGTTGTTGAATAAATCTTCGAAGCGGTCTTGCGCCATATTCTGCGTCTGCACCTTGCGAAACAATATATGACAAAGCACGCTCGGTAAGTTTAAGTTCAATTCCCTGTTTTTGAAGACGTTTATTGATGTTTTTCATAAGGATTTTTGCAATCTTCGTGAAATCGTCGAGAGTTAAAGAATGGAACACGCAAGTTACATCAATTCTGTTTAAGAATTCTGGCTTGAACTTCTTTCTTAATGCGTCAATATAAATATGTTTAATTTCAT
Organism: uncultured Bacillota bacterium; assembly: GCA_938034555.1. Lineage (GTDB taxonomy): Bacteria > Bacillota > Clostridia > Christensenellales > UBA1242 > UMGS687. Next base: position 15,345 of record CALHLT010000029.1, read on the forward strand.
CAAATGTTTCATCTTCGCCTTCGCCTGTTTCAAATCCAAGCCTTTTTTGGCGCTGAACTTCTTGAGCCCCAATGTTACTTGTTAAAATTATGATTGTGTTTCGGAAGTTAACTGTTCTTCCTTGTGAATCGGTTAATCGTCCGTCGTCCAAAATTTGCAAAAGCGCATTGAAAATGTCTGGGTGTGCTTTTTCAATTTCATCGAAAAGAACAACACAATATGGTTTTCTTCTAACCGCTTCGGTAAGTTGCCCGCCGTCGTCAAACCCAACATAGCCCGGAGGCGCTCCAATAAGTTTTGCAACCGAATGTGGCTCCATATATTCGCTCATATCCAAACGAACAATATTGTTTTCGTTGTCGAACATTGCTTCGGCAATCGCCTTTGAAAGTTCTGTTTTTCCAACGCCAGTTGGACCCATGAAAAGGAACGAGCCAATTGGACGTTTTGCATCTTGAAGCCCAACACGACTTCTTCGAATTGCTTTTGCAACCGCTTCAACTGCTTCATCTTGTCCAACAACACGTTTATGAAGAATCTTTTCAAGGTTGATAAGTTTTTCTTTTTCTGTTTCCGTTATTTTATTAACCGGAATTCCCGTCCATCTTGCAACAACATCGGCAACTTCGTTTGCTCCAATTGAGTTAACTTTTTTGTCCGAACGATTGAGCGATGCATTAAGTTTTTCAAGAGAATCTTCAAGTTTAACAATTTCCGATTGAATTTTCGCCGCTTTTTCATAGTTTCTTTCCAAACTTGCCTCATCGCGCGATGCTTGAAGTTGTTTAAGTTTTTCTTCTTTTTCGCGAACTTCGGTTGGTTTAAGAGAAAAATTAACTTTTGCTTTTGAAGCAGCCTCGTCGATTAAGTCAATTGCCTTGTCTGGCAAACTTCTGTCCATAATATATCTATCGGAAAGAGTTGCCGCAGCTTCAATTGCTTCGTCGGTTATCTTAACTTTGTGGAACGCTTCGTAACTATCGCGCAAACCTTTCAAAATTTCAATTGTTTGTTCAACTGTTGGAGGTTCAACAAGAATTGGTTGGAATCTTCTTTCAAGCGCTTTATCTTTTTCGATGAATTTTCTATACTCATCGGTTGTTGTTGCGCCAATTGTTTGAAGTTCTCCTCTTGAAAGATATGGCTTTAACATATCCGAAGGGCTTGTTTCGCCTTTTTCGGCGCCTGCTTGCGCAAGAGTGTGAATTTCGTCGATGAAAACAATAATGTTTTTGTTCGCAATGATTGTTTCAATTGCATCTTTAAGTTTTTCTTCCATCGCCCCGCGATATTTCGTTCCCGCCATTAAACTTCCAATTTCAAGCGAGAAAATTTCTTTGTTTTTAAGCAAATCTGGAACTTCGCCGCGAACAATTGCAAGGGCAAGCCCTTCAACAACCGCCGTTTTCCCAACGCCCGCTTCTCCAATTAAAACTGGATTGTTTTTTGTTTTTCGGCAAAGAATTTCAATAACACGCTCAATTTCTTTTTCTCTCCCAATAATTGGATCAATTTTGCCTTGGCGTGCTTTAAGAGTGAAATCGCTTCCAATTTCTAAAAGTTTTTCTGGCAAGTTAGATTGTTTTTGATTTTCTTGCGTTTGAATTTCTGTTTCGTCGCTTTCGCCATAACCTTTTCCTTGAAGGAACGAAACAACTTTATTTTTAAGTTCTTGAATGTTAACTTTGAAATAACTTGTTAAAAGACGCGTTGCGAAACAATCTTGCGACGAAACAAGAGCAAGAAGCAAATGTTCCGTTCCAAGAAAATTATGATTGAGTTGAAGCGCAATTGTTTGCGCAATTTTGAAAATATCTTTAACGGCTGGCGTTAAAACAACGCTGTCGAAAAAAGTTTCTTCCTCGTTGTTTTCGCGAAAAATGTTAAGAAGTTTGGAATCTGTAACCCCAAATTCTTTCAAAATCTTTTTAGCCGTGCAATTAACTTTTGTAAGCCCGTAAAGGATGTGCTCGGTTTCAACCATTTCCCCGCCAAAACGAAGAGCAACCGCGCTTGCTTCCATAAGCGTTTTTTCCAAACTTTCGCTTGTTTCTAAGAACATTAAAATCGCCTCCCTTTTTCTTATGAGATAATTATACACTCTTTTTAGAAAAACAACAAAATTTTATTAAAAAATTTTTTAAGATGGCTCATAACTTAAACAAACTCCTTTTTCTCTTAAACAACAAAAACGCCACTAAAAATTCAGTGGTGTTTTTTATTAATAACTTTAAAGCAAGAAACCTTTTCAAATTAATCTGCGTAGTTTTTGAAATAGTTTTGAATTAAGATAACTGGCGTTCCTTTGTCGCCGCTTCCGCTTGTAAGGTCGCAAAGCGAACCAATTAAATCGGTAAGTTGGCGAGGAGTTGTTCCAAGGGCTGCACGGTTGTTTTCCTTTGAATCGCCTTTCTTTTCTCGAACAATTTTCTTAAACTCTTCGCTTGCCTCTGCCCCAGAAAGATTTGCAAAGCGTGTTTCCGAAATATATTTCAATTTAATTTCGTTTGGCGTTCCCAAAAGTCCGTCGGTATAGCCCGGGCTAACAACAGGATCGGCAAGCTCCCAAATTTTTCCAACAGGGTCTTTAAAAGCGCCGTCACCATAGACCAAACATTCAACAGTTTTTCCTGTTAACTCTTTAAATCGCGCTTGAAGGTCATAGGCAAATTTTCGAGTTTCGCGAGGGAAAAGTTTAACGGTTGTGTCGGTGTCGATGTTGCTTCCAAGAATTCCATATTCTTCGTTATAGCCGCTCCCGTCAATGCTTTTTGTTAAAATTTCGTCAAGAGAAACAACTTTTTCTGCTCCACATTCAAGAAGATGTTGCTTGGTTTGTTTGCGGGTGTGGATGTCGGCATTAATAACATATTTGGTATAATCTAAAATATCTTCCGCTTTGTTTCCAAAGATAATTTCACAATTTTTCCCAGCAATTTCTTTATAGAATTCAATGTAGTCAACGCCCGTGAAAAGGTGTTTTGTTTCGCCAAACGCTGCGCGAAATTCTTGTTCTGAAAGCGCTTTTCCATATGGATTGATTCCGCTTTCATAAAGTTTTTGTTCCGAAATTAGCGGATTTCCAACTTCGTCGGAAGGATAGGAAAGCATGATAACAAGTTTCCCACACCCCATTGAAATTCCTTTAAGCAAAAGCGAAAATCTGTTTCGGCTCATAATTGGAAAAATTAAGCCAACAGTTTTCCCTTTGAAACTTTTTTCAACATCTTTTGCAATTTGTTCAACGGTTGCAAAATTACCTTGCGAAATTCCAACAACTGCTTCGGTCACGCCAACAATGTCGCGGTCTTGAAGTTCAAGATTGTTTTCTTTAAGCGCACCAAGAACGCTTGACGTAACAATTTCAATAAGATCGTCTCCTCTTTTAATAATTGGAGTTCTAACCCCATATGAAATTGTTCCAAATTTTCCCATATTCTTCCCCTTTTACAAGAAAAAGATTACACTTTTTCTTATAAACTGTCAAACTATTCTTTAAACTTACTGAATATTGAAATTGAAATTCCAAGCGACATAACTGTTCCAAGCAAAACCAAAAGTCCAAGTCCGTTTTGAACCGAAAGCGGCTGGACAGGCGAACTTGACGAAAAATGGATTAAATCCAAAACAACGCCAATAACCGCAAGCGCAAACGCATTGCTAACCTTTGATGCAAGCGTCATAATTCCCGAATAGACGCCAACTTTGTTTGAGCTTTGAACCTCAAAATCCTTTGCCATAACATCGCCAAAAAGTGAAATTGGGAATGAAAACAAAACTCCTGTTCCAAGCCCAACCGAGAAAATTAAAGGAAAAACAATCCAAAACAAAACCGTTGTTGAAAAGAAATCACGCAAAATAAAAATTGCCCAAACAACAAGAATTGCAATAATTCCAAGCGAAAGCCCGCGAATTAAAGTTTTCTTTTTCCCAATTTTTTTTGAAATTTTGCTCCAAATAAATTGGGAAACAACCGCAGAAACAATGAACGAAGCAAGAAGAACAGAAATTTGCTGCGAGTTAAAGTGGAAACAATATGTGAACATATGCATTCCGGCGGCGGTTAAAATTGACGAAGCAAGAAGACTTATTGCATATCCCAAAATTAAAATTCGATATTGCTTTTTCTTCAAAATTCCAAAAATATCCGTGAAAAGAGATTTGAAAAGACCTCTTTGTTTTTTTGTTTTTTCTTTCGGACAACAAACCTGCCTTTTAAGCGTTCCAAAAATTGTTATAAGCCCAAAAACAAGGCAAAGGATTGACGAAGCATAAGCAATATTAACATATCCTTGCGTTTCAAGTTGCCCTTGGCTCGTTTCAGACGATGGCATAAAAATAAACATAAAAACTGTTGGGAGCATCATTCCAATAAGCGAAAAAACTGTTCGATAGCATTGAATTGAAGTTTGCTCGTTTGGGTCGCTTGTCATTTCAAGCCCCAACGCCATGTGTGGAGTTCCAAAAAAAGTTGAAAACGTTTGAAGAGCTAAAAGAGAAAGTAAAATCCAAGTAAATTTAACTATAACAGGCGCTTGAGTTGGAACAAGCCAAATTGCCAAATTGATTGCGCAAAGCCCCAAAACTCCAATAATCATAAACGGGTGTCGTTTGCCAAGAGGCGAAGAAAGGTTGTCGGAATAATATCCAATTATAGGATCGGAAATTGCATCCCAAAACACTCCAAGAGAAACAGCAAGCCCCATAAGCGCGCCCGAAATTCCAAGCACACTTGTCCCAAAAAACATAATAAAATTTGAAAGAGTTGAGGTTATTGTTGAATATCCTAAATCGCCAATTCCATAATAAAACTTTTCCCGCCTGGAAATTCTCATATTAATGAATATGATTTAAGAAAAATAATAATTCCTTCAATAAATATTAAAAAATATTAAAAAATATTAATAATTCATAAATTAAGGGCTTGACTTAGAGTGCACTCTCAACT
>CALHLT010000030.1:0-12120 GCA_938034555.1 uncultured Bacillota bacterium
TTGTTCTCGGCGTTGTTGCAATGCCAAGCGGAACAAACAAAACAAACGGCGGCTTGGAAAACGAAACAAAAGAAATTAGCGAAAAGATTGAGGAAACAGAAAAAGAAATTAAAGATGCAATTGATGAAACAATTGCTGAAACAAAAGACGAAGAAGACGAGAAAGAAGACGAATAATTTTCTTTAAAGAAAAAGCCAAGCAAAATGCTTGGCTTTTTTTGTTTTTAAAATTAAAGAATAATTCCGCCGTCAACCTGAATTGTTGCGCCTGTAACATAACTTGCTTTGTCGCTCGCAAGAAAAAGCGCAACGTTTGAAATGTCTTTTGGCTGTCCAATTCGTCCAAGTGAAATTGACGACACAATTTCGTCAACGACTTCTTTTGAAAGAGAACTGTTCATCTCTGTGTTAATAAGCCCAGGGCAAATACAGTTAACGGTTATGTTTGAAGGGCCAAGTTCCTTTGAAAGCGCTTTTGTAAGCCCAATAACTCCTGCTTTTGCAGCGGAGTAGAGAACTTCGCATGACGAGCCCGAAAGCCCCCACATTGACGAAATTGTTATAATTTTTCCAAACTTATTTGAAATCATATTCCCAGACGCTGTTTTGCATGCGTTAACAACACCAAGAAGATTAACTCCAATAAGTTTGTTTATATCTCCTTCGGAAACATCAATTAACGGCTTGATTTGCGCAACGCCCGCGTTTGCAACTAACACATCAATTTTTCCAAAAATTGAAATAGCAAAATCTGCCATTTTTTCGCATTCTTCCAAACAACTTACGTCGCACTTATAAATTTCCGCAATAACATTAGGGAAATTTTTGTTAATTTCTTTTTTAACTTCAATCGCTTGCTTTTCAGAGTTATTATAATTGATTAAAACGTTATAACCCTCTTTTGCAAAATCTTTTGCAATTTGAGCTCCAATTCCGCGCGATGCACCTGTTACAATAACACTTTTGTTCATACAAATAGTATATCACAAAATTTTATTTTAACAAAATAACTTCGCCGCTTATCCAAGCATTGAAATAGTTTTCAAGGTTGCACTTTGCTGTTTTTTCGAAAGATGCAATCATGTTTTCAGGCGTAACATTTTGGAATTTATATTCGTCGAAATAGTTTTGAAGACATTTTTCAAACTTTTCCTTTCCAAGAATTTCGCGAAGAGAATCGAAAAGGAGCATTCCTTTAACATAGGCAACATAAGTGTATTGCTGCTCGCTTTCATATTCGTTAAGCGCGCGGTTCATAGACGTGTCAACATTCCCGTAAACCTTTTCATAAACCTGAACGAAAAGCGAAAACAACGAGTATGCATTATTTATTAGCGAGTCCTTTGAAATTCCATATTCCTCGTGGTCTTCAAAGAAAAGAGCAGTTGAATATTCTGTTAATCCTTCGTCAAGCCAACCGTTTTTAAAGGCGTTGCTTCCAACAAGATTATACCACCATTGGTGAGCAATTTCATGAACGATAACTTGCTTATAGAAATCTGGGTCGACAACGTCGTTTGAAATGTAAACAAGGTTTGGAAATTCCATTCCGCCATGAACAAAATTTGCTTGAACAACAGAAAGAGTTGAATATGGATATTTGCCAAAAGTTTTGCTGAAATATTCAAGTGCGTCTGTTCCCGCTTTTAAAGATTCTTCTGGCGTGCTGTCATCAAAATAGTAGTATTTAACTTCGGTTGTTCCAACATTTTTTGAAAGAACTTTAAATTCTTTTGAAAGAACAATTGCAAAATCCCGAACAGATGATGCTTCAATTTCAAGCGTATTTGTTGTTTCGTTTTGGGTTTCTTTTTTAACTTTTCCCGTGTTTGAAACAACATAATCGTTTGGAACGGTTAATGTTACATTATAGTTTGACATATTCGAAAAGAAAGGGTCGCCATTTGGGCTGTAGGGTGATTTATCGAAATCGCCGTTTGTAAACACGCAAGCAATAGGGTAGAAGTTTGCGATATTAACAGTGTTATTTCCATAGCCAAAACGATGGTTTATGTTTGGAAGTTTAACTTCAAAATTGATTTCAATTTCGGTTTTTTCATTTGGAAAAAGTTGGTCTTTAAAGATAATATATAAAATGTTTTGGTCTTCGCCGCCAACAAAATATTGGTCTTCGGTTAAGCTGCTTGTTCTCCAATATTCTGTTATTTCGCTATATGTTGGCTGTGCTATGTTTTGCATAGCACTATATTTTGCGGTGTTATGCAAAACAGACACATTTTGTATTGTAATGTTTCCATAACTTTTCCCGTTTGGATAGGCTTTTGCTTCGTTTGAAAGCGAAACAACTTTTTGAGTTGCGCCTTCGCGAAATGCGTTTGGATAGAGATGGAGGCAAAGAAAAGAAAGCGCAGTTTCTGTTTCGTTAACATAGGTTAAATTTTCTTTGCAAGAAAGCGATTTTTCTTCGTCGTTAAAGTTAATATTAAGATTGTATGACGAAAGGGTTTGTTCGTTTGAGGAGCAGCCCGTAAACAAAACAACACCAAGCGCAACAATGCTTAACACGCAAAGGCAAATTAAAACTTTGGTTGCAATTTTTTTAAATTTCATTTTTCGTTCTCCATTTTATTTAAAACTTCAAACTATGTATATGAAAGAAAAATTTGCGTTATTATCTTTTTTGTTTTATAATCAAAATATGAGAATTGACATTTTAACACTTTTTCCAAATATGTTTGAGCCTCTTTTCGAAAGCGTTTTGGGGCGAGCTGTTTCAAGCGGAAAACTTGAAATTAATTTGGTTAACATAAGAGATTTTTCAAAAGACAAACACAAAAAGTGCGACGATGTTCCTTTTGGCGGAGGGGCAGGAATGGTTATGACTGCGCAGCCAATTTATGACGCAATTAAAAGCGTTTTAACAGAGGACAGCACTGTTATTTTCCTTTCCCCAAAGGGAGAAGTTTTCTCGCAAGAAAAAGCAATTTCGCTTTCAAAAGAAAAACATTTAATTTTGCTTTGCGGGCACTATGAAGGAATTGACGAGCGAATTATTGAAATTTTTAATCCACTTCAAATTTCAATTGGCGACTATGTTTTAACAGGCGGCGAAATCCCTGCAATGGTTGTTGTTGACGCCGTTGCGCGCCATGTTGAAGGCGTCCTTTCAAAGGATTCGCTTTGCGAAGAAAGCCACGCAAGCGGGCTTTTGGAATATCCTCAATACACGCGCCCTGCGAATTTTATGGGGCACAAAGTTCCAGAAGTTTTGCTTTCGGGAAATCATGAGGAAATTCGCAAATTTCGCGAGCAAATGGCAATTGAAGAAACAAAGCAAAAGAGGGAGGATATGTTTAACAAATGGAAAAAATAAACTGGTTCCCTGGCCATATGCAAAAAGCCCTTCGAATGATGGAAGCGGAAGCAAAAAATGTTGATGCGCTAATTTACGTTCTTGATTCGCGCGCTCCTTTTGCGTGCTTAAATCCGGAGTTTGTTCGAATTATTGGAAGCAAGCCAATTCTTTATGTTCTTAATAAAATTGACCTTGCCGATGAAAAGAAAATTAAAGAAATTAAAACAAAGTTGCCGGGGGAAAACAAACTTACAATTGAACTTAACAGCACGGCGTCGGGCGCAATTGGGCTTGTAACTTCTTCGCTTAATGCGCTTTGCAAGACAACAATTGAAAAATATAAAAACAAAGGTGTTAACTATTTTGTTCGCGCAATGGTTCTTGGCGTTCCAAACTGTGGGAAGTCAACTTTGGTTAACAATCTATGCGGAAGTAAAAAGGCAATAACTGGAAATAAGCCGGGCGTAACAAAAGGAAAGCAGTGGGTTAAACTTTCGAATAACATTGAAATTTTGGACACTCCTGGAACGCTTTGGCCAAACTTAATTGACGAAGGAGAGGCAAGAAAACTTGCGTTCATTGGCTCAATTAAAGATGATGTTGTTGAAGTTGAGCAGCTTTCGCTTTTCCTTCTTGAAGCGCTTTTAAAAACCTATCCAAAAGAACTTGAAGAAAGATTTTCTGTTCAAGTTGAAAATAAAACTCCGCTTGAAATCATGGAAGAAATTGCGGAAAGGCGAAAATATGTTGTTCGAGGCGGCGAAATTGATTATGAGCGAACAGCAAAAGCAATTTTGGACGATTTTCGAAAAGGCAGAATTGGGAAAATTACGCTATGAACACTAAAATTTTAGGCGCAAGCGGCGAGCAGCAAGCCGCAAAATTTTTGAAGGAAAAAGGCTATAAAATTTTGGAAACAAACTTTTCAAACAAAATTGGCGAAATTGACATTATTGCCAAGGACAAAGAGTTTGTTGTTTTTGTTGAGGTTAAGGCTCGTTCAACAAAAGCGTTTGGGCTTCCAAGCGAAGCGGTTAATTTCCATAAACAACAAAAAATTCATCAAGTTGCGCTTTCATATTTAAAATCCAAGAAAATCCTTGAAAAAGTTCAATGCAGATTTGATGTTGTTGAAGTTTTGGGCGATGAAATTAGGCACATTGAAAATGCTTTTTAAATTACATAAAAATTAGCGACAGCGCAAGGCAAATTAAAAATGAAATTATGCCTTGCGTTATTTTTTGAAGAAAGAAAAATTTTTTTGAAATTTTAAACTTATTTAAAAACGCAAGCGCTTGAAAGGAAATTGCAAGCCCGCCAAGAGAAATTATAAGGCAACAAACAGATGTTTTAATTGCAAGACTAACGCTTGACAGGCTTATTAACATGCAACCTTTTGTTATTTCGAAAAGTCCAAAAATTATCCCGTTTGAAAAGTTTTCGTCAAACCCGAAAGAAGAGAAAATTGAAGTTAATGGTTTGAAAATTCCAAGCGACGAAAAAACTTCGGTAACAACAAAAAAGATTGTTATAAACCCGCCAACAAGCAAAATTGAGTTAATTCCGTCCATCATGCTTTTTGAAAGGACGTCGCTTTCGCTTTGCTGTGTTTCGTTTTTTGAAAAAGCGGGCAAATCTTTAATTTCTTTTGGAACATATTTTCGATATATAAGCCCGTTTAAAAGCGCGCCAAGAATGTGAGAAACGTAAATTAAAATTGCGGCTTTCGTTGAAAAAAGCATTCCAATTCCAACTGTTCCAACAATGAACATTGGCCCAGAGTTTGATGTGAACGAGCAAATTCGGTGCGCCTCTTCGCGGGAAATTTGCTTGGAAAGATAAAGGTCGGAGATGAGTTTTGCGCCAAGAGGATAGCCCGCGATTATGCTCATTAAAAAAACATATGACGAAATTCCGGGGCAGTTATAAATCTTTTTTGTTACGTTTGAAAAGACCTTTGATGCTTTTTCAACATAGCCCGTTGAAGTTAAAAGTTTTGAAAAAACCATAAAAGGAAAAAGTGCCGGCAAAACTGCCGTTGCCCAAACTCTAATTCCAGTTAATGTAACTTCGGCATATTTTTTTGGGCTTAAAATAATTGAAAAAATTATTATTAAAAGTAAAACCGCATAAACAAAGTTAACTTTGGTTATTTTGCATATAATATTTTTAAAGAAAAGCTTTTTCTTTTCAAGTTTATTTGACAATTTTGTTTTATTCATTTAAAATAATTTACGATTGAATTTGAAAATGTATGAACTTTTAGGAGATTTTATGTTCAGCGAAAAAATGATACTTTGCAAAGCAAAAAAGAAAAACAAAACAATCGTTTTCCCAGAGGCGGATTTCAGCGAACGCACAATGGAAGCGGTTAAATATTTAAATAAGAAAAAAATTGTTAAAGTTGTTTTGCTTGGGGATGAAAGCGCGCTTGTTTTGCGCTTTAAAGACCAAATTAAAGGCATGACAATCATTAATCCAAAAACATCGGAAATTTATGACGACCTTGTTAAAATTTTGTTTGAAAAAAGAAAAGACAAGGGAATGACATTTGAGGAAGCGCAAAAACTTGCGCTTGACCCAATTTATTTTGGAACGCTTTTGGTTGAAGCAGGGATTGCAGACGGAATGGTTGCAGGGGCGGAAACAACAAGTGAAAAAGTTATTCGAAGCGCTCTTCAAGTTATTAAAGCAAAGAATAAAAACGAAATTGTTTCGTCTTTTATGATGCTTTATGGAAAAAACAAATTCTTTAAAAAACGCGGAGTTGTTTTTGCAGGCGATGTTAGCCTTAACATTTCGCCAAACGCCGAAGAGCTTGCGCAAATTGGAAAACAAACGGCGGAAAGTTTTGAAACTTTTGCACAAGAAAAAGCAAAAATTGCAATGCTTTCCTATTCAACAAACGGCTCGGCGAAAGGCGAAAGCGTTGACAAAGTTCGAACTGCAGCAACAATTTTAAAAGGTAAGAAATTGATTGTTGACGGCGAAATTCAACTTGATGCAGCAGTTTCAAGCGAAGTTTCAAAAATTAAAAATCCAAAAGGAAATCTTTGCGGCGATGCAAACGTTTTCGTTTTTCCAGACTTAAACAGCGGAAACATTTGCTATAAGGCAATTCAATATTTTTCGGGAGCAAAGGCAATTGGCCCAATTCTCCAAAACCTTAACAAACCTGTTAACGACCTTTCGCGAGGCTGCACAGTTTGGGACATCGTTTTGGTTGCAGCCGTAACCGCAATTCAAGCATAATGGAAAAAATGTATTATCAAAGAGCAAAAGAAAAATTTGAAAAATTGCGAACAAAAGAAACTGTCCGCATTTTATCCATTGAAAGTTCTTGCGACGAAACAAGCGTTGCAATTGTTGAAAATGGACGAAAAATTTTGGCAAACATAATTGCCTCGCAAATTGACATCCACACTCGATTTGGAGGAGTTGTTCCAGAAATTGCATCAAGAAACCATGTTACCGCAATTTCAAATTTATATCGCCAAGCGCTTGAAACAGCAAACTTAAAACCATCTCAAATTGATGCTGTTGCCGTAACTTATGGCGCGGGGCTTGTTGGCGCGCTTCTTGTTGGAGTTAACTTCGCAAAATCTCTTGCATTTTCGCTTGATGTTCCTTTAATTGCCGTAAGCCATATTAAAGGGCATATTGCCGCAAATTATTTAACCTATGAAAATCTTGAACCGCCTTTCGTTTGCCTTATGGTGAGCGGGGGGCACACTGCAATTTTAAACATCCCTTCCTATAACGCCCACGAACTTGTTGGAACAACTGTTGACGACGCAGCAGGCGAAGCGTTCGACAAGGTTGCGCGCGTTGTTGGGCTTGGTTATCCTGGCGGCCCAAAAGTTGATAAAGCCGCAAAAGACGGAAAAGAAACAATTAAATTTGTTTCCCACAGCCCAATGCAAAACTCCCTTAATTTCAGTTTCAGCGGTCTTAAAACAGCGGTTATTAACTATGTTCATAAACTTACGCAAAAAGGCGAAGAAATTAACGTTGCCGATGTTTGCGCAAGTTTCCAAAAAGAAGTTACAAACGAACTTGTTGGGAAAACAATTTTAGCTTGCGAAAAACTTAATGCAAACAAACTTGTTGTTGCGGGCGGAGTTTCGGCAAACTCAAAACTTAAAGAAACTCTTAAAACAGAAACCGAAAAACGACATATTCAACTTTTTATGCCAGAACTTGTTCTTTGCACGGATAATGCAGCGATGATTGGAAGCGCAGCATACTATCTTATGAAAGATGGGCTTGGGCTTAGCGACTTGTCGCTCACGGCGAAGGCAACAGTTTCGCTTTAATTGATTAAAAAACACGATAAACGGAGAAGATAGAGAGAAATGGAAAGTCTTTATCTTCTTTTTCTTGTTGCCGTAATTTTAATTGTTGTTTTCCCGCTGACATTCGACGGGAAAGTTTCTTACGACTTTCTTGAAAATCATGGCTCGCTTCTTTTAAAACTTTGGTTTGTTAAGTTCATTGTTGCAAAAATCAAGCGCAAAGGAACAAGCATAATTTTAATAACGAAAAAAGAAAACAACTATGTTAATGCGGAGTTTGGCGAAAAACAACTTAAATTTTTAATATTTTTTAAAAATGAAGTTGGAAACAAACTTAAAGTTCGAAAACTTAATGTCTATTCTGTTGTTGGCGCGGGCGACCCGTTTAAAAGCGCTCTTGTTTCATCGGCGTTTTCAAGCGCTGTTCTTGCCGCGCTTGCAAGACTTAAACTGGTTCAAAAAACGGGTTCTTTCAATCTTAAAAACAAAACAGATTTTTTCGAAACAAAATTTGCTGTTGGCTCTTCAATTCGAGTTTCAATTTCAATTTATGATGTGATTTTCAGTTTTTTCGTTTCAATTTTAAGGAAAACAACTAAAAAGATTTAGAAATCTTTGGATTATTTTTAATAAAAACTTGCGAAAAGTGCAAAATACAATTTGAGGATAATTTTATGAAAATTTATGAAAAATCTAGCACAATCGACAACTTAATTGAAAAAACTTTGGCGTCGCTTAAAACTGTTTCAACAAACGAAACAATTTTTGGCAATCCAACAACTTTGCCAGACGGAACATCAATTGTTCCTGTTTCAAAAGTTTCAATTGGATTTGTTGTTGGAGGCGGGGAATATGCCGACATTTCAACTCGCCGCGTTGCAACCCATTATCCAATGGCAGGGGGAAGCGGCGGAGCTGTTATGCTAAGCCCAATTGGATTTCTTGTTTCAACAAATTTGGAGGTTAAATACATTTCAACAGCAGCCGAAACAAACTATCAAAAGATTTTAGACCTAGTTGCAAAAGCCGCCGAAAAACTTGCGAAATCAACTGATAAAAAGGAGAAAAAATAATGAAATCAAGAAAAATTAAATTGATTGTTATATTTTTATGCTTAATTTTGCTTTTTTCGTTTGCTTTTTCTGCCTTTTTTGTTAAAAGACCATCTGCAGCCGCCGAGGAACGCGATCTTTCTTTTCTTAATGCAACAGAAGAAACGGCAACATATGCAAAAGGAATGGCGGTTATCGAGGCGTCAAGCGGACGAATTTTGTTTCAAAAAAATTGTAACGGGCGTTTCCCAATGGCGTCAACAACAAAAATTATGACCGCTCTTGTTGCGCTTGAAAATGCAAAAAATTTGGATGAAGCTTTTAAAGTTGACGACAGAAGCATTGGCGTTGAGGGAACAAGTTTATATCTTCAAAAGGGCGAAGAAAAAACTCTTCGCGAACTTCTCTATGGGCTTATGCTTCCTTCTGGAAACGATGCAGCAGTTGCAATTGCGCTAAGAATTTCCAAAACAGAAGAAGAATTTGTTGAACTTATGAACAAAAAAGCAAAAAGTTTGGGGCTTGAGAACACACATTTTTCAAACCCACATGGTTTAGACGCCGAAGGGCATTACACAAGCGCTTTCGACCTTGCGAAAATAACCGCATGCGCAATGGAAAACCCAATTTTTCGCGAAATTGTTAAAACAAAAAATGTAACAGTTTCTGGAAACGAGATGGTTCAAGCAAAACTTTTGAAAAATAAGAACAAATTGCTTTGGCAAATGGAGGAATGTGAAGGCGTCAAAACGGGCTTCACGGATAACGCAAAAAGATGCTTTGTTGCAAGCGCTAAAAAAGACGGAATGCGCCTTATATGTGTTGTTTTAAATTGCGGCCCAATGTTTGAAGAAAGCAAGCGTCTTTTGCAAATGGGCTTTGAAAACTATTCAATGGTTTCGCTGTTGGGCGAATATTCGAAACAACCAAGCGTTGAAATTGAAAATGGCGTTAAAACAAGCGTTGAAACTTTCTCAAAACGCAAGTTTGAATTTCCTCTTTCAAAAGACGAAATTGAAATTGTTAAAACAGAAATTGACCTTCCTTCAAAAATTTCTGCTCCAGTTAAAAAAGAGCAAGAGCTTGGAAAAATTTCAATCAAACTTGGAAACGAAACTCTTTTTGTTGAAAAAATCTATTCAACAAACGAAATTGAATCAACAAAATTCATGGATAAACTTGAAAAAATAACCGACTATTGGAATTTATGAAATACATTTGCATTTGAGAAAGAAATGTTTTAAAATTACTCTATGAGATTAAATAAATTTTTAAGCACCGCAGGTGTTGCATCAAGACGAAAAGCCGATGAACTTATAAGCCAAGGCAAAATTTATGTTAACGGAAAAGTTGCAAGCGAACTTGGAACAGTTGTTAATGAGCAAAAGGACGAAGTTGTTTTTGATGGGAAAAGAGTTTTGCTTTCAAACGACTTTGTTTATTATAAACTTAACAAACCAAAAGGCTATATTTGCTCAAACAGCGATGAAAAGGGAAGAAAAACAATTTTTTCGCTCCTTCCTTCAAACAAACGCCTTTTCTCAATTGGAAGGCTGGACTATAACACCGAAGGGCTCATAATTGTTACAAACGACGGCGATTTTGCCGATTGCGTTATGCACCCACGCTATGAAATTGAAAAAGAATATATCGTAACAATTGAAGGCAAAATTCAAGAAAGTGAACTTGCTGTTCTTCGTGCGGGGGCAATTGAAAACGGAAAAAGAATGCCGTCTGCAAAGGTTAAGGCAATTAAATTCGACGGGAAATTAACCCGTCTTTCGGTTGTTATAACCGAAGGCCAAAACCACCAAGTTCGAAGAATGTTCGACGCAATTGGAAAAACAATTGTCCTTCTTAAACGTGTTCGCGTTGGCGAAATAACGCTTGGCGGGCTTCAACGCGGAAAGTTTAAAGAACTTTCAAAAACCGAAATGGAAATTGTTTATAACTTGAAACTTGCAGGCAAGTTTGAAATATAATACTTTGGAGGAAAATCTTGAATTTTGTTAAATTTTTAGTTTATCCTTGGGTTTGGCTTTTGTTCCCAACGGCGTTTAAAGGGAAGAAAAACATCCCAAAAGGGCGCGTCATTTTCATTTGTAATCACACGAGCAACATCGACGGAATTTTGCTTGTTCTTGCCACTTGGCGCAAACAATATTTTCTTGCTAAAAAAGAACTTTTTAAAAATAGATTTATGCGCGGAATTATGAAATTTGTCCATGCAATTCCGGTTGACCGCGGAAAAACAGACCTTAACGCAATTAAACTTTCAATGCGCGTTTTAAACGATGAAAAAGTTTTAACAATTTTCCCGGAAGGAACGCGAAACAAAACCGAGCAAGAACTTTCGGAAGTTAAAGCAGGCGCGGCTATGTTTGCAATTAAAACAAAAACTCCAATTGTTCCCGTTTGGATTAAGAAAAAGCCAAAAGTTTTTCGTCCAAACACTCTTCGCTTTGGAAAAGCATTCACTCTTGAAGAATTTTATGACCAAAAATTAACAGCAGAAGTTATGGAAAAAGCGGGGCAGAAAATTGCCGAAAAATTGCTTGAAAATAAAATTTAAGAAAACCAAATTGCTTTTCAAACTTAAAGAAATTTTAGGTTAAAACATCGCTTGAAAAACCTTCAAGTTTTTAAAAAAAATATAAGGCTCGCGCCTTATATTTTTCTTTATTTTTAATTAATTATCTTGAACTTGATTTTTATTGTTTTGCATCTGCATTTGATTTATTTTGTCTATAACAAGCATTTCTTGGTCGAGATAATAATCAATTTGATTGTTTGTTGCTTTGTTAATTGCATTAAGCGCATACTTAACTTGATTTGTGTCTTTAATTTGTTCTTCGAATGGGAGCTCATCGTAAGAAACAAAGTTTTCAATTCCCCAAATCTCGTTCAATCTTTCTTTTGTGGTTACATTTAGAAGATTTTTAAGAAGCATTGAAGGCTTTTTAGGTTTTGCTGCTTCGCCTTTAATATATTTAACATCGTCGTTTGACAATGTTCCAAGTAGGCGAGCTTCTGTAGTGTCAATTCCAAATTCCCCAGCAATTTGTCTTGCAACCCACCATTTGTGGATTATGACGCTGATTGCAGGTAAATAACGTGATATTGACATGCCTTCGTTTTCACAGTGTTCAAGATGATTCAAAACAATTTCTGCTGCCGATGAGTTCTCTTGTTTCCAAGATGGAGGGAGAAAATTCCAACCTTTAATTGCGCTGTCAACATAATATTTAAAGCCACCATTAACTTGTTCTCTTTTGTAAAGGGGGTTTCCATTTTTGTCTGTTTCCAAACTATATCCGTCGTCATTAAATTCTTTTGCAGCAAAAAATTCTTGGTCAAGTGTTGCATTTTTGCTTGCTTTAAATCTGCCGTGGTCGGCTCCGTCGGTTTTAAGACCAAACTTGCCTTCAATTGTGTCCTTATACCAACCTTCATAGTGG
>CALHLT010000031.1:0-10272 GCA_938034555.1 uncultured Bacillota bacterium
ATGGTTTAGAAGCAGTGGAAAAGTACGGAGCTTTTAAGGGCGGTGCTTTAGCGGCATGGCGAATATTGAGATGTAATCCTTTTTCAAAAGGTGGATATGATCCAGTTCCATAAATTCAGGAGGGCTTTCTTGTGACAGAAATAGTATTAACACAGTATTCCGGAAAGATACTGGGTCCGATCGCGCGTTTCTTCGGTTGGATCATGAACGGAATCTATATGTTCTTTTCCAATACATTTGGAGTGGAAAGTATTGCGTTATCGATCATCATACTTACCATGCTCATTTATCTGTGTATGTTTCCGCTGACATTAAAACAGCAGAAATTTTCCAAATTATCACAGAAAATGCAGCCGGAACTTCAGGCAATTCAGAAAAAATACGGCAACCGGAAAGATCAGGCTTCAATGATGGCTATGCAGGAAGAAACACAGAAACTGTATGAAAAATACGGTATTTCTCCGACCGGAAGCTGTTTACAGGCAGTTGTCCAGATGCCGATCTGGTTTGCTTTGTATCGTGTATTTCAGAATGTACCTGCTTATGTCAGCAGTGTAAAAGGTGTGTTTGCGGATCTCGTAAACGGGATCATGAACGTTTCCGGTTATCAGAACATCATGACGAAACTGACGGAAACCTATAACCTTGGCGTACAGACGGATTTTACCGTAAAAGATAAGACCGCGTTATATAATTATATTGTTGATGTTGTTTATAAACTTCCGTCCAGTGGATGGGATACCTTAAAGGATAAATTTCCGGATCTCTCCGGTGTGATCGATACAACAAACACATCGGTGCATGGGTTCAATTATTTCCTCGGAATGAACATTTCCGATACACCGCTTGCAATCATTAAGAATGCAGCTTCCAATCATTTATACCTGATCCTGATCGCAGCGATCCTGGTTCCGGTATTTTCCTACATCACTCAGGTGTTGAGCTTGAAGCTGATGCCGCAGGCGGGTGGCGATAATGACCAGATGGCAAAACAGATGAAGATGATGAACAATACGATGCCGGTATTTATGGCATTTATGTGTTTTATCACACCGGTTGGTCTTGGTATTTACTGGATCTGCTCTGCACTTGTAAGAGGTATCCAGCAGTTCTTCGTCAACAGACATATCGAGAATCTTGATCTTGAGGCTGTTATGGCAAAGAACGAGGAAAAGGCAAAAGAACTTGAATCCTACTGGCAAGCAAAAGAAAGCATTATTTGCACGTTTGTTAATCATAAAGAAATTGAAGATGTTGGAATTGAAATCAACAAACTTCAAACAGCAGTTAAGCAAAACAATCGCGAGGCATTCATTGAAAGTCTTAATTTAATTTTTTTCTATTTAGATGGCTATGAGCATGTTATTGGAATTAATTTACAAAGTATTTTTTAAAAATTAAATAAAAATTAAAAAATATATCAAAAAAATGATATATTTTTTATTTTTTTATTGTTTTTTATTTAATTTTATCAATTTTTAATTAAATTTTGTTTTTAATTTGAAAAAAATTTAATTTATTAAATATTTAATTATTTTAATGAATTAATTGCATCTTTTTTATTTTCGGCGTTAAAAACATAACTTCCGCTAACAATAATGTCTGCGCCTTTTTTTGCAATTTTTTGCGCAATTTCAGAGTTAATTCCCCCGTCAACTTCAATTTTAAAATTAAGATTTTTTTGCTTTCGAATTAAATTTAATTGTTCAATTTTTTCGTTTGCGCTTTCCAAAAATTTCTGTCCGCTTTTTCCTGGTTCAACGCTCATAACTAAAATAACATCACAAAGAGGAAGCAAATTTTCAATTTCGCTAACTTCTGTTTGAGGTTTAATGCTAAGCCCCGAAAGCATTTTTAGTTTACGAATTTTTTTAAGAGCGGCCTTTAGTTTAAGCTTACATTTGAAGGCTTCGTAGTGGACTGTTAAAATGTTCGCCCCTGCTTTTTTATATTTTAAAATTGTTCTTTGTGGATTTACTGTCATAAGGTGGACATCAAGCGGAATTAAACAATTTGAATTAACATACCCAACAACTTTTTCGTCGATTGTTTTTTGAGGAACAAATTTCCCGTCCATAACATCGCAGTGCAAAAAATCTGCGCCCGCATTTAAAACTTCCCTTGCATAACCAAGGACGCTTTCACATTGATTTTCGCTTTTAACAGGGTCGGTTGAAACCGCAACATATTGTTTTTTCATATAAATATTTTATCATTAAACAAAAAAAAATAAAACATTTTTCATGTTCTATTTTCTTGTTTCAAAATTTTATTTCGAAGTTGCCCGCATGCGCCTTCAATGTCCTCGCCCATGGTTCTTCGAACTGTTGCGCTCATTCCAAGTTCTTCAAGTTTCTTTTGAAAAGCATAAACTTGATGTTTTGGCGTTCCATTAAGTCCGCGTTCGGCAACTGGATTAAGCGGAATTAAATTGATGTGGGTTGGAAAGCCTTTAAGCAAATTTCGAAGTTCTTGTGCGTCCTCAAAACTATCGTTAACCCCGTCGATAAGTGCATATTCAAAAACAACGCGTCTGCCAGTTTTATTAAAATAGTATTTTGCTGCTTCCGAAACCTCTTTAAGAGAATATGCATTCGCAATTGGCATTATTGTTTTTCGTTTTTCGTCGGTTGGACTATGAAGAGAAATTGTTAATGTGATTGAAAAGCCGTCGTCGGCAAGTTTTTTAATTTTGTCGGCAAGCCCGCAAGTTGAAAGGGATATGTTTCTTTGGCTTATGTTAAGCGAATATGGCGCATTAACAAGCTTTAAAAATTTTGTAACCTGCTCATAGTTATCCAAAGGTTCGCCGCTTCCCATTAAAACAATGTTTGTTATTTTTCTGTTTTTGCGCGTTCCGCCAAGTTCTCTGTTAACTGCCAAAACTTGCCCTAAAATTTCGCTTGCATTAAGGTTTCTAACAAGCCCGTTAAGCCCGCTTGCGCAAAACTTGCACCCCATTCGACAGCCAACTTGAGTTGAAACACAAATTGTGTTCCCATATTTATATCGCATTAAAACGCCTTCAATAATGTTCCCATCTTGAAGTTTATAGATGTATTTTGCCGTTTTGTCTTGGCTTACGAGTTTTTTATAGATTGAAACAGGATTTGCAACATAATTTTCGGAAAGGCTGCTTCGAAAACTTTTTGGAAGCGAACTCATTTCGTCAATTGAAACGCCCGAAAAAGCAAACTCAAAAATTTGTTTTGCGCGAAAAAATTGTTGTCCTTCTTTTTCAACAATTTCCTTAACTTCATCAAAACTTAAATCTAATAAACTTGTTTTCAAAATTTCCTTCCGTTTAAAAAACTTTTTGCGTCAAGAGGCTTTCCGCCTGGCGCTTGCAAACGCAAGATTCTAACTGCTCCGTTCCCACATTTAATAACAAGCCCTTCTTTTGCGCTTGAAACAATAACATCGCCGCAAGGCAAATTGCTTTCAATTTCTGGCTCTTTTTTGGCTTCATAAATTTTAATTTTTTCGCCATTTCTAATTGCATATGCAACATTTGTTGGGTTAAACGCACGAATTTTATTAACAATTTCGTCCATAGATTTTGAAAAATCAATTTCTCCGTCTTCCTTTCGAATCATCTTCGTAAACGTTGCCTTTGAAGCGTCTTGAATTTCCTCTAAAACATTTCCTTTTTCAAGTTGAACAATTGCATTGGAAAGCAAATTTGCGCCGAGAATTGAAAGTTTTTTTGAAAGTTCTCCGCCCGTTTCATTTTCTCCAATTTCTGTTTCCGCTTTAAAAAGAATGTTTCCCGCATCAACTTCCTTGGCAATTCGCATGATTGTTACGCCCGTTTTCTTTTCGCCGTTAAGAATTGCGGAAACAATTGGCGATGCTCCGCGATATTTTGGCAAAAGAGAACCATGGACATTGATTGTTCCAAGTTTTGGAATGTTAATCAGTTCTTCTGGCAAAATTTGCCCATAGGAAACAACAACCATAAGGTCGGGATTAAGTTTTTTAATTTCTTCCGTTCCTTCAATTCGAATTTTCTGAAATTGCAAAACTTTAACGCCATGCTCAATTGCACTTTTTTTAAGCGGACAAAATTCAATTTTATTTCCGCGCGAGTTTGGACGATCGGGCTGGCAAACTGCCGCCAAAATTTCATGGCCGTCGGCAATTAATCTTTCAAAAGATGGAACGGAAAATTCGCTTCCCCCAAGAAAAACAATTCTCATCAGTCTTTACACTCCTCTAACATTTTGTCAATAAAAAGAATTCCGTCAAGGTGGTCAATTTCGTGGCACAAAACACGCGCAAGATAGTGTTCGCCGCTAATTTCAAAATCATAGCCATAGCGGTCTTGAGCCTTAACCTTAACAATTTTTGGTCTTGCAACATATCCACGAGTTTTGCAAACGCTTAAACATCCTTCTTCGTCAATTTCTTGCCCGTCCTCGAAAACAATTTGTGGATTGATGAGTTCCAAAAACATATTGTTTGGTTCAACAATAACAACTCGTTTTAAAACACCAACTTGAACAGCAGCAATTCCAACGCCATTATTTTGATGCATTGTTTCTTTCATATCATCAAGAAGTTGCCAAAGTTTTTCGTCGAAATCAACAACCGGCTTGCTCTTCTTTCTTAAAAATTCAACATCACTTTCATTTGTTACAACATTTCTTATTGCCATTTTTTCTCCTTAACTTAAACTTTGAGGGTTAATTTCAACAAAACATGAAACCCTTGGAGTTTTTGCTCTGTCGCATGCATTATACACTTTTTGAATTAAATTATCAATATTTTCGCCTTTCAATCGAACAAGAATTTGATAGCGGAATTTTTGTTTGATTTTTGAAACTGGCGATTTCATTGCGTTAAGATATATAAAGTTGTTTGGTTCGCTCTTTTTCATTTCCAAAACTTCTTCATAGCACGCCTTTGCACTGTTTTTAACTTCCTCCTCATTATCTCCGTTAAACATAACGCGAAGAATTGTTGAAAAAGGAGGGAAAAGCGTTGTTTGGCGAAGGTTAATTTCGCGCTTATAAAAACCTTTATAGTCGTAGTTTGCCGCAAGATTATAAACGTATTTTTTTGGACAATAGGTTTGAAGAACAACTTTTCCTTCGCTTTCGCTTCTTCCTGCGCGCCCCGCAACTTGGGTTATAAGAGCAAAAGTTCGCTCTGCGCTTTTATAGTGACTTTGGAACAAGCCTTGGTCGGCGTCCAAAATTCCAACAACCGTAACATCGGGGAAATCGTGCCCTTTTGCAATCATTTGCGTTCCAATCAAAACGCCCGGCTTTTGTTTTGAAAAAGCGGAAAGAATTTTTTGATGAGCATCTTTCGTTCGTGTTGTGTCGTTATCCATTCTTAAAACGGGAACATCTGGGAAAATTTGTTTAAATTGTGCAACAACATTTTCCGTTCCAATTGCCCCCTCGCGAATATGCGTGCTTCCGCATTCTGGACATGCCGTTAAAACCTTAAATTTTTTCCCGCAATAGTGGCAAACAAGTTTATTTTCCGATTTATGATAGACAAGCGAAACATCACAATCGCTGCATTTCGCAACATATCCGCATTCTCTACATCGCAAAAACGAAACATAACCGCGCCTGTTAAGGAACAAAATTGCTTGTTTCTTTTGTTTAAAACACTCTTCAAGTTCGCCTAAAAGCCGCCTTGAAAAAACGCCATTATTTCCCGCTCTAATTTCCCCAAGCATATCAACAATTTCAATTGTTGGCATGTCTTTTCCGTTAACGCGAACGGGAAGTTCAATAATCTCAATTTTTCCTTCTTTCGCCAAATAGTATGTTTCAATGCTTGGCGTTGCGCTTCCCAAAACAAGACTGCATTCATTATATTTTGCGCGAAAAGTTGCAATTTCGAAGGTGTTATATCTTGGATTCGATTCGCTAACATAAGAGCCATCGTGCTCTTCGTCGATAATTATAACTCCAAGATTTTTAAGGGGCGCAAAAATTGCGCTTCTTGCCCCAATTGCAATTTTCGCATCTCCCGAAAGAAGTCTGTTCCATTCGTCAAATCTTTCCCCAGCGGAAAGTCCGCTATGCAAAATTGCAACAGTGTTTCCAAAGCGCTCTTTAAAATTCCTTAAAACTTGCGGAGTTAACGAAATTTCTGGAACAAGCATGATTGCAGTTTTTCCGTTTGCAATTTCACGCTCGATAACATTCATATAAACTTCGGTTTTGCCGCTTCCCGTAACGCCATGCAAAAGGAAGGTTTTATTTCCTTTAATTTTTTCAAGTGCATTTTTTTGAGAAGGATTTAAAACATGTTTTGTATGGCAAGAAACTTCCAAATATTTCATTGGTTTTCTAAATTCTTGAACTTCTTTTGCAATAACTATGCCTTGTTTTTCAAGATTTTTAAGCGCAGAAGGCGAAAAATTTTTAACATCTTTTGGTTCAATTATTTTGTTTTTTAACAAGAAATCAATAATTTCTTGTTGTTTTTTTGCATTTTTGTTAAGTTTTTTTGAGTTTTCATTGAAATTTTCGCTTAAAACATAACTTTTAACAAAAACGGGCTTAACCTTTTCTCCGCGCATTTGGGAAGGAATGAAAAGGCGAAGACAATCCACCATTTTAAGGTGGAATTTATATTTCATAAACGAAGCAAGTTCAATCATTTCTGGCAAAATAATTGGCTCGCTGTCCAAAAGAGAAATTATGCTTTTAAGTTTTGAAGAAGGAAGATTTGAAGTTTCTTTTGTTTTTAAAATGTAGCCTTCAATTTTTCTTGGGCCAAAGGGAACAATTGCTCTTCTTCCAACAAGTTTTTCTTGCATAAAAGAAGAAGGAATTTCATAGTCGAAAACCTTGTCAACTTCGCTGCTGCTAACTTCAACAATAACTTCTGCAATCATCAAAGAATATTTTAACAAAAAAAGAACAATTCTCAAAGTGGAATTGTTCTTTTTTTAAGATAATTCAATTAACTGTCGGCAACGATTTTTCCGCTGTAAATTTCGTCGGCTGCAAGACTTATTGCTTTCTTGTCGCTTTTTTCAATTTCTGCTGGAATTCTTTTTTCAAGTTCTTTTGCGCGTTTTGCCATAATAACCGAAAGTTTATATTTGTTCCCGCCTGTTCTTTTAACAAGTTCGTCAATTGGTGGTTCAATCATCATAAGCCAAATCTCTCCTTTAAATCTTTGCGTATTATATCACACATTTTTTGTTTTGTAAATTATTTTTTAATTAAGTTGAAAAATTCTTGTTCGCCAATTATTTCAATTCCAAGCGCTCGTGCTTTTTCAAGTTTGCTTCCTGCGTTTTCGCCCGCAACAACAAGATTTGTTTCCTTCCCAACCGACGAAAGAACAACTGCTCCGTTTTCTTCAAGAAGCTTTGTTGCCTGCAAACGCGAAATTGAAAGCGAACCTGTTAAAACAACTCTCTTTCCGGCAAGTTTAAGGTTTTCATTTGTTTCAACGGCTTTAGGCTTTATCCCCTTTTTAAACAAACGCTCAATTTCTTCTTTGTTTTCTTCGTTACTAAAGTAATCAAAAATACTTTGCGCAACAGTTTCGCCAACATCGCGAATTGCAACAAGATCCTCATATGATGCGTTTCGAATTCCGTCAAAAGTTTTAAAATTTTGAACTAAATCTTTTGCGGTTTTTGTTCCAACATTTTTAATTCCAAGCGCATAGATAAACGCCGAAAGCGAAACATTCTTGCTTTTTTCAATTGACGAAAGCAAATTCTCCGCCTTTTTATCTTTAAACTTGTCAAGTTTGATAAGTTGTTCATATGTTAAATCGTATATGTCCGAAAGTTTTCGAAGCCCAAGTTCAAGATAGAATTGGTTAATTGTTTTTTCGCTAAGCCCGTCAATATCCATTGCTTCCCGGCTGCAAAAATGTGTTAAAGAGTCTTTAATTTGCTCTGGACAATCTATGTTCGTGCAAAACAAGTTTGCTCCAATTTCGCTAACAACTCCGCCGCAGCAAGGGCAGGTTTTTGGCTCTTTAATTTCCTCTGACCCTGGCAAATCTTCCGCAATTCCAAGAATTTCTGGGATAACTTCGTTGCTTCTTCGAACAAAAACACGCGCGCCTTTTTTAACCCCTTTTCGCTTTATGTCGCCCATATTATTTAACGTTGCGCGGCTAACAGTTGCGCCGGCAAGAGTTACGGGTTCAATTTGCGCAATTGGTGTTAATTTCCCTGTTCTTCCAACCTGCCAAACAACATCTTTTAAAACTGTTGAAAGTTCTTCTGGCTCAAACTTAAACGCAATTGCCCATTTTGGAAACTTACTTGTGTAGCCAAGTTCTTCGCGATTTTGAATTTCGTTAAGTTTAACAACAACTCCGTCCATAAGAATGTCAAGCGAGTTTTTAATTTCGCCAATTTTTTTGATTTCACTTATAATTTCATCGCTTGTTTTGCAAATTTTGAAAAATGAAGCGGTTTTAAATCCATTTTCAATTAAGAAATCATTTGCCTGCTTTTGCGTTTCAAATTTTTTCCCTTCAATATAGTTAATTGAATATGCAAACAAGTCCAAATTACGTTTTGCAGTTTCTTTTGGGTTAAGATTTCGAATTGCTCCTGCAACTGCGTTTCTTGCATTTTTAAGCGGTTCAGTTGCAATTTTGTTATATTTTTCAAGGTTTGGCAAAGTTATCATTCCTTCGCCTTGGACAATGATTTTATTTTTGAAAGGAATTGAAAGCGGAACAGATTTAATTGTTTTAACTTGGGCTGTAACATCTTCCCCAACCTTTCCGTTTCCCCTTGTTCCTGCTTTAACAAGATTCCCGTTTTCATATTCAACAACAATTGAAAGACCGTCGAACTTATATTCAACCGAAAAAGTTGAGTTTGGAAACTCTTTTTTAATTCCCGCAACCCAGTTTTCAAGCCCCGCGTAATTTTGAACTTTATCAAGGCTGTATAACGGAACTTCATGAACAAATTTCTTAAACCCAGCCAGAATTTCGCCCCCAACTCTTTGAGTTGGCGAAGATGGCAAAACTGTTCCTGTTTCCTTTTCAAGCGAAACAAGTTCGTCATACATTCTGTCATATTCAAAATCGGAAATTGTTGGCTTGTCAAGAACATAATAATTATGAACGTGGATATTAAGCTCTTTAACAAGTTCTTCCATTCTTTCAAGTTTGGATTTCATTTTAAAACTCCAGTGAAATATAAAATAACTAATAAAACTAACATTCCAATCAGCCCGTAAATCAAGAAATCTAGAAGGGTTTTTTCAGTTTTTTCTGGATTGCGTTCGTCCTCAATCAATGTGTTATCAATTGTTGGTTTATCCTTTGTTAGTCGCGTTATTCTCTCGTTTTCTTCCAAAACCTCTTCATATCTTTCTTCAAGTGTTTTTCGGTTTTTACGTTTTTCTTGTCTTTGCTGTTTTTTAAGTTCTCTTTCTTGTTTTTTCTCTCTTTTTTGACGAAGCCTTCGCGCCTTTTCTTCGCGTTTGCGGCGAATTTCCGCTCTAATTCTTTCGGCTCTTTCTTTTTCAAGTTGCTCGTCTTCGCTTGAAACGGTTGAACTTTTTGCGCTTTCAAAATGCTCCTCTTTTGGAGAAGTTTGTTTAACATTTTGTTTTGCGTCTTGACTTTCTTGCTTATCTAAAAATTCCGAAATTTTTTCAAATGCCTCGTTAATTTCCGCGCTCTTTTCTTCTGCAAATCTTATGCTGCCCTGATAGTGATCGGGATGATATTTTTTAAGCAAATTGTTTCTTGCGTTCTTAACTTCTTCTTTTGAAGCAGTAAGCGGAAGCCCTAAAATCTTGTAATATCTTTTCACAAAAAATATTATATCATAACAAAAATAAAATTGCCAATCTTTTGGGAAGACTGGCAAATTTTTTTTGGTTTTATTGTTGATTGTTTTCTCTGTTTTTGCGTCCTGCGCGCATATCGATTAAACCCATTGAATAGATTGCATAGAAAATCAGCCAAAGCGCCGCTGCAAAAACAAGACAATAGATAATTCTTGCGCCAACGTTAAACCCGCCGAAAATTGCAGTAACCAAGTTCCAATCGAAAATTCCAATAAGCCCCCAGTTAACCGCTCCAATCAAAACAATAATAAAACTTATTATGTTAATGATAATTAACGCCATCTTTCTTCCCTCCTTAGAATAATTCTTTCAATTCGAAGCCTTTTTTATACAAAAACTTTTATTTTATTCTGCCCCAAAAGCACACATTTTCAATTTGACAAAAATTTTAACTTGTGTTAATATAACGCAGTAAATGCGGATATGGCGGAATTGGCAGACGCGCTAGACTTAGGAT